>NZ_JANJUE010000107.1 GCF_024710765.1 Pseudoxanthomonas sp.
ACCCTGTACGACCTGGACCAGGCCGAAGCCCGCGCCCACATCCTGGAAGGCCTGACGGTCGCGCTCGCCAACATCGACGAGATGATCGAGCTGATCAAGACCTCGGCCAACCCGCAGGAAGCCCGCGAGCGCATGCTGGCCAAGACCTGGCAGCCCGGCTTGGTCGGCGCGCTGCTGTCGGCCGCCGGCGCCGAGGCCTCGCGCCCGGATGACCTGCCCAAGGGCGTGGGCCTGGTCAACGGCGTCTACCAGCTGACCGACGTGCAGGCCACCCAGATCCTGGAGATGCGCCTGCATCGCCTGACCGGTCTGGAACAGGAAAAGCTGACCGAGGAATACAAGGAACTGCTGGAGGTCATCGCCGGCCTGATCCGCATCCTGGAAAACCCGGACGTGCTGCTGCAGGTCATCCGCGACGAACTGCTGAACGTCAAGGCCGAATTCGGCGACGCGCGCCGCAGCGAAATCCGCCACAGCGAAGAAGACCTGGACATCCTCGATCTGATCGCCCCGGAAGACGTGGTGGTCACCCTGTCGCACGCCGGCTACGCCAAGCGCCAGCCGGTCAGCGCCTACCGCGCCCAGCGTCGCGGTGGCCGTGGCCGCAGCGCGGCGGCGACCAAGGAAGAGGATTTCATCGACCAGCTGTGGCTGGTCAATACCCACGATACCCTGCTGACCTTCACCAGCAGCGGCAAGGTGTTCTGGCTGCCCGTGCACCAGTTGCCGGAAGCCGGCTCCAGCGCCCGCGGCCGTCCGATCATCAACTGGATCCCGCTGGAGGAAGGCGAGAAGGTCCAGGCGGTGTTGCCGGTGCGTGCCTACGAGGAAGGCCGCTATGTGTTCTTCGCCACCCGCAGCGGCACGGTCAAGAAGACCCCGCTGACCGAGTTCGCCTTCCGCCTGGCGCGCGGCAAGATCGCCATCAGCCTGGACGAGGGCGACGCGCTGATCGGCGTGGCCCTGACCGACGGCGGCAACGACGTGCTGCTGTTCGCCTCCAACGGCAAGACCGTGCGTTTCGCCGAGGACAAGGTGCGCTCGATGGGCCGCACCGCCGCTGGCGTGCGTGGCATCCGCCTGGCCGAGGGCGAGGAAGTGGTCAGCCTGATCGTGTCCGAATCCGCCGGTGGCGTGGACGAAGGCGAAGACGAGGGCGCCGAGGACGTGGCCGAGGCCAGCGAGGAGGCGGTGGTGGAAGCCGGCGCCGACGACGCCGGCATGGCCTACATCCTGACCGCCACCGAGAACGGCTACGGCAAGCGCACCCCGCTGGCCGAGTACCCGCGCAAGGGCCGTGGCACCCAGGGCGTCATCGGCATCCAGACCAGCGAGCGCAACGGCAAGCTGATCGGCGCGGTGCTGCTGCGCGCCGGCGACGAGGTCCTGCTGATTTCCGACGGCGGTACCCTGGTGCGTACCCGCGCTTCGGAAATCTCGCGGGTGGGCCGCAATACCCAGGGCGTGACCCTGATGCGCCTGTCCGAAGGCGAGGTGCTGCAGGCGGTCGAACGCCTGGATGCCTCGCTGGACGAAGACGAAGAGGGCGATGTCGACGCCGCCGAATCCGGCGAGACCACCGCACCGCCACCGCAGGCCTGAGGCCTGTCCGGCGACACAGTGAAAAACCCCGGCCCGCGCCGGGGTTTTTCTTTTCCGGTGTTTTCACGGCGCTGACCCCAAAGCCTCGCGGTCCGCGTTCTATACTGCCGCCAAGACCGGATCAGGGACATGCACATGGAATCGTTGGCTCCTTCCTTCCGCGGCGCGCGCGCTTTCGGGGCGCGCGCGTTCTTGGGGGGCTTGCTGGCGCTGGGCGCGCGCGGCGGCTGCAAGCGCAACGACACCGGGCAGTTGCCCGAAGCCAGCGGCGAGGCGGTGCAGGCGCAGCGGCAGGAAGTGGTCGGCTTCGGCCTGGTCAGCGCCTATCCGGATCAGCATGACGGCAGCCTGGCGATCGCGTTGGAGTTCAGTCGTCCGCTGGTGAGTTCGCAGGACTTCGACCAGTTGCTGGCCGTGGCCGGCGCCAACGGCGAAACGGTCAAGGGCAGCTGGGTGCTGGACGACAAGGGCAGGATCCTGCGCTTTCCGTCGGTGGAGGCGGCCAAGGATTACGACGTGAACGTGCGCGCTGACCTGCTGGCCGCCGATGGCAGCCGCCTGGGCAAGGCGCTCAAGCAGCGCGTGCACACCGGTGAACTGGATCCCGCCGTCGGTTTCGCCTCGCAGGGCAGCGTGCTGCCGGCGCGCGAGAGCCGCGGATTGCCGGTGGTCTCGATCAACGTCAAGGAAGTGGACGTCGAGTTCCTGCGGGTCAACGAGAAATCGCTGCCGAAGTTCTTCTCCGAATACCAGCGTGGCGGCCGCCGCGGCAGCTGGGACCTGGACAGCGACTACGGCGACAACACCCCGATCGGGCAGTTGGCCGAGCCGGTCTACGTCAACCGCTTCCTGCTCGGCGGCAAGCCCAACGAACGGTTGCTGACCTACCTGCCGATCCAGGACATCAAGGAACTGCAGGAACCGGGGCTCTACTTCGCGGTGATGAAGCGCACCGGCAAGTTCTCCGGCGATTTCGAGACCGCGTTCTTCACCGTCAGCGACCTGGGCCTGCATACGCGCGCCTACAAGGATCAGCTGTTCGTCCATACCGCCTCGCTCCGCGACGGCGCGGCCGTGGGCGGGGTCGAACTGCGCGTGCTGGACGCCAAGGGCGAGACCTTCCTGACCGGCAAGACCGACAGCAACGGCAACGCCTTGCTGAAGTACACGCTGGATGCCGGCCACGTGCTAATCGCCCGGCGTGGCCAGGACGTCTCGATGCTGCCGTTCAACCAGCCGGCGCTGGATCTGTCCGAATTCGCGGTGGCCGGGCGCGAGCAGGCCTGGTTCGACGTGTTCGCCTGGTCTGGCCGCGATCTGTACCGGCCGGGCGAGACGGTGCGGCTGTCGGCGCTGCTGCGTGATTTCGATGGCCGGCCGGTCAAGGCGCAGCCGATCTTCCTGCGCCTGAAACAGCCGGACGGCAAGACCTTCCGCGAGACCCGCCTGCAACCGGGCGAGCAGGGCTATTTCAACTTCGAACAGGTCATCCCGCAGGAAGCGCCGACCGGCCGCTGGCAGGTCGAGTTCCGCACCGATCCGGCCAGCAAGGAAGCCGTGCAGGGCATGACCCTGCGCATCGAGGAATTCCTGCCGGAACGGATGAAGCTGGATCTGGATACCGCGCAGGCCACGCTCGCGCCGGGACAGCCGCTGCAGCTGCAGGCCACGGCCGCCTATCTCTACGGCGCGCCGGCCGCGGGCAACCGTTTCACCGCGCGCCTGTCGGTGGCGGTGGAACAGCATCCGGTCGAGGCGCTGCCGGGTTACTTCTTCGGTGATCCGACGGTGGAATTGCCGAAGGAAGCCAAGGACGTCATCGATACGTCATTCGACGACAAGGGTGTCTACCGCGAGGCCATCGCGCTGCCGGCCGAGGCCAAGCCGGTGACGCCGATCGCGGCGGTGGTTTCGGGTAGCGTCTACGAGACCGGCGGCCGTACCGTCACCCGCACGCTCAAGCGGGTGATGTGGCCGGCCAGCGCGCTGGTCGGCGTGCGCCCGCTTTTCGACGACAAGGACGGCGCCGACGCCAACAGCAATGCCGGCTTCGAGGTCATGCGGGTCGACGCGGCCGGCAAGCCGCAGCCCGGCAAGGGCCTGAAGGTCACGTTGGTGCGCGAGCATCGCGATTACCACTGGAACTACGACGAAGACGGCGGCTGGGACTACGACTTCACCCGTCGCTTCGAGAACCTGGAGACCAAGGTGATCGATGCTGGGGCCAGCGCCACGCGCATCGACTATCCGGTGGAGTGGGGCGAATACCGGTTGGATGTGTTCGATCCGGCCTCCGGCCTGACCACTCGCTATCCGTTCCGCGCCGGCTGGAGCTGGGATGACCAGAACCGCGGCCTGGACGCGCGCCCCGACAAGGTGAAGCTGGCGCTGGACAAGACCGGCTACAAGGCCGGCGACACCCTGCAGGTGCCCCTGACCCCGCCGCATCCGGGCAAGGGCCTGCTGATGGTCGAGGCCGATCGCATGCTGTACGTGCAGGAGATCGACGCCAAGCCCGGCAGCCGCTTCTCGATTCCGGTCACCCAGGAGTGGGAACGGCACGATGTCTACATCACCGCGCTGGTGTTCCGCGGCGGTTCCGCGCCCAGCAAGATCACCCCGGCGCGCGCGGTCGGCGTGGCCCACGTGCCGATGGATCGCAAGGCGCGCCGCGTCGCCGTCGGCCTGGCCGTGCCCAAGCAGATGCGGCCCGAGCAGGAGCTGCCGGTCACCGTCAGCGTGCCGGAACTGGCCGGCAAGGCCGCGCACGTCACCGTCTCGGCGGTGGACGTGGGCATCCTCAACATCACCCGCTTCCCGGTGCCGGATGCCAACGCGCAGTTCTTCGCCCAGCGCCGTCTTGGCGTGGACGCCTATGACATCTACGGACGCGTGATCGAAAGCTTCGAGGGCGGCAGCGCCAAGATGCGGTTCGGCGGCGACATGGCGCTGGCCGCGTTGCCGCAGGCCAAGCGGCCGACCTCGCGGGTGCAGACGGTGGACCTGTTCGCCGGGCCGGTGAAGCTGGATGCCCAGGGCAATGCGCGCATCCGCCTGAAGGTGCCGGATTTCAACGGCACCCTGCGGGTGTCGGCGCTGGTGTACTCGGACGAACGCTATGGCAACCGCGATCGCGAGACGCTGGTGCGTGCGCCGATCGTCGCCGAAGCCAGCCTGCCGCGCGTGCTGGCGCCGGGCGATCGCAGCATGGTCACCCTGGACGTGCAGAACTTCACCGGCAAGCCGGGCGAGTTCAGCGTGCGGGTGGACGGAGAAGGCCCGCTGTCGATCGGCGAATCCGCGCGCAGCGCGAAACTGGCGAGCGACGCCAAGACCACGCTGAGCTTCCCGATCACCGCCGGCGAGGGCTACTCCACCGCCAAGGTCCGGGTGCGCGTCGACGGCAACGGCTTCAAGGTGGATCGCCGCTACGACCTGCCGGTGCGCGCCGGCTGGCCGTCGGTGCTGCGTTCGCGCACGCTGGTGCTGGACAGCCTGGCGCCGGTGGAAATGGGCGCGGGGCTGGCCGATGGCCTGATGGCCGGCTCGGTCAATGCCCGCATGCTGGTCAGCGCGCTGCCGCCGATTCCGTTCGCCAGCGCATTGCAGGGCGCGCTCGAGTATCCCTATGGCTGCGCCGAACAGACCACCAGCAAGGGCTACGCGGCGCTGGAACTGGACGATGCGACCGCCAAGTCATTGGGCGTCGGTGGGCTGGATGCGAAGAAGCGCCGCGAACGGATGGAAGGCGCGTTCGGCCGGCTGGCTTCGATGCAGGTGGCCAACGGCCACTTCTCGATGTGGGGCGATGACGGTTACGTCAATCCGGGCCTGACCCCGTACGTGGTCGAGTTCCTGCTGGATGCGCGCGAAGGCGGCTTCGCGGTGCCGGACGCCGTCCTGCAGAAAGCGCTCAACCGCCTCAACGAGGATCTGCTGGCCGGTGGCGCGCAGTTCTATGGCTACTCGCAGCGCGATCACCTGAAGTTCGCCAACCAGGCCTACGCCGGCTACGCGCTGGCGCGGGTCAACCGCGCCCCGCTGGGTACCCTGCGCGCGTTGTACGACAACGAGCGCAACAAGAGCCTGACCGGCCTGCCGCTGGTGCACCTGGGCCTGGCGCTGTCGCTGCAGGGCGACAAGACGCGCGGCGCCAAGGCGATCGCCGAGGGCTTCGCCAAGACCGGCGATCGACCGGACTACCTCGGCGATTACGGCACGCGCCTGCGTGACGATGCGCTGATGATCGCGCTGGTGCACGAGCGCAAGCTGTCCAAGCCGGAATACGACCGTCGCGCGGTCTCGCTGGGCCGCGAACTGGACGCCCGCCGCAACAGCGGCTGGCTGTGGCTGAGCACGCAGGAACAGGTCGCGCTGGCACGCCTGGGCAAGGCGTTGATGGTGGATCAGAAGAAGCTGGTTTCCGGTACCTGGAGCCTGGGCGGCGAAAGCGAGACCGTTGCGCCGGGCAAGCTGTTCGGCCGCAGCCTCGACCACGCGGCGCTGGCGCGCGGTGCGCGCTTCGTCCCGGAAGGCCAGCCGCCGCTGTACGCCAGCCTGGACGTGAGCGGCGTCCCGCGCACGCCGCCGGCGGCCGACGAACGCCAGATCGGCATCGAGCGGCGCTACTACACCACCGACGGCAAGGAGTGGAATGGCGGCACGCTGAAGGAAGGCGAGGCACTGATCGTGCGGGTCAGCATCACCCCGCACGTGACCATGCCGGACGCGCTGTTCACCGACCTGCTGCCAGCCGGCCTGGAAATCGAGAACTTCAACCTGGGCGACGCCAAGCAGTGGGCCGACGTGGTGGTCGACGGCATCAACGTCAGCGATCGCGGCAGTGCCGCGGACGTGAAGCACGAGGAGTTCCGCGACGATCGCTACGTGGCCGCGTTGAAACTGGACAGCGGCGACACCGCCAAGGTGTTCTATCTGGTGCGCGCGGTCACCCCGGGCACCTATACGGTGCCGCCGCCGCTGGTCGAGGACATGTACCGGCCCGACATCCGCGGCGTCGGCCGCTCGAAGGTGGGCACGATCACCGTCGTGCAGCCGTAGGGCGGGAGTCGGGCATGGGGAATCGGGAATCGGTGCACGCCGGTTCCCTTCTTCCGGATGCGGGAGGAGGGCCGCGCCACGGAATGCGTGGCGGGTCGCGCGGGAACCGTCCGCCTGGCGGCGATGGTGCGAAGGGAGCGCGCGGGTGAGCGGAGGGGAGCATTCCCGCTGGAGACGCGCGGGCCGCCGCCTGCGCGGGCTCCGTTGGCCCGCGCTGCTGCGCTGGGGGGCGGTCGTGGTGCTGTCCTTGCTGCTGGTGCTGGACCTGCTGTTTCCGCCGCCGCTGCCGAAGGCGCGCGACACCAGCACCCTGGTGGTCGCCGGCGATGGCACGCCGCTGCGCGCGTTCGCCGATCGCGAAGGTGTCTGGCGCTATCCGGCCAGCCCCGAAAGCGTGTCGCCGCTGTACCTGGATGCGCTGCTGAACTACGAGGACCGCTGGTTCTGGAAGCACCCGGGGGTCAACCCGTGGGCGATGCTGCGCGCCGGCGGCCAGTGGCTGCGGCGCGGCCGGATCGTGTCCGGCGGCTCCACCCTGACCATGCAGGTCGCGCGTATCCTCGATCCGCACACGCGCACGCCCTGGGGCAAACTCAAGCAGTTGCTGCGCGCGCTGCAACTGGAAGCGCACCTGTCCAAGCGCGAAATCCTGTCGCTGTATCTGGAGCGTGCGCCGTTCGGCGGCACCATCGAGGGCGTGGAAGCGGCCAGTTGGGCTTATCTCGGCAAACCGGCAACGCGGCTGTCGCAGGCCGAGGCCGCGCTGCTGGCGGTGTTGCCGCAGTCACCCAGCCGGCTGCGGCCGGATCGCCACCCCGACGCCGCGCGCGCGGCACGCGACAAGGTGCTGGCGCGGATGGTCGCGCTGGGCGTGTGGACACCGGCGCAGGTGGAGGAGGCGCGGATCGAGCCGGTGGTCGCGCGTTCGCTGCAACCGCCGCTGTCGGCGGCACTGCTTGCCGAACGCCTGCGCCAGCGGCAACCGGGCGCCGCGCGCATCGAATCGACCGTCGACGCGGATCTGCAACGCACGCTGGAAGAGCGGGTGGCGGCCTATTTCTCGCAGCTGCCGGCGCGCACCTCGGCGGCCCTGCTGGTGGTCGACAACGCCAGCATGGAAGCGCGCGCCTACGTGGGCTCGGTGACGTTCGGCGACAAGGACCGTCTCGGCCACGTGGACATGGTGCAGGCCTGGCGCTCGCCGGGGTCGACGCTCAAACCGTTCCTGTATGGATTGGCGCTGGACGACGGCCTCATCCATTCCGAGAGCCTGCTGGTGGACGCGCCGCAGTCGTTCGGAGGGTACCGTCCGGGCAATTTCGATGCGGCCTTCAACGGCCCGATCGGCGCGGCGGAGGCGTTGCGCCTGTCGCTCAACGTGCCGGCGGTGGATCTGCTGGATCGGGTCGGGCCGGCACGCTTTTCCGCGCGCCTGGCCAACGGCGGCATCAACCTGAAGTATCCGCGCGGCGCCTCGCCGAACCTGGCGCTGATTCTCGGCGGGACCGGCGCGCGGCTGGAGGATCTGGTGGGCGCGTTCGCCGCGTTCAATCGCGGCGGACTGGCGGGGCGGGTGCGCTACACGCCGCAGGACCGGCGCGAGGATCGCCGGCTGGTGTCACCGGGCGCGGCCTGGATCGTCCGCGAGATCCTGGAATCGCATCCGCGCCCGGGCTACGGGCAGGGTACGTTCGACACCGCGATGCGTCCGCGCGTGGCCTGGAAAACCGGGACGAGCTACGGCTTCCGCGATGCGTGGGCGCTGGGCAGCACCCGCCGCCATACGGTGGGCGTGTGGGTGGGGCGACCGGACGGAACGCCGCTGCCCGGTCAGTACGGCGCGGTCACCGCGTTGCCGCTGATGTTCGAGATCATCGACAGCCTGCCGCGTGCGCGCGGCGATGCCGCCGCGCAGCCACCGCCGCCCACCGTGGCGGAAGCCGAAATCTGCTGGCCGCTGGGATTGCCGCCGGACGCCGACGCGCCGGAATTGTGCCAGCGCCGGATGAAGGCATGGACACTCGATGGCGCGGTTCCGCCCACGCTGGCCGAACGCGATGCGCGCCGCTGGAGCGCCGGCGCGGAGACGTTCGACGTGGATGCGACCACCGGCCAGCGACTTTCCGCCGAATGCGGGCGGCCACACATCGCGCAGACACGACGCATCGCCCGCTGGCCAGCGCTGGCGTCCCCCTGGCTGGGCGCGCAGGCCCGCGCGCAATCGCGGCTGCCGCCGCTGTCACCGGATTGCGTGGATGACGGGCGCGACGCGACGGAAGAATTGCGCATCGACGGCATCAACGATCGCGCCACCCTGGCGCGCGCGCCAGGCAGCGAACACGGCGTGCGACTGCAACTGCGCGCGCTGGGCACGGAAGCGCGGGTGCAGTGGTTGCTGGATGGAAAGTGGATTGCGGAAACCCAGGGCGCGCGCACGTTCGTGCGCGATTTCGACGAGCCCGGCCCGCACACGCTGACGGCGTTGGCCGACAGCGGCGCGTGGACGCGGGTGGGGTTCAACATCCTGCGCTAGCAACTGCATTGGGTAGGGGTAATCGATTTCGTTCCGATCCACCGGGCTGCATTTCGGCCTTATTTCAGCGTGAATACTTCGCCCAATGTGGCCGCTCCGGGAGCGATGGCATGCAACGCCACACCCAACGCAAAAGAACACAGAAACGCTATCACGAAGGGCCAGCCGGTATGCCGCAAGGTCGTGTAGAGCCAGTCCTCGGAAGGCATGCGCCTCAGCCTGCTGTACAGTCCGGTGGACAGGACGGCATCGAGGGCCAGTTCCGACAACAACGCGGGAGAGCTCCAGACCACCCAGACGAGAGCGACCAGCACGCCTGCCAGGATGCCCAGCACGGGCAGGATCCAGGCATGCTCGATATCAAGGCTCGCATCCGAAATTGACACATCGGCCGCCTGAATGTCGAGCTGCGGCACCATGTCCATATCCGCCGCATTCGTTGCCGAGGGCGCTTCGAACCGCGCACTGGCTCCGGCACCCCCGGAACTGCCGCCCCCACCCCCCCAGTCTGGGGTATCGGGGCCTGTTTCGCGGGATGGCACGCCGGGGCCTCCGAAGCCGGAGACATCCATCTCACGTGATAGGCGCCACAGCCAGATCAGCGCCAGGAACACCAGATAGGCGATGCCGACGCAGATGGGATAGCGCAGCCACATGGCCTCCATGCCGGCGACGCTCAACAATACCGAGGCCAGGAAGCCAGAGACCGCCGTGACCGCGACGATGACTGACATCTGCAGACGCGGGGCGAAAACCCGTGCGGCCAACCGCGCCTGCAATGTCATTGCGAGCGGGCGTTCCCTAAGTTTCAGTTGATGTTCGCCAGCACGTGTTCGGCCGAGGACACCTTGTATTCGCCGGGTGCTTCGACGAACAGGTTGCGGACCACGCCGTCTTCCGCGTAGAGCGCGAAGCGGCGCGCGCGGATGCCCATGCCGTAGCCGCTGGCGTCCATTTCCAGGCCGAGCGCCTTGACCAGGTCGGCGTTGCCGTCGGCGAGCATCTGCAGGCCGTCGGGCACATGCTGGGTCTTGCCCCAGGCCTGCATCACGAACGGATCGTTGACCGACACGCAGAACACTTCGATGCCGCGCTTGCGGAAGTCCTCGAAATGCTGGACGAAGCTGGGCAGGTGCTTTTCGGAGCAGGTCGGGGTGAACGCGCCGGGGACCGCGAACAGCACCACCTTGCGGCCGTCGAACAGCGCATGGGTATCGACCGTCTCGACGCCTTCACGGATGCGCTTGAGGATGACTTCGGGAACGTGTTCGCCAATCTGGATGGTCATGGGTGGGTCCTGGTGGGGGAAGGCTGAACGGAGTTTAGCCTCCCACGTCGATGCGGGCGTTACGTGCCTGGAAAGATCGGGCCGAAAACGCGGCCGCCCCGGCGGAGAGCGTCCCGGCACGGGGTATCGAGGTGTCCGGACCCGGTCCCGGCAACGGCCGGGTCCGGCAACCGACGCGGCAGCCGCTAGAATTGCGGCCAAGGCGCCCGCATCGCGGGCCAATCCGTTTTCCGCCGGGATCGGACCGGCATGGTTTTCCAGTGGAGCCCTGATGCAATTCAAGGATTACTACGCGGTGCTGGGCGTGGAACCCAGCGCCGGCGACGCCGAGATCAAGACGGCGTACCGGCGGCTGGCACGCAAGTACCACCCCGACGTCAGCAAGGAAGCAGGCGCCGAGGACCAGTTCAAGGCGGTCAACGAAGCCTACGAGGCGCTGCGCGACCCGCAGAAGCGCGCGGCTTACGATCAGTTGCGCGCGCGTGGCTACCGGCCGGGCGAGGAGTTCCGCCCGCCGCCGGATTTCGGCCATGGCGGCTACGGCGGCCAGAACTTCGATTTCGACGAGGTCTTCGGCAGCACCGGCAGCGGCGGGGGTGGTTTCAGCGATTTCTTCGAAGGGCTGTTCGGCCGGCGTGGCCGTGCCGATGGCGCGCAGTCGCGGGGACCGCAGGCGTCGCGTGACTCGCGCGCCAAGCTGGCCGTGCCGCTGCAGGCCGTCCACGATGGCGGCAGCGTGCGGGTGAACGTCAATGGCCGGCAATTGGAGGTCAAGGTGCCCAAGGGCATCAAGCCGGGGCAGGTGATCCGGTTGGCCGGGCAGGGCGGCAACGGCGGCAACCTGTTGCTGGAAATCGAATACGCCGCGCACCCGCAGTTCGAAGTGGATGGCCGCAACATCATTTACGTGCTGCCGGTGGCGCCCTGGCAGGCGGCCCTGGGCGCCTCGATGGCGGTGCCGACGCTGGGCGGCGAGGTCGAGGTGAAGATACCGCCGGATTCGGAAGCCGGCCGCAAGCTGCGCCTGCGGGGACGCGGTCTGCCGGGCAACCCCGCCGGCGATCAGATCGTGGAACTGGAAATCACCGCCCCGCGCGCCGCCAGCGAGGAGCAACGGGACGCCTACCGCGACCTGGCCAAGGCCTTCGGCGAAAAACCGTAAACGCCTTGCGTAAGCGACGTGAGTCGCGATTTGCGATCGTGATTGGCCATCCGGTAGTCGCGGCTCACGTCGACCCCACCGGATGAAAGCGGATTCACGCATTGCCAAACAAGAAGAGCAGGCCTGGGCCTGCTCTTCTTCATTGCGCTTGAAGGCGATCAGGCCGCGGGCGGATCCGGCAGTTCCCGCGCGTTGAACACGCGCTCGATGACCTCGGCCAGTTCGTCTTCCGAGAACGGCTTGGTCAGGTAGGCCTTGGCACCCTGGCGCAGGCCCCACATGCGGTCGGTGTCCTGGTCCTTGGTGGTCACCAGGATCACCGGGATGTGCTTGGTGCTGGCTTCGCGGCTCAGCGTGCGGGTGGCCTGGAAGCCGTTGAGATTGGGCATGACCACGTCCATCAGCACCATGTCCGGCAGCTCGCGCTTGGCGACTTCCACGCCCGCGGCGCCATCTTCGGCGGTGAGGGATTCATGTCCCAGTTTTTCGACGATGCGCTGGATGCCCAGCAACTGCGAAGGTGAATCGTCGACGATCAGAATGCGTGCCATGGAGTTCCCCGTATTTCCCCAATTGTCCCCGCCCCCGATTGTAGGAGCGGGCCGGTGAGAAAGAAACGGGGGCACGCCCGGACACGCCGTCGGGTCAAGCCCGACAGCTCAGAAAGTGACCAGGGTACGGCCGAACGAACCACCGGAAAGCATGGTCCGGAACACATCCGGGAGGCCTTCCAGGGTGGTTTCGCGGGTGCAGATGGCATCCAGGCGGTCCGGTTTCCAGTCGTCGGCCAAATGCCGCCAGATGTCGTCGCGGATGGCGCGCGCGGTGCCGGCCGAAGCCACGCCGACGAGCGATACGCCCCGGATGATGAACGGCATGACCGTCATGTCCAGCTCGGCGGTCGCCGCCAGGCCCGCGCTGGCGACGTTGCCGTAGGGCGCCGTCTGCGCCAGCAGGCTGGCCAGCATCGGCCCGCCCACGTTGTCCAGCCCGCCGCCGAAGCGCGCCGATTCCATCGGCCTCCCGGCCGCCAGCGCGTCGCGTCCCAGCACTTCGCTGGCGCCGATCGACTTGAGGAAGTCCGCGTGTTGGGCCTTGCCGCTGATGGCGTGCACCGCATAGCCGGCGCGGCTGAAGATGTTGACCGCCAGGGTGCCGACGCCGCCGGTGGCGCCGGTGACCGCCAGTGGCCCCAGATCCGGCGTCTGCCGGTTGTCCTGCATGCGGTACAGGGCCAGCGCGGCGGTGAAGCCGGCGGTGCCCAGGATCATGCTCTCGCGCAGGCTCAAGCCCTTCGGCAGCGGAATGACCCACTTCGCTTCCAGCCGGGCGTATTCGCCGTAGCCGCCATCACGGGTTTCGCTGAGCCCGCAGCCGGTCACCAGCACCTCGTCGCCCTCGCGGAACGCCGGATCGGTGGAGGCCACCACATGCCCGGCCACGTCGATGCCACCCACCAGCGGGAATCGACGCAGGATCTTGCCTTCGCCGGTGCCGGCCAGGGCGTCCTTGAAGTTCACCGAAGAATACGCGGTCTTGATGACCACCTCGCCGGGGTTCAGATCATCCAGCGAGATCGATTCGATGCCGCTGCGATAGCCGCGGTCGTCGTTGTGGATGCGGAAGGCGTTGAATGTGTTCGGCAAGGTCATGGGGCCGCTCCGGTTGGGGCAAGGCGATGAAGGACTACAGGATATCCGGATAAAGATCCCGCCAATCCGGATTGGAGTCCTCGACGAGGCGGATCTTCCAGATCCGTTTCCACGCCTTCAACGCCTTTTCGCGCAGGATCGCAGATTCCATCGTGCCGTGGACCTCGTACCAGACCAAAGTATGGACCTGGTAGCGGCAAGTGAAACCTTCGACCTGCTCCTGTTTGTGTTGCCAGATGCGACCGGGCAGATGGGAGGTCACGCCGATGTAGAGCGTTCCGCGTGGCCGGCTGGCCAAGAGGTATACGCAGGGAATCCGTTCCCGGGGCATGGCGGTTGGTTTGGGTGGGAGAGTGTCTTCAGCTTTTACGGTGTTGGTAAGGACCGGGGAAGGTGGTCAATGGAATGAATTAGCGAGCCGGCAATGGAAGCAAAAGGGGACCCAGCCTTCGCCGGGATGACGGGAACCGTTGATTCGTCATTCCAGCGTAGGCAATGGAATCCATTGGGGTGTGTCCGCGGGCGGGCTGGCGGCAAAAGAGCCAGATGGGTCCCAGCCTTCGCTGGGACGACGGAAGCACCGGATTCGTCATTCCAGCGCAGGCTGGAATCCATTGGGTGTGTCCGCGGCCGGGCTGGCGGCAAAAGAGCCAGATGGGTCCCAGCTTTCGCTGGGACGACGGGAACCGTTGATTCGTCATTCCAGCGCAGGCTGGATTTCATTGGGGCGTGTCCGCGGCCGATCTGGCGGCAAAAGAGCAGATGGGTCCCTGCCTTCGTTGGGACGACGGGAGCACCGGATTCGTCATTCCAGCGCAGGCTGGATTCCATTGAGGTGTGTCCGCGGCGGGGACACCGATCGGGCAGCGGAACCCCGGCGTTCGCCAGGACGACGAAAGGCGGACCCCGGGGCGCAACCTCAACGCAACGACTTGCGCCGCTTCTCGTCCATCCACTTCGAGGCCTGCGCCGGCTGGTAGGCCTTCATCCATTCGAACATCGCGCCGATGTCCTCGCCGTGCCATAGGTCTTCGCGCTGATCCGGATGCAGGAAGCGTTCTTCCACCATGCGATCGATCATGCCCATCAGTGGCGCGTAGAAGCCATCGGCATCCAGAAACGCGCAGGGTTTGTCGCCGATGCCGAGCTGGCGCCAGGTCAGCATCTCGAACATCTCGTCCAGGGTGCCGAAGCCGCCGGGCAAGGCGACGAAGGCATCGGACAGATCGAACATGCGCTTCTTGCGTTCGTGCATGTTGGCGACGACTTCCAGCCGGGTCACGCCCTTGTGGGCGACTTCCCAGTTGACCAGTTGCTCGGGAATCACCCCGACCACTTCGCCTCCGGCGGCCAGCACGGCATCGGCGACGATGCCCATCAGGCCGACGTTGCCGCCGCCATAAACCAGCTGCATGCCCTCACGGGCGATGCGATCACCCAACGCGACCGCGCGTTCGGCGTAGAGGGGCTTGCTGCCGGCGTTGGAGCCGCAATAGACACAGAGGCTGCGCATGGGATTCGTGATTGGGGATTCGGGATTCGTAAAAAGCAAACGCCGAGCAAAGCCCGGCGTCCGCATTGGAATTCGGTCAGGTGGGGGAATGCGCTTGGCGAATCCCCAATCCCCCTTCCCGAATCCCGGCTCTCATCAATTGGCCTTGTGGATCGAGCGCTTGTCCACCGCCATGGCGGCGTCGTGGATGGCCTCGGACAGGGTCGGGTGGGCGTGGCAGATGCGGGCCAGGTCGTCGGCCGAGCCGTTGAACTCCATCGCCAGCACGCCTTCGTGGACCAGTTCCGAGACGCCGACGCCGACCAGATGCAGGCCGAGGATGCGGTCGGTCTCGGCGTGCGCGATGACCTTGACGAAGCCGGCTGGCTCGCCCATCGCGACGGCGCGGGCGATCGCGGCGAACGGGAAGCTGCCAGTCTTGTACGGGGTGCCTTCGGCCTTGAGCTGTTGCTCGGTCTTGCCGACCCACGCGATCTCCGGCTCGGTGTAGATGACCCAGGGCACGGTGTCGAGATTGACGTGGCCCGGCAGGCCGGCGATCAGTTCGGCGACCGCGATGCCTTCCTCGAAGCCCTTGTGCGCGAGCATCGGGCCGCGCACGCAGTCACCGACCGCCCACACGCCGTCGACGCCGGTATGGCAATGCTCGTCGACCTCGATCTGGCCGCGCTCGTTGAGCTTGACGCCGGTGCCTTCGGCGAGCAGGCCCTTGCTGGCGGCGCGGCGGCCGACGGCGACCAGCAGCTTGTCCACCGTCAGGGTCTTTTCGCCCTCGGCATCGCTGTAGGTGACCACGACTTCCTTGGTCTTGCCCTTGCCGGTGATCTCGGTCTTGCTGACCTTGGCGCCCAGGCGGATGTCCAGGCCCTGCTTCTTGAACTCGCGTGCGGCGGTCTTGGCCACTTCGGCGTCGGCGGCGGCGAGGAAGTCGGGCAGGGCCTCGAGGATGGTGACCTCGGCGCCCAGACGCTTCCACACGCTGCCCAGTTCCAGGCCGATGACGCCCGCGCCGATCACCGCCAACCGCTTGGGCACGGCGGTGAAGTCGAGCGCGCCGACGTTGTCGACGATGTATTCGTTGTCGAACTTGGCGAACGGCAGTTCGATCGAGTCCGAACCGGCCGCGATCACCACGTTGGTGCCTTTCAGCTCGACTTCGCTGCCGTCATGCTGCTTGACCTTGACCACGTTGCCCGGCTGCAGCTGGCCGAAGCCGTAGAACGGGGTGATCTTGTTGGCCTTGAACAGCATGGCGATGCCGCCGGTGAACTGCTTGACGATCTTGTCCTTGCGGCCAACCATCGTGGCGACGTCGATCTTGGCGTCCTTGGTGCTGATGCCGTGTTCGCCGAACAGGTGCTGCAGGTTGTAGAACTGGCGCGAGCTGTCCAGCAGCGCCTTGGAGGGCACGCAGCCCACCCGCAGGCAGGTGCCGCCCAGGGCGGGCTTGCCATCCTTGCCCAGCGCGGCATCGATGCAGGAGACCATCATGCCCAGCTGCGCGGAGCGGTAGGCGGCGTGATAGCCGGCGGGACCGGCACCGATGACGACGACGTCGAATTGTTGTTGTTCGCTCATGCTTCGCTCACACGGGAATGGTGAATTGGGAATGGGGAATCGCAGAAGCGGGATGGAGCGGGGTCTGACGATTCCCGATTCTCCATTCCCGATTCCCGGCGCTTACATGCCCAGCAGCATGCGGTGCGGATTTTCCAGCTGGTTCTTGATGTCGACCAGGAACAGCACCGCGTCCTTGCCGTCGATGATGCGGTGATCGTAGGACAGCGCGATGTACATCATCGGCGCGGCGACGACCTGGCCGTTCTCGACGATGGCGCGTTCCTTGATCGCGTGCATGCCGAGGATGGCGCTCTGCGGCGGGTTGACGATCGGGGTGGACATCAGCGAACCGAAAGTGCCGCCATTGGTGATGGTGAAGGTGCCGCCCTGCAGGTCTTCCAGGCCCAGCTTGCCGTCGCGCGCCTTCTTGGCGTACTCGGCGATGCCCTTTTCGATGTCGGCGAAGCTCTGGCGCTCGACGTTGCGCAGCACCGGGGTCACCAGGCCCTTGTCGGTGGACACGGCGATCGAGATGTCGGCGTAGCCGTGATAGATGATGTCGTTGCCGTCGACCGAGGCATTGACCACCGGATGGCGCTGCAGCGCGTTGGCGGCGGCCTTGGCGAAGAAGCTCATGAAGCCGAGCTTGATGCCGTTGGCCTTCTCGAACGACTCGCCCAGCTCCTTGCGCATGGCCATGACCTTGCCCAGGTTGACTTCGTTGAACGAGGTCAGCATGGCGATGGAGTTCTTGGACTGCATCAGGCGCTCGGCGATGCGGGCGCGGATGCGGGTCATCGGCACGCGCTCTTCCGGACGGGCGCCGCCGGACACGCCGGCGGTCTTGCCGCTGGCGTAGTTGACCAGGTCTTCCTTGGTGACCGCGCCGCGACGGCCGGTGCCTTCGACCTGCGACGGATCAATGCCCTGGGTGACCGCGGTGAAGCGCGCGCCCGGCGGCAGGCTGTCGGCGCCGGCCGGAGCCGGGGCGGCCTTGGCGGCGGGAGCTGGCGCAGCGGCAGCGGCGGGAGCGGCGGCCTTCGGCGCCTCGGCCTTGGGCGCTTCGGCGGCCGGGGCCGCAGCGGCGGCGACCGCGCCTTCCTCGATGATGGCCAGCAGCTGCTGGCTGGTCACGGTGTCGCCTTCCTTGAACTTGATTTCCTTGATCACGCCGTCGACCGGCGCCGGGACTTCCAGCACGACCTTGTCGGTTTCCAGATCCAGCAGGTTCTCGTCGCGCTTGACCGCGTCGCCCGCCTTCTTGTGCCAGGTGGCGATGGTCGCGTCGGAGACGGATTCGGGGAGAACCGGAACTTTGACTTCAGTGGCCATGGATGGAGGCGTCCTGTTTTTTTGGTGGCGTGCTTTGAAGGGTGGAAGGCGGGTCGACGCTTACTCGGCGACCACGTCGTTTTCGAACTTGTTGACCAGCGCGTCGGCGACCAGCTTCAGCTGTTCCTCGACGTGCTCGGCGAAGTGGCCGGCGGCCGGCGACGGCGAGCGCGGGCGGCCCGCGTAGTGCAGGCCCTGCTTCTCGCCCAGGCAGGCGTTGAGGTGGTGGCGGATCTGGTACCACGCACCCTGGTTCTGCGGCTCTTCCTGGCACCAGACCACGTCGGTGGCCTTGCCGAAGCGCTTGAGTTCGGCCGCCAGCTGGGGGCGCGGGAACGGGTAGAGCTGCTCGATGCGGACCAGCGCGACGTCGTCCTGGCCGCGCTTCTGCTGGTCTTCCAGCAGGTCGTAGTAGACCTTGCCCGAACACAGCACCACGCGCTTGACCTTCTTCGGGTCCGCGGCATTGTCCGGAATCAGGTGCTGGAACTCGCCGTTGGCCAGTTCGTCCAGGGTCGACACGGCCAGCTTGTGGCGCAGCAACGACTTGGGCGTCATCACCACCAGCGGCTTGCGGGTGGTCATGCGCATCTGCCGGCGCAGCATGTGGTAGGCCTGGGCGGGCGTGGTCGGCACGCAGACCAGCATGTTCTCCAGGGCGCACAGCTGCAGGAAACGCTCCAGGCGCGCGGAACTGTGCTCCGGGCCCTGGCCTTCGTAGCCGTGCGGCAGCAGCAGGGTCAGTCCGCTGATGCGGCCCCACTTGGCTTCGCCGGCGGCGATGAACTGATCGATCACCACCTGCGCGCCGTTGGCGAAGTCGCCGAACTGCGCTTCCCAGATGCACAGGGTATTGGGATCGGTCGTGGAGAAGCCGTATTCGAACGCCATCACCGCTTCCTCGCTCAACAGCGAATCGATGATGGTGGCCTGCTCCGGCGTTTCCACCAGCTGCCGCAGCGGCAGGAAATAGCTGTCGGTCTTCTGGTCGTGCAGGATCGCGTGGCGATGGAAGAAGGTGCCGCGACCGGCATCCTGGCCGACCAGGCGCAGGCCATTGCCTTCGGCCAGCAGGGTGGCGTAGGCCAGGTTCTCGGCGAAGCCCCAGTCACCAGGCAGTTCGCCGGCGGCCATCTTGGCGCGGTCGTCGTAGATCTTGGCCACGCGCGGATGCAGGGTCACCCCGGCCGGAATCGTGTTGATGATCTTGGCCAGCGAATCCAGCGCCTTGCGCTTGACCCGGGTGTCGACCGGATCGGTGACCTTGCCGGACACGTACTTCGACCAGTCGATCGCCAGCTCGTCGCCCTTCTGCTTGGCCAGCTCGGTGGTGTACTCGCCCGAATCCAGCTTGTCGCGGTACTGGTCGACCAGCGCCTTGCCGCCCTCGGCGGGGACCACGCCGGCGCCTTCCAGCTTGGCCGCGTACAACTCGCGGGTGGTCGGGTGCTTGCGGATGGTCTGGTACATCAGCGGCTGGGTCGCCGCCGGCTCGTCGGCCTCGTTGTGGCCGTGGCGACGATAGCAGACCAGGTCGATGACCACGTCCTTCTTGAACTGCTGGCGGAAGTCGTAGGCCAGGTTGGCGCAGAACACCACCGCTTCCGGGTCGTCGCCGTTCACGTGCAGGACCGGCGCGCCGATCATCTTGGCCACGTCGGTGCAGTACAGGGTGGAGCGGGCGTCGTCGCGGGCGCTGGTGGTGAAGCCGATCTGGTTGTTGATGACCACGTGCAGGGTGCCGCCGACCGCGAAACCGCGCGCCTGCGACATCTGGAACAGCTCCATCACCACGCCCTGGCCGGCGAACGCGGCGTCGCCGTGCATGATGATCGGCAGCACGGCCTGGCGCGACGTATCGTTGCGGCGCTCCTGGCGGGAACGCACGCTGCCGGCCACGACCGGATCGACGATTTCCAGGTGCGAGGGATTGAAGGCCAGCGCCAGGTGGACCGGGCCGCCCGGGGTGGCGATGTCGGCGGAGAAGCCCATGTGGTACTTCACGTCGCCGGCGTGGGCCAGGCTGTTGTCGTGCTCGAACTTGCCTTCGAACTCGTCGAACAGCTTGCGCGGGCTCTTGCCGAGCGTGTTGACCAGCACGTTGAGGCGGCCGCGATGGGCCATGCCGACCACGATGTCCTTGACCTGGCCTTCGCCGGAGCGGCGGATCACCGTATCCAGCAACGGAATCAGCGAGTCGCCGCCTTCCAGCGAAAAGCGCTTCTGGCCGACGTACTTGGTATGCAGGTAGCGCTCGAGGCCTTCGGCCGCGGTCAGGCGTTCCAGGGTGCGCTGCTTGGCCGCCGCGTCCAGCCCGTAGTTGCCGCCGGCCGCTTCCAGGCGCTGGTACAGCCACTGGCGCTGCTCGACCTCGGGGATATGCATGAACTCGGCGCCGATCGAGCCGGTGTAGGCGGCCTTCAGGCGCCCCAGCAGGTCGCGCAGCTTCATGCGCGGCTGGCCGGCCACGTTGCCGGTGCTGAATTCGGCGTCCAGATCCTTGTCGGACAGGTCGTGGAAGGCCAGGCCCAGGTCCGGCGGATTCATCGGCGGGCTCAGGCCCAGCGGATCCAGGTTGGCGCCGAGGTGGCCACGCGACCGGTAGGCGGTGATCAGGCGGCCGA
The DNA here is from genome assembly GCF_024710765.1 of Pseudoxanthomonas sp. Classification (GTDB taxonomy): domain Bacteria; phylum Pseudomonadota; class Gammaproteobacteria; order Xanthomonadales; family Xanthomonadaceae; genus Pseudoxanthomonas_A. Next base: position 20,328 of record NZ_JANJUE010000107.1, read on the forward strand.
CGTTGCGCTCGCGCTCGTCGCCACCGGCCGGGGCCGCCACGTGGCCGTTGTTCGCGGCCTGGCGCGAGGCGGCGGTAATCTGCTCGATGACCACCGAGTGCGGCACATCACCGGCCTCGCGGCCCTTGAATCCGTCGAAGTAGGCCTTCCATTTGGGACCCACGCTGTCGGGGGCGACCAGGTATTGCTCGTACAGGTCTTCGACGTAGGAGGCATTGCCTCCATTGAGTTGCGAGGATTGCGCAAACTGCTTCAGGAGATTGTCCACGATGGCGATGAGATGCGAACTGTCGATTGATCTTGGAGGAACGGGGCCGGCGGATTCGATGTGCGCCCGCGCGGGCGGAAGACAACCCCAAAATTATACCCGCAAGGCGGGAACGGGGCATAAAGGTATTGGACTAAAGGCGCAGTCTGGTCCGCCCGGATGACAACAAAGGACACAATCCGCGCGATTCCCGCGGATTTCCGCCTTCCAGGAGCTACAGCCCCAGCGCGCGGTACTCCGTGCAGGGGCGGGAACGCTCCCAGACCTGCGCGAATTCATCGCGCAACTGGCGCGCGCGGCCGGCCGCATCGAGATCCGCTTCGCCGTCGAAACGATGCCCCAGCGTGCGGAAGTAGTAGCCATCGGCGTCGTTGACGGCGTAGGCCGAGGGATAGTTGCGGTCCACCGGGTCATGCACCTCGCGGAACAGGAACACGCTGGGCAGCCGCTGGGCCAGGGGCAGCAACGGGGCAAGCCGGCGCTGCGGCGTGCCCGCATCCTGCAACAGCACCCGGATTTCCGCCGTCCCGGCGGCACGGGTCGCCAGCCGGCGCAGGGCGTCCAGCACCTCCGGCGCGTCGAACAGGGCCGGCTCCAGGTCCCGGCTGTAGAGGCACAGGCGCCGGCGGGTGCCGTTGGCCAGGGCCTGCAAGGCGGCCCGGGCACCGGCCTGGTCCTCGATGGCGGTGGCGCCGTCCAGCCGGCGGCGCATGGCCTGGTGCTCGATGCCGGCTTCGTGGAAACGCGGGCCATACGGGACGAAACCATGACGGGCGTAGAAGTTCTCGGCGCTGACCTGGGCGTTGAGGGTCAACTCGGACCAGCGCTGCCGGCGGGCCTGGTCCAGCAGCGCGGCCAGCAGGGCGTCGCCGACGCCGCGCCCGCGCCATTCCCGCAGGACCGCCATCCGGCCGACCCGATGCTCCGGGGTCAGGCGCCCGGTGCCGATGGGGTGGCCGGCGTCATCGCGTGCCAGCACGTGGTGGCACAGCGGGTCCAGGGCGTCGCGTTCCTCTTCCAGGGGGACATGCTGTTCCTGCACGAACACGGTTTCGCGCACCTGCAGGAGATCCTCCCGCTGGCGGGCGAATTCGACCGCTTCGACCCGGAAGCCCGGCGGATTCAATCCTCGTCCTCCGCCATGCCCAACTGGTAGTGGCCCTGCGCGGCCAGCGCCATCACCGCGTCGCGGCCGGCTTCCGACAGGCCAGCGTAGCCGGCCCCGTCGATGCTCTCGGCGGCGGCCAGCCAGCGCGCGTCGGCGATCGGCAGGGCGTAGTCGATGCCGGTGCAAAACAGGGTGGCCCCCTTGCCCTGGTGGACGCGTCGCCAGGCCAGGCGCGAGAACGGATGCCGGTACAGGCGGGCGCCATGTTCCAGATCCCACTCGAGTTCGATGCGCGAGCGCTGCTCGGGGGGCGGCGCGACGTCGCCCGCGGCGCGGTAGGTGGTGATGAAGCGCCCGAACCAGTCGCCGAGGCGATCCGGATCGTTCATCCGCAGTGCGTTGAGCGCTTCCACCACCCGCGTCATCGCCGCGGCGTCGATCTCGTTGGGATCGCGCTGTGGCGCCAGATCCTCGTCGTGGTAGCGCAGCCGATCATCGGCATCGGCGACCAGGGTATCGAGATAGTCGCTGATCAATTCGGCCGAGGAGGGCGCGCGCATGCCGACCGAGATGGTCAGGCAGGGATTGACCGCCACGCCATGGTGCGGGACGCCCGGCGGCAGGTACAGCATGTCGCCCGGCCCCAGCACCCAATCATGGGTAGGGGTGAATTCGCGCAGCAGCTTGAGCTCGACGTCGTCGCGGAAACCGAGCGGGGGATTCTCGCCAGCGTCGATCAGCCAGTGCCGCTCGCCCTGGGCCTGCAGCAGGAACACGTCGTATTGATCCACGTGCGCGCCGACCGAGCCGCCGGTGGCGGCGAAACTGATCATGATGTCGTCCAGCCGCCAGCGCGGCAGGAAGTCGAAATGCGCCAGCAGGCCGCGCACATCCGGATCCCACTTGTCCACGTCCTGCACCAGCAGGGTCCAATCGTGGTGCGGCATGCCGGGGAATTCCTCTTCCTGGAACGGACCGGTGCGCAGGGTCCAGGCATCGCGTTCGCGATCATGCATGACGATGCGCGAGAGCGCGCCTTCCTCGCAGGCCAGGCCGGCCAGATCCTCGGGCTGGATCGGCGACTGGAAGTGCCGGAAGGCATTGCGGATCAGCAGCGGCTTCTTCTGCCAGTACTCGCGCAGGAAGCGCGCGGCGGGCATGCCGAGGAAATGCTTGGCGGTGGCGTGGACTTCGATCATGGGCGTGGGGAGCTTGCGGGAGCGGGGGCGGCCTCTTCGGCCAGGCGCTTGTCCAGGCGGGCGCGCGCGGATTGCGCGTACTCGCGGCAGGCGGCGGTGTTCACCAGCGGTTCGCTGGCCCCGGGGCCGACACGGGACCACAACCGGCTGGCGGACGGATGCGGCGTCACCAGGATGTCGCACTCCAGCGCGGCGACCCGGTCCAGGGCCTGCCGGAAAGCGGCGACATAGCCGGGGTGGGCCTGCTCGTCGCCGAAGCGGTACTGATCGTCGGAGAACGCCGAGAGGCTGTCGGCGTAGACGAACTGCCGGCAGTCGTCGCCGTCGCAGGAACGCCAGGTCCAGGATGCCGCGCCCGGCGTGTGGCCCGGGGTGGCGATGGATTGCAGCGACAGCGGGCCGACGGTGACGGTTTCCTCGTCACCGAGGGGGCGGACATTGGCGACCGGCGCGAACGGCTGGAGTTGCCCGAACTGGGGATCGTTGCGGTCATTGGTGCCGCGTCGCAGCGTGGCGGCCGCGGGTTCGCGCGCCAGCACCGGCGCGCCGGTCGCGCGTTGCAGTTCGGCCAGGCCACCGACGTGATCGAAATGCTCGTGCGAGATCACGATCGCGCGCACGTCTTCCGGCCGGAACCCCAACGTGCGCAGGTTGGCGAGCACCTGCCTGCCGCCTTCGGCGGTGCCGCCGTCGATCAGCACGTGGCCCTGCGGCGAGGTGATCAGCAGCGCGCTGATGCCGCAGGTACCGACGAACCAGGTATTGCCGTGCAGGCGCCGGGGCGCGGCGGGGTCATCCCAGCCGGGATCGGCGGGGCAGGTGGCGGCAGCGGGCGCGGACGCGTCCGCCCGGGCCTGGGCCATCGGCAAGGCGGCCAGCAGCAGGGAGGCGGCCGCCAGCAGCGGGCGGTAGCGTGGACGGTGGGTCATGTGGTGATCTCGTCATAGCCGCGACCACTGAACTGCAGCAGGCACCAGCCATGGCCGAACGGATCGGCCAGACGCACGATCCGGCCCCAGCGGGCTTCGCGGATGGGCGTTTCGGCGCGCAGGCCGGCCTGTGTGGCGATGGCCAGGGCCGCATCCAGGTCTTCGACCACCACGTCCAGGTGCACGGGCGTCCAGTGGCGGTCATAGCGGCGTGGCGAATGGGGCGCGCCCTCGCTGCCGGCCGCATTGCGCAGCAGGTAGAGGGGGGCTTGTGCCCCCAGCAGTTCCACCACGTCGCCGCCCAGGCGGCGTCCGGTGGTCAGCCCGAACGCCCGCTTGTACAGGGTTTCGGCGGCTTCGAGATCCGGCACGTCGAGGTTGATCAGCAGTTGCATGGGCGCGGTCCTGCGGGGCGGCGTGCGGTCTCCGGAGCGATCAGATCTTCCGGGCCAGCGTTTCGGCCAGGCCGGTGTAGCTGCCCGGGGTCATGTCGCGCAGACGCTGCTTGGCCTCGGCCGGCAGTTCCAGCGATTCGATGAAAGCGTGCATGGAATCGGCGGTGATGCCCTGGCCGCGGGTCAGCGCCTTGAGCTGCTCGTAGGGATTGGGCAGGCCATGGCGACGCATCACCGTCTGCACGGCCTCCGCCAGCACTTCCCATGCAGCGTCCAGGTCCGCGTCCAGGCGCTGCGGGTTCACTTCCAGCTTGCCCAGCCCCTTGGCCAGCGAATCCAGCGCCACCTGGCTGTGGCCGAAGGCGGTGCCGAGCGCGCGCAGCACGGTGGAGTCGGTGAGGTCGCGCTGCCAGCGGCTGATCGGCAGCTTGGCGCTGAAGTGCTCGAACAGCGCATTGGCCAGGCCGAAGTTGCCCTCGGCGTTCTCGAAATCGATCGGATTGACCTTGTGCGGCATGGTCGAGGAACCGACTTCGCCTTCCTTGAGCCGCTGCTTGAAGTAGCCCAGCGAGATGTAGCCCCAGATATCGCGCGCCAGATCGATCAGGATGATGTTGGCGCGGCGGGCGGCGTCGCCGATTTCGGCGACGTTGTCGTGCGGCTCGATCTGGGTGGTGTAGGGATTGAACACCAGGCCCAGGCTTTCGACGAAGCGCCGCGCGAACACGGGCCAGTCCACGTCGGGGTAGCTGGCGACATGGGCGTTGTAGTTGCCGACCGCGCCATTGATCTTGCCGGTCAGTTCGACCGCCGCGATCTGGCCGCGCTGGCGTTCCAGGCGGGCGACGACGTTGGCGATCTCCTTGCCCAGGGTGGTCGGCGAGGCGGTCTGGCCGTGGGTGCGCGACAGCATCGGCTGCGCGGCCTGCGCATGGGCGAGCGCGCGCAGCGCGGTGGCGATGCCGTCCAGCGACGGCAGCAGCACTTCACGGCGCGCCTGTTCGAGCATCAGCCCGTAGCTGAGGTTGTTGATGTCCTCGCTGGTGCAGGCGAAGTGGACGAATTCCAGTGCCGGCGCCAGCTCCGCGTCCCCCTTCAGGCGCTCCTTGATGAAGTACTCGACCGCCTTGACGTCGTGGTTGGTGGTCCGCTCGATTTCCTTGACCCGGGCGGCGTCGGCCACCGAAAAACCGTCGGCCAATGCGCGCAGGCGGGTGATCGCGCCGGTGGAGAACGCCGGCAGCTCGACGATGCCGGACTCGGCCGCCAGCGCCAGCAGCCATTCCACCTCCACCTTGATCCGCGCCCGGATCAGCCCGTACTCGGAAAAGATGGGACGCAGGGCGTCGACCTTGGCGGCATAGCGGCCGTCGAGCGGGGACAGGGCGAGTAGGGCGGATTCCGACATGGGGGCAGGGGGCTGAAAAGGAGCGTTCTAGTTTACCGCGAGACGCCCCTCGGCCGGCCTGGCGTATGCTGGCGGCCCTCGCAAGCAGCCGGTTCCACCACCCGGCGCCAGCCGTAGACCATCCCCACAGGAGGCGCTGATGAGCAGGAAAACCGCGGGCACGGCCCGCACCGAACGGACCCGGGTGGAACGGGACAGCATGGGCGAACTGCGGGTTCCCGCCGACGCACTCTGGGGCGCGCAGACCCAGCGCGCGGTCCTGAATTTCCCCATCTCCGGCCGGCCGATGCCGCGCGGCTTCATCCGCGCGCTGGGCCTGATCAAGGCCGCCGCCGCCGAGGTCAACGCCGGCCTGGGCCTGTTGCCGCAGGCCACCGCGCGCGCCATCCGCGCTGCCGCGCTGGACGTGGCCACCGGCCAGCACGACGCGCATTTCCCGATCGATATCTACCAGACCGGTTCCGGCACCTCGTCGAACATGAATGCCAACGAGGTGATTGCCGCGCTGGCCAACCGATCCGGCAAGGCCGGGCGCAAGGGCGTGCATCCGAACGATCACGTCAACCTGGGGCAGAGCTCGAACGACGTCATCCCGACCGCCATCCGCGTATCGGCGCAGTTGGCGGTGCTGGAAGACCTGCTGCCGGCGATCAAGCACCTGCGCCGTACCATCGACCGTCGCGGCAAGGGGCTGGCGAAGGTGGTCAAGACCGGCCGCACCCACCTGATGGACGCGATGCCGCTGACCTTCGCCCAGGAATTCTCCGCCTGGTCCGCGCAACTGGCGTCCGCCGAGGAACGCATCGCCGACAGCCTGAAGCGGCTGCGCCGGCTGCCGCTGGGCGGCACCGCGATTGGTACCGGCATCAATGCCGATCCGCGCTTCGGCGCGCGGGTGGCGAAGGCACTGTCGAAACAGACCGGAGCGCGTTTCGAGAGCGCCGGCAACAAGTTCGAGGGGCTGGCGGCGCAGGACGACGCGGTCGAACTGTCCGGCCAACTCAGCGCGCTGGCGGTGGCCCTGACCAAGATCGCCAACGACCTGCGCTGGATGAACGCCGGGCCGCTCGCGGGCCTGGGTGAAATCGAACTGCCCGCCCTGCAGCCCGGCAGTTCAATCATGCCCGGCAAGGTCAACCCGGTGATTCCCGAAGCGACGGTGATGGTCTGCGCGCAGGTGATGGGCCACCACACCGCGATCACCGTGGCCGGGCAGACCGGCAACTTCCAGCTCAACGTGACCCTGCCGCTGATCGCGGCGAACCTGCTGGATTCGATCCAGTTGTTGTCCAATGTGTCGCGCCTGCTGGCGGACACCGCCATCGAAGGCCTCAAGGTGCGCGAGGACAATGTCAGGCAGGCATTGGATCGCAATCCGATCCTGGTGACCGCGCTGAACCCGGTGATCGGCTACGAGAAGGGCGCGGCCATCGCCAAGCAGGCCTACAAGGAGAACCGCGCGGTGCTGGACGTGGCGCGCGACGTCACCGGCCTGCCGGAAAAGGTGCTCAAGCCGCTGCTGGATCCTGCGGTGCTCGCCAAGGGTGGAATCCACGGCAAGCCGGGCGGTGGAGGCGGCTGAGCCGCCTCCTGCCCGGTTTCCGGATTCACTCGGCGGGAATGAACTCGGCGGCCTTCATTGCGGTGATGGCCGCCCAGTCGTGCGGTTTGCCGTCCAGGTGCGCGGCGACCAACCGGTAGCCGACTGAATAGCCGGCCCACATCGGGATGCCGGCCTGCGGATTGCCGAACATCGAACCCATCAGCACCTGCGGTGAAGTGTCGCCCAGCCTGGGGCGGAACGCGGCCAGGGTGGCCGTGTACTGCGCATCATCCAGTGCGTGGATCCAGGGCGCCGGATGCGCGCCGAACACCTGGTTGGCGTAGTAGTCGGCACGGCCCTCGAACACCAGGTAGTCGGCGAGGGTGAAGGCCGCGTCGGGGCGGAACTGTTCCTGCGCCCAGTAGCTGTGGTGCAGCTCGTGCGCCAGCACATAGGGAAGCAGCTTCACCCAGTCGGCCTGCGGATGCAGCTTGACCACGACCTTGCCGCTGCCGGTGGTCAGGGCGATGACGCCCTGCATGCGATCACGGGTGAACGCGTCATCCGGTGCGGTGAAGTCCACGCACAGGGTCAGCCGACCCTGCGGCAGATCGGTGATCACCCGGTCGTAGGTGGACTGGGCGATCCGTTCGAAGCGGGCGCGATCGAATCCTTTTTCGGCCGCTTCGCGCTGTTCGCGGGTGAGACGCGGATCCGGCGCGTAGCCACGGGCCAGATCCGCGAACTGGCCGCCGGCCGCGCAACGGGCGAACCAGGCTTCGCCAGCGGCGGCCGCGTCGGGGGCTGCCAGCATCTGGGCGTTGGTGTAGTGGAAATCGATGGGCTCGGCGGCCATCGCGAAACCGGGCAGGAGCAGGGATAGCAGCAGCGGAAGTCGGCGTTTCATCGGAGGTCCTGGCAGGGGCGGCGCGGAATGCGTCCAATGATCAAGACGCGCCGGAAGCAGGGGTGTGACCCGGCGCCCGCGTCTTCTCAGCGGGCGATGACCGTGGCCGGCAAGGGCCAGCGGGTGCAGGGCGGGTGGGACCGGGTGTTGGCATCCCGGGCACGCAGTTCCGGGTGGTCGTACGGCAGGTAGGCCTGCCAGTACCAGGGGAAGCAGACCGGCCCGAGCTTGTGATCGATGAGATAGGCGAAGATGCCGTCGGCGTTGGAACTGTTGCTCATCAGCAGCAGGCAGTCGCGCCCGTCGCGCACGCACACCGCGATGTTGCGGGTGCCGTCGTCATGGCCGCCCTTGAAGAACGCCCGTCCTTCCGGCGTCCGGTAGACGCTCCAGCCCAGGCCGTAGGCCAGTCCGATGGCCTGGTTGTCCGGGGTGGTCTCGGTGGACAGGGTCGGGAACTGCTGCACCGAGTCGATGCGCACCTGTTCTCCGAACAATTGTCCACGCGCCGCGGCATCCAGGCCTTCGCCGCGCGCGAGACCGGCCAGGAACGCCGCGAAATCGCGCAGGGTGGTGTCCATCGAGCCGGCGGCGCGCACCGCGCCGCGCTGCTTGTGGCCAAGCGGCTTGCCCGCCTCGTCGTAGCCCAGCGCAAGATTGGTGGCGAAGGCATCGCGCCAGGTCATTCCGCTGGACTTCATGCCGAAGCGGTCGAAAACGCGTTCCTGCATCAATGCGCCGACATCGGTGCCCAGGCCATGTTCGATGACGAACTGCAGCAGATTGATGCCTTCGCCGGAGTAAGCGAAGCGGCTGCCGGGTTCGAACTCGAACGCCAGTTTCGCGTGTTCGTCGTAACCGTGCGGGGTGAAGAAGCGGAAGTTCGGGAAGCCCGCGGTGTGTGCCAGCAGCATCCGCGCGGTCAGCTTGCGCCAGCGTTCGTCGCCGGCCAGGTCCGCGTACTTTTCATACTCCGGCAGCGGACGGGGCAGGTAGTCGGCGATCGGGCGATCCAGGTCGAGCTTGCCGTCCTGCACCAGTCCCATCACCGCGTAGGCGAACGCACCCTTGGTGAGCGAGGCCGCATACATCGTGCTGTCGGGCGTCAGCGGCAGATCCTGTTCGACGTCGCGCAGGCCATAGGTACGCAGTTCGGTCACCTGTCCATCGTGGATGGCCGCCAGTGCAAGGCCGGTCACGCGGGCCTCGCGCATCAGCGCTTCGACTGCTGGGTCGGGAACCGCATCGGCGGTCTGCGCGGCAACGGGCGCGGCCGCGGTACACAGGCACAACAACAGCGACCACATCCCTTTCATGGTTCGGCCCTCGCGTCTGTCGTGGAATGGCCGCGGCGACTCTTCGCGCCGCGGGCCGTGGCGGCAGGATCAGTCCTTGCCGCAGTCGTCGATGTCTTTCTGGTCCAGATTGGCGTATGGACGGAACGCCGGCACCTGCGCCGCCAGTGCGTCCTGGGCGGTGCGCAGCCCGGTGAGGCGGGTGCAGATCTTGTTGGCCTCGGCCTCGATCTTCTTGGCCTCGGCGTCCATCCGCGCATCGATGTCGTCGGTGTTGCCGCTGATCACCCCGCTGATCGCGGCCCCGACCGCCTTGCCGGCCATCTTGGCGCCCTGCTTGCCGACCGCGATGCCGGCCAGGGTGATGCCTTCCAGTTCGTCGTAATAGGCCGAGACCAGCTTGCGCTGATCCGGTGTCAGCGCTACCGCCTTGCCGTCGATGATCAGGTCGCCCTCGGCGCTGACTTTCGCCTTGGGGTAACCGGTCGCGTTGATGGTGAGCTCGCCGTCGCCGAAGCGGGCGATCTTGCCGTTGCCGCTGTCGATACTGGTCTGTGGCTTGCAGGCGGCCAGCGAGAGCGCCAGGACCAGGCCGATGCCCAGGCCGGTGGAAAGGGATGGAATGCGCATGGCGTGACTCCTCAGTGGCGACGGGGGAGGGAAACGGTGCCGGTGACACCGCTGTGATCGACCGATCCGCTGCCGACCGAGCGGACCGTCAGGTTGCCGCGCGCGTCACGCACGCGGACATTGCCCGAACCAACGCTGCCGACGACGACGTCGCCGCCGATCCGGGCGAGTTCCGCGTCACCGGAGCCGATGGATCCGATTTCCACCGTGCCCTGCGCGTCCTCCAGTTCGAAGTCACCCGACCCGATGGCACCTAGGCGCACCGGACCGCGGATGCCGCGCGCGCGCGCATCGCCGGAACCGATGTCGATGCCCTGTACCGAGCCCGCGCCATCGATGTCCACGTCGCCGGAACCGACGTCAAACGCCACCAGGCCACGGGTCTCGCGGACGATTGCGTCACCCGACCCGACGTCCACGCTCACGATGGCCGCGCCACGAACCTCCGCGTCGCCGGAGCCGACCTTGATCTGCACCGGGATGTCGTCGGGCACACCGCCGCTCACTTCCAGGTAGGCGTAGTGCTCACTGAAGAAGATGCCGCGGAACTGGCCTTCGCGGCGCAGGCGCACCACCAGCTTGTCGCCTTCGCGCTGCTGGGTGACGCTGAGCTGCGGCAGCAGCTTGGCGTCCGAGGCGCAGGCACGGCCCTGCAGGACCTGCCTGCGGCCGGCGCGCGCCACCAGCTTCAGATCGTGCGAGGCCACGTCGAACACCACGGCCTTGGCGTCGCCCACGTCCAGGTCCAACTGGCGGGGTTCGCTGTGCTTGCAGTTGTCGCCGGCCAGGGCGATGGCCGGCGAGAGGGCGGCCAGGGTCAGGAGGGACAGCGGCAGGAAAACGCGGGACATGGGAACTCTCCGTGCGGGACTGCGAATCGGACTGCTGGGAATTGTGGAACGGATGCAGTGGATTGCGAAGCGGGCGGTGGCCGGGCGCCACCGCCCGCGGGGGCTCACTCGCTGTCGCGCCAGCGGCGCAGGTAGATGGCGGCGGCGATCAGGCCGGCGCCGATGACCGCGCCGATCCACAGGTCGGCCGTACCGAACACGTGCCAGTTGTTGCCCAGGTTCATCATCCGCATCAGATCGTCCGGGCTGTTCACGTCCTGGCCGGCCATCTGGCTCTCGGTGAGGCTGCGCGGCGACCAGGTGCCCGGCAACACGCTCAGCAGGCCGCGATAGACCACCGTGTACCAGAGCGGGCCGTAGGGGATGTCGATGCCCAGGATGCCCAGCATGCTGATGATCACGCAGGCCAGCACCGGGATCAGCACCGCCCACAGGAACGGCTTGCTGCGCGCCCAGGCCGAGCAGAACATCAGCCAGCCGACCGCCGGCAGGGCCCAGAACAGGTAGATGGGCAGGGTCGACAGTACGTTGAGGATCATGCTCAGCGGGTGCGAGTGGGTGAACATCGCCCAGCTGCCCGGCACACCCATCACGCCCATCGCGCTGGCGGCGATGACCCACAACGCCAGTCCGACCAGCACGCCGATGCCGATGGCCAGCAGCGGGGCCAGCAACAGCGCCCATGCCGCCTTCGACAGTACCATCTGGGTGTCGGTGACCGGCAGCGACTTCCAGAACAGGATGCTGCGATCACGGCGGTCATCGTGCAGCGTGCCCAGGGCGTAGAAGAACACCACGAAGGCCAGCACGATCTGGGTCAGCCCCATGCCGCCCATCAGGATGCCGTCGCCGACCTGGCCGATCTGGTGGGCATGTCCGAGCATGTCGCCGTCCATGGCCATGTCGACCACGTCGTTCTTCACCTGGAAGAACTTGATGACCCCGATGAGGGCGGCGATGAAGGACAGTACCGTGATGATCGCGCCGGTGATGACCGGGGCCCACAGGAAGCCGCCCCGGTTTTCCCAGAATTCCCGTTTCAACAGCCATTTGAAGGCCGAGCCCTTGGTGGCATGCGCAGTGGTGACGGCGTTCATGCGTAGGTTCCTTTCATGATGGCGACGAACAGATCGGCCAGGCCGGGATTGCGGGTCTCGCCCAGTCCGGCGAGCCGGCCGCGATCGACGCCGTCGTACAGCAGGACGCTCTTGCCGAATGGCAGGCCGCGTTCGTCGATGGGGTTCAGGGCGCGTGCCTGCTCGACCCTGTCGGCCGGAACGAGCAGTTCGGTGTAGCGTTCGGCGACTTCATCCATCTGCGCGGTCAGCACGATCCGGCCGTCGCGGATGAACATCACGTCGGTCAGGATGTGCTCGATTTCCTCGACCTGGTGGGTGGTGACGATGATGGTCTTCTGCTCGTCGAAGTAGTCTTCCAGCAGGCGCTGGTAGAACTGCTTGCGGTACAGGATGTCCAGGCCCAGGGTGGGCTCGTCCAGCACCAGCAGGCGGGCGTCGATGGCCATCACCAGCGCCAGGTGCAACTGCACGATCATGCCCTTGGACATTTCGCGCACCCGCAGATCCGGGCGCAACTGGGTGTTGGCGAGGAAGCGCTCGCACTTGGCCCGGTCGAAGCGCGGATGCACGCCGGCCACGAAGTCGATGGCCTCGCGGACCCGCATCCAGCGCGGCAGCACCGCCACGTCCGCGATGAAGCACACATCGTTCATCAACTGGCCGCGCTGCTTGCGCGGATCCAGGCCCAGCACCTTCAGATCGCCCTCGAACGGGGTCAGGCCCAGGATGGCCTTCAGCGCGGTGGTCTTGCCGGCGCCATTGGGGCCGATCAGGCCGATGATCTTGCCGGCCTCGATCTGGAAGCTGGTGTTGTCCAGCGCCAGCTTGCTGCGGTAGGCCTTGCGGAGGCCGTGGGCGGAGATCACGGTATTGGAAATCACGGCGCTCATCACTTGTTCTCCTTGGCTTGCAGCAGTTCCTCGAATGACAGCCCCAGGCGTTCGATGCGCTGGGCCACGGCCGGCCATTCATCATGCAGGAAGCGCTCGCGCTCGCTCTTGAGCAGTTTGCGGGAAGCCTCGTCGGTGACGAACATGCCCAGTCCGCGGCGCTTTTCCACCAGCGCCTCGTCGGCCAGTTCCTGGTAGGCGCGCGAGACCGTGATGGGATTGAGCTGGTACTCGGCCGCCACCTGGCGGACGGACGGCAGGGCGTCACCTGGTTTCAGAACCCCGTCTAGCATCATGGCGATCACGCGATCCTTCAGTTGGCGGTAGATGGGAGCACCGTCGCTCCACTGGATGTCAGCCATGGCTCAACCCCGTGGGCGCAGCGACTGCGCGAAAGAGAAATAGGGCATCGACAGGGTGGCGCGGGCCCGGCGACGCGGGTGGACCTGCGCCTCCTCGGCCGCCGCGGCCGCCTCGATGGTGGAATCGACGCCGGCCAAGGGACTGCCTTCCGTGGCATTCCGCTGGCGGGTCTCGGTGCCGCCGACCAGCAGACCCAGGGTCAGCAGGGCGCCACTGGCCGCCAGGCCGGACAGCGTATTGAGCAGTTTCGGTTTCATTGCGTCTCCCCCTTCATTGGGTGAGTGGTGTTGTATGTAACTATAACACCAAAACACAGGCCGTCAACGGGGGATCCCCGGTTTCGTAACCCAACTGAAGGCATACTTGTCGACCCCGGCGACCAGGAGCTCGACATGAATCGCAAGTGTTTGAAAACAATGATTTTCGTGGCCGCTTTGATGGCGGCGGGCGGCGTGCTTGCGGCCGGATTGCTGGATGTCAGTTACCGGCCGCTGGCCGGCAAGGCGCCGGTCCGGCTGAACGAAAAGTACGCCGGACAGGTGCTGCTGGTGGTCAACACCGCCAGCAAATGCGGCTTCACCCCGCAGTACGAAGGCCTGGAAGCGCTCCACCAGAAGTACGCGGGACGGGGATTCGCCGTACTCGGCTTCCCCTCCAACGATTTCAAGGGCCAGGAACCGGGCAATGAGCAGCAGATCCAGGAGTTCTGCACGCTGACTTACGGGGTCAAGTTCCCGATGTTCGAAAAGGTCCACGTGATCGGACCGGAAACCACGCCGCTGTATCGCGCGCTGACCCAGGCCACCGGCGTGGCGCCGGGCTGGAATTTCCACAAATACCTGATCTCGCGCGACGGCAGGGTGGTGGCGAATTTCCCCAGCAAGATCACCCCGGACGACCCGGCGCTGGTGGCCGCGGTCGAACGCGAACTGAAGGCGCCGCGGCGTTGAACCCTGCACGCGGCCGCGGTGCGCGTGCGACAATGCGGGATTGGCGCCGCCATCGCGGCGAGTTGCGAGGAGTTGAGGGATGAAGGGGTCGGTTCGCGGTCTTGCCGCGTGTTTGGCAATCACTTTTTCGATGCTGGGAGGCAGCGTGTCTGCACAGGAAAAAACCGCGCTGGCGAATGAGCGCGACAAGGTCAGCTATTCGGTCGGTCTGGATCTGGGCCAATCGTTCGAGCCGATTGCCAAGTTCATCGATCTGGCTTCCTTCGAGCGCGCGATGAAGAACGCGATGGACGGTGGCAAGCCGCTCATCAGCCAGGAAGAGGCGCAGGCGACCGATCAGGCGCTGCGGATCAACCTGGCCGCCAGCCAGGGCCAGCAGATCCCGGGCATGCCGCCGGGCAGCCAGCCGCCGGCCGTGGCCAAGGACAAGGTTGGCCTGATGCTGGGCAGCTACATGGTCGGCCCGTCGCTGGCACCGCTGAAGCAGGATCTGGATCTGGCGGTGGTGATGCAGGGCATGCGCACCGCGCTGGACAAGGCCGCCAAGCCGCTGCTGACGGCCGAGGAAGCCAAGGCGACGATGGAAGCGTTCATGGTCCGCCGGCAGAGCGAGAGCGCGCAGCGCAACCGCACCGAGGGCAGCAAGTTCCTGAGCGAGAACAAGGCCAAGAAGGGCGTGATCACCACGCCGTCGGGCCTGCAGTACATGGTGCTGCGCGAAGGCAACGGCGCGCGTCCCACGCCCGCCAGCCGCGTGCGCGTGAACTATGTCGGCGCGCTGCTGGACGGCACCGTGTTCGACAGCTCCTACGACCGCGGCCAGCCGGCTGAGTTTGGCCTGAACCAGGTTATCCCGGGTTGGACCGAAGGCGTTTCGCTGATGCCGGTCGGCGCCAAGTACCGTTTCTGGATTCCGGGCGACCTCGCATACGGCAAGGATGGCGCGCCGGGCGGCAAGATTGGCCCTGATGCGACACTTACTTTTGACGTCGAGTTGATGGGCATCCTGCAATAACTGCGCGTTCCCCCCATTAACGGAATTCCAGCATGCGAGTAGCGATCTTCGGCACCGGTTACGTCGGCCTGGTGACGGGTACCTGCCTGGCCGAGGTAGGCCACGACATCATCTGCGTCGATATCGATGCCGCCAAGGTCGAAGGCCTGAACAACGGCGTCATCCCGATCTACGAGCCGGGCCTGGAGCCGATGGTGAAGGCCAACCATGCCGCCGGCCGCCTGCGCTTCACCACCGACGCGGCCGAGGCGATCGCGCATGGCGAGGTGGTGTTCATCGCGGTGGGCACGCCGCCCGACGAGGATGGCAGCGCCGATCTGCAGTACGTGCTGGCGGTGGCCCGCACCATTGGCCAGCACATCCAGCGCCCGACCGTCGTCGTCGACAAGTCGACGGTTCCGGTCGGTACCGCGGATCGCGTGCGCGACGCGATCCAGGCGGAACTGCAGAAGCGTGGCGTGGAGATCCCGTTCGACGTGGTCTCCAACCCGGAATTCCTGAAGGAAGGCGATGCGGTCAAGGATTGCATGCGTCCGGATCGCATCGTGATCGGCGCCAACAATCCGGCCGCCGTCGAAAAGCTCAAGCGGCTGTACGCGCCATTCAACCGCAACCACGAGCGCATCGTGGTGATGGACGTGCGTTCGGCGGAACTGACCAAGTACGCGGCCAACGCGATGCTGGCGACCAAGATCAGCTTCATGAACGAGATCGCCAACATCGCCGAGCGCGTCGGCGCGGACATCGAACACGTGCGCCAGGGCATCGGCTCCGATCCGCGCATCGGCTGGTACTTCATCTATCCGGGCGCCGGCTACGGCGGTTCCTGTTTCCCCAAGGACGTGCAGGCATTGGCCCGCACCGCCCAGCAGAACGGCTACACCCCGCGCCTGCTCGACGCGGTGGAAGAGGTCAACGACGCCCAGAAGGGCCATCTGTACGAACTGATCCAGCGCCACTACGACCGGGGCGAGGACGAAGGCGTGCGTGGCCGCACCTTCGCGGTGTGGGGCCTGGCGTTCAAGCCCAACACCGACGACATGCGCGAAGCCTCCAGCCGGCGCCTGCTGGCCCAGTTGTGGGAGGGCGGCGCCAAGGTGCGGGCCTATGATCCGGAAGCCAGCCACGAGGCGCGGCGCATCTTCGGCGAGCGCGATGATCTGGTGCTGTGCGATTCGGCCAACGCGGCGCTGGATGGCGCCGACGCGCTGGTGGTGGTGACCGAATGGAAACAGTTCCGCAGCCCTGATTTCTCCCGCCTGAAGGGCGTGCTCAAGGATGCGGTGATTTTCGACGGCCGCAACCTGTACGAACCGGCCGAGGTCGAGCAGGCCGGTATCGCCTACTACGGCATCGGTCGCGGGCGTTCCGTCCATGCCGAGTGATCTGTTTTCGCAGGACCGGCTGGAACAGCGCCTGGTCGAACTGGAAACGCGCCTGACCTTCCAGGAACAGGCGATGGCCGAACTCAGCGAGGCGCTGGCCGATGCCCGCGCCGAGAGTGGGCGCAACACCGCGTTGCTGATGAACCTGCTGTCGGATCTGCGCAAGCTGAGGGGCGAGCTGTACGCCGATCCGGCTGACGAACCACCACCGCCGCATTATTGATACGCTTGGCACCGCGCCCGCCACGGACGCGCTGTGTTCACCGTCGAACTTCCCGCAATGAGCGATACCCTCCGCGACCAACTCCTTGGCCTGGGCTTCAAGCCGGCGCCGAAACCCGAGCGCAAGCCGCAGGCCGGCAAGCCGGGCCAACCCTCAGGCAAGCCGCACGCCAGGCACCCCGGCAAGCCGGGACAGGCGGGCAAGGGCAAGCCTGGCGGCAGGCCGCATGCGCCCGCCGGACAAGGCCCGGGCAAGGGCGGCAAGCGCGAGGGCGACATTGACCTGGCCAAGGCTTACGCGATCCGCGCCCAGAAGGAAAAGGACGAACGGATCGAGACCGAACGCCAGAAGCAGGAAGAGGCCCGGCTTCGCCGCGAGGCCAAGGCCCGGCTGGAAGCCCTGCTGAAGGATCAGGCGTTGAACGATGCGAGCGCGGAGATCGCGCGGCATTTTCCCTATGGCGGCAAGATCAAGCGCATCTACGTCAACGAAGCCCAACTCAAGGCGCTCAACGCCGGTGAACTGGGCGTGGTCCAGTTGAATGGTCGCTACCTGCTGGTGACGGCGGCGATGCTGGCACAGGCGGAAGCCACCTTCGCGCCCTCCGTGGCGTTGAAGGTCGACCCCAACGCGCCGGCGGCAGAAGATCCGTACGCGGATCCGCAGTTCCAGGTGCCCGACGACCTGGTCTGGTAACTCCTCCATGGTGAAGGAACGGGCACCGATGCTGTGCCTGTTGCCGGGCCTGGACGGAACCGGGCGCCTGTACCGGAACCTGCGCCGGCGACTGGAGGCGGATTTCGAGCTTCGTACGCTGGCCTACGACAGCCGCGGTTTTGACGGCTACGCGGCGCTGGCCAACCTGCTCGCGCCGCAACTGCCGCGGGGCGAAGACTTCGTCCTGATTGCCGAATCCTTCGCCGGACCGCTGCCGATTGAACTTGCGGCGCGGGGCCCGCCGGGATTGCGAGCCCTCGTGCTGGCCGCAAGCTTCGCGTCGTCGCCGTTGCCGGCGAGCCGCCTGCTGGCCGGCTTGCTTGAACGACTGCCGGCGATGCTGCCGCCGGGCCTGCTGCTGGAACGGGTACTGGCGGGACGTGGCGCCGATCGCGGCCTGCGCGATGAACTGCGGGACATCCTCCGCCATATCCCGTTGCCGGTGTTGCGCGCGCGGGCGCTGGCGGCGCTGCGCAGCGATGCAGGAGCCCGGTTGGCGCACCTGGAGGTGCCGGTGCTGTACCTGCAGGGGGCACGCGATCGGCTCATTGGCCGGCATGCGGGCAGGGAGGTGCTTCACCGGGCCCGGGATGCGGAGCTGTGCCACATCGACGCGCCGCATTTCCTTTTCCAGGTCTCGGCCGCCGCCGCCGCCGCGGCCATCACTGAATTCCTGGAGCGGCGGGGAATCGGCTAGCCGGCCGGCGACCCGCGGCCGGATCGGACCGGTGTCAGCCAGCGCCAGGCGATGAGCGCCGCCAGCAGGGCGAAGCCACCGGCGGCGGCAAACGCGGTCGAGCCGCTGAAATGCCAAAGCTGTCCGGCGATCAGGGCACCGGCGACGCCGCCGATCCCGGAGGAAAGCCCATAGAACACGCCCTGGCCATGGCCGTTGAGTCGGCCGGGAAAGAAGCGCGCCAGCAATTGCATCGCCGCGGCGAAGAATGCGCCGAAGTTCAATGCATGCGTGATCTGCGCCAGCCCGAGCAGCCAGGCGTTCTCCGGCCACAGGGCGGTCGCCCACCAGCGTAGCGCGGCGCTGAACATGGCCACGGTCATCACCTTGCCCGCGTCCCAGCGACGGAAGATCCGCGCCGACAGGAAAAACACGCCGATTTCGGCCAGGACGCCGACCGTCCAGAACAGGCCGAGCCGGGAGGCCGAGTAGCCATGTTCACTTAGGTAGATGGCGAAGAAGGTGTAGTAGGGACCGAACGAGATCTGGGTGAGGAAGGCAGCGACGAAGAAGGCGCGCACCGCCGGTTGGTGCAGGCGTTCGCGGAAACCCGCCTGGTCCGGGGCATCGGCTTCCCGCGGCGGATGTTCGTAGTGGTTGGCGTACGCCGAAGCCAGCAGGCCGGCGAGCAGCGGCAACATCAGCCAGGGCAGGCTGGCGGCGCCGAAATGATCGAGCAGGGGGCCGTACGAGGACACCACCACGATGAAGCCGATCGAGCCCCAGACGCGAACCTGCCCGTAGCGATGCGGCTGCGCGGCCAGGTGGGTCAGGGTGATCGATTCGAACTGCGGCATCACCGCGTTGTAGGCGAAGCAGAACGCGCACATCACCGCGAACAGTCCGGCGAAATCCAGTGGCAGCAGGAAGACGGCGAAGGCCAGCAGGGTCAGCCAGCACCCCAGGTGCAGCCAGCGGATTGGGTGCGCCGATCGCGCCGCCAGCGTGGTCCAGGTACTGGGAGCGACGATGCGGGTGGCGTACCACAGGCTCATCAGCACGCTGATCGCGCCGACCTGCATGCCGCGCGATTGCAGGAACAGGCTCCAGTAGGGCGTGAACGCGCCCAGTGCCGCGTAGTAGGCGAGGTAGAAACTCGACAGCCGCGCGATGGGAACGGCGGCGTGCGGAGGGCCGCCGGCGGGTGTCACGGCAGATCCTGCACGGGGGTGTGCAGCAGTTCGCGGGTGCCGTGCGCCAGCCGGCGCAGGTGCGAGATGCCCAGGTCCCGGATCAGCGAATGGGTCTGATGCGGCAGCGGTGAATCGTAGAGATCGTGGGGAGCGACATTCTTGCCGGGCACGCCGGGGACGAATTCCAGCCCGGCCGCGGCGTAGCAGTGCTGGACCAGCGCCGAGCAGTACAGCGCGCCTTCCTTGGCCAGCAGGTTGTCGCGCTGGCGCAGGCGCGTGCTGTGCATGGCGAACAGGGTGCCGACCAGTTCGCCGAGCGAATAACTGGACAGGCCGGCCAGCAAGTCCAGCCCGGCGACCTGTACCTGGCGGACTTGTGCCGGGTCCAATTCGAAGTCCAGCACGGCGAGGTTGGGAAATGTTTCCTCGTCGAAATAGCGCGCGAGCCGGTTTTCCTGCACACCCAGGCGAATCTGCCGATAGCGCAGATCCAGATCCGATTCCAGTACCCACCAGTGCCCATCCACGCGCTGTTCCATGAAGATGAAGGCATGCGACCACAGGCTGCGATGGCCATCCCCGGTCAGCGGCGCCTGCGCCTTGCGGATCAGCTTGTTGATCCAGTCACGTCCGCCGGAGAGACCGATGCGGCCGGCAGCGGCATGCTTGAGCAGGAAGGCGGCGTTGTCGCTCTGGGCGGCGTCCATGCGGGGGGCGGGGCGGCGGGGAATGCAGATCCTAAACGATGCCGCGCGGGACGAGGATTGCGGGGGCGGGATGCGGTGTGTTTTCCAACCCTGTTGTCTCATGAGGCGTGGATAGCCCCCTTTTAGAAGGGGCGGGCAACTGCGAAGCAGGTGGCGGGGGATTGACCCGCGATTCGGCGGTTGAAAAGCGCTTGCTCTTCGCGCCAAGAGCAAATCCCCCTCAGTCCCCCTTTGCAAAAGGGGGGAGGCAAAAGCCCAGCCTTTCCCGAATCCCGGCTTTCTACGGCTTATGGCCGGTCATCCCGATTCCCGGCCTCAATCCGGGTCATAGTCCAGGTTGGAAGCCAGCCAGCGTTCCGCCTGGGCCAGTTCCACGCCCTTGCGCCGAGCATAGTCGGCGACCTGTTCCTTGGACACGCGACCGACCACGAAGTACTGGCTCTGCGGGTGGCTGAAGTAGTAGCCGGACACCGCCGCGGTGGGCAGCATCGCGAAACTCTCGGTCAAGGTCATGCCGGCGTTTACGTTTGCATCGAGCAGGCGGAACAGGCTCGCCTTCTCGCTGTGTTCCGGGCACGCCGGATATCCCGGGGCGGGGCGGATGCCGCGATAGCCCTCGGCGATCAGCGCTTCGTTGTCGAGCGATTCGTTGGCGTCGTAGCCCCAGAATTCGGTACGCACGCGCTGGTGCAGACGCTCGGCGAAGGCCTCGGCCAGGCGATCGGCCAGCGCCTTGAGCAGGATCGCGTTGTAGTCGTCGTGATCGGCCTCGAAGCGCGCCACATGCGCGTCGATGCCGATGCCGGCGGTGACCGCGAACATGCCGATCCAGTCGGGCTTGCCCGAGGCCTGCGGCGCGATGAAGTCGGCCAGGCAGAAATCCGGACGCTCGACCGGCTTGTCGACCTGCTGGCGCAGGAAGTGCAGGGTCTGCGGGCCGCCGTCGGTCCGGATCACGACGTCGTCGCCGATCGACTGCGCCGGCCACAGGCCGAACACGCCGCGCGCGGTCAGCCAGCGCTCGCGGATGATCCGGTCCAGCATCGCGCGCGCGTCGCGGTACAGCTCGCTGGCCTGGGCACCGACGACTTCGTCGGTCAGGATGGCCGGGAACTTGCCGGCCAGTTCCCAGGCCTGGAAGAACGGTGTCCAGTCGATGTACTCGACCAGTTCGGCCAGTGGGTAATCATCCAGTGCGGTGATGCCGGGCTGGCGCGGGACGGGCGGGTCGTACGCATCCCAGCCGCCATCGAACTTCTGCCCGCGCGCCTTCTCCAGCGATACCAGCCGCTTGGCGTCGCCGCGATTGCGGTGGCGCTGGCGGATCTCGGCGTAGTCGGCATCGTTGGCGGCGACGAAGGCGGCCCGCATGTCGCGCGAAATCAGCGATTGCGCCACGCCGACCGCGCGCGAGGCATCCTTCACCCAGACCGTCGGTGCGTCGTAGTGCGGATCGATCTTCAGCGCGGTGTGCGCGCGCGAGGTGGTCGCGCCGCCGATCAGCAGGGGCAGGGAGAAACCCTGGCGCTGCATTTCGCGGGCAACATGGGTCATTTCCTCCAGCGAAGGGGTAATCAGGCCGGACAGGCCGATGATGTCGGCGTTCTCGGCGCGCGCGGTATCCAGGATCTTCTGCGCCGGCACCATCACGCCGAGGTCGACCACCTCGAAATTGTTGCAGGCCAGGACCACGCCGACGATGTTCTTGCCGATGTCGTGGACGTCGCCCTTGACCGTGGCCATCACGATCTTGCCGTTGGACTTGCCGGCGTCGCCGGTCTTCAGCTTCTCCGCCTCGATGAAGGGCAACAGGTAGGCCACCGCCTTCTTCATCACCCGTGCCGACTTGACCACCTGCGGCAGGAACATCTTGCCGGCGCCGAACAGATCGCCGACCACGTTCATGCCGTCCATCAGCGGTCCTTCGATGACGTCCAGTGGTCGCGTCGCCTGCTGCCGCGCTTCCTCGGTATCCTCCTCGACGAACGCGTCGATGCCGTGCACCAGCGCATGCGCCAGGCGTTCGCGCACCGGCTTGCCGCGCCAGGCCAGGTCCTCGGTCTTGCTTTCACCCTTCTTGCCCTTGTAGCGATCGGCGATTTCCAGCAGGCGCTCGGTGGCGTCGCGGCGGCGATTGAGGATGACGTCCTCCACGCGCTCGCGCAGCTCCGGATCCAGATCGTCGTAGATCGGCATCGCGCCGGCGTTGACGATGCCCATGTCCATGCCGGCCTGGATGGCGTGGTACAGGAATACCGAGTGGATGGCCTGGCGCACCGTCTCGTTGCCGCGGAAAGAGAACGACACGTTGGAAACGCCGCCGGACACGTGGCAATGCGGCAGGGTGCGCTTGATGACGCGGGTGGCTTCGATGAAGTCCACCGCGTAGTTGTCGTGTTCCTCGATGCCGGTCGCGACCGCGAAGATGTTGGGGTCGAAGATGATGTCTTCTGGCGGGAACCCGATCTGCTCGGTCAGGATCCGGTAGGCGCGCGTGCAGATCTCCACCTTGCGTTCGCAGGTGTCGGCCTGGCCGGTCTCGTCGAACGCCATCACCACCGCGGCGGCGCCGTAGCGCAGGACCTTGCGGGCGTGCTCGATGAACGCGTCCTCGCCTTCCTTCAGCGAGATGGAGTTGACCACGCCCTTGCCCTGCAGGCACTTCAGGCCAGCCTCGATGACGGTCCACTTGGACGAGTCGACCATCACCGGAATGCGGGCGATGTCCGGTTCGGAGGCGATCAGGTTGAGGAAGCGGGTCATCGCCTTCTCGGAGTCGATCAGTCCCTCGTCCATGTTGACGTCGAGGATCTGCGCGCCACTGGCGACCTGCTGGCGGGCGACGTCCACCGCCTCCTCGTAGCGCTCTTCCTTGACCAGTTTGCGGAATTGCGCACTGCCGGTGACGTTGGTGCGTTCGCCGACGTTGACGAACAGCAGGTCGGGCGTGATGACCAGCGGCTCGAGGCCGGAGAGGCGGGTGTGGCGGGTGTGGCGGGTTGGGGAAGCGGTGTTGTCCATTTACCAGACCTTGTAGACCTGTCCTGTCTGCACGCCTTCGATGCTGCGCTGGAAGGCCAGCGCGGCGCGTGCGGCGGAAACCGGCTCGAAGCCGGGGAAGAAATCGGCGTAGGCGTCCCAGGCTTCGCCGAGGACCGTGGGACTGACGGCGTTGATGCGCAGGCCGCGCGGCAGTTCGCAGGCGGCGGCGCGGACGAAGCCCTCGACCGCGGCGTTGACCGCGGTGGCATTGGCGCCCAGGCGGATCGGCTGTTCAGCCAGGATGCCGGTGGTCAGCGTGATCGAACCGCCATCGGCGAGATGGTGCTGGCCGAGCAGTGCCAGCCGGACCTGGCCCAGCAGCTTGTCCTGCAGGCCGATCTCGAACTGGGCGGCGGTCATCTCGGCCAAGGGCCCGAAATGCACGCTGCCGGTCGCGCTGACGATGGCGTCCACGCGCCCGACCGCGGCGAACAGGCCGGCCACGCTGGCGTCGTCACGCAGGTCGACACGGTGGTCACCGCTGTTGCGACCGGCGGTGATGATCCGGTGGTGCCGACCCAGGTGCGCCACGACCGCCTGCCCCAGGGTGCCGCTGGCACCCACGACGAGTATCTTCACCGGGAATTCCTCAAGCCGCCCGCGCCAGCGGCTGCTTCAGCCGGCGCGGCGCGATGCCCGCCACCGCCTGTGCAATGGCCTGGATGTGCGCGGGCGTGGTGCCGCAGCAACCGCCGACCAGGTTCAGCAGGCCTGACTGGGCGAACTCCTGCAACGTGGCCGCCATCTCTTCCGGCGTCTCGTCGTACTCGCCGAAGGCGTTGGGCAGGCCGGCGTTGGGATGCGCGCTGACATAGCCGTCGGCCACGTGGGCCAGGGTTTCCACGTGCTCGCGCAGGTCGCGCGCGCCGAGCGCGCAGTTCAGGCCGATCGACAACGGCCGGCTGTGCGACATCGAGGTGTAGAACGCCTCGGCGGTCTGCCCGGACAGGGTGCGGCCGGACGCGTCGGTGATGGTGCCGGAGATCATGACCGGCAGGCGCGCGCCGCGGGCGTCGAAGGCCTCCTCGATGGCGAACAGCGCGGCCTTGGCGTTGAGCGTGTCGAAGATGGTTTCCACCATCAGGCAATCGGCGCCCCCGTCGATCAGCCCGTCGATGGCCTCGCGGTAGGTGCCGCGCAGTTCATCGAAACTGGTGTTGCGGAAACCCGGGTCGTTGACGTCCGGGCTGATCGAGGCGGTGCGGCTGGTCGGGCCAAGCACGCCGATGACGAAGCGCGGCTTGTCCGGCGTCTTCGCTTCCACGGCATCGCAGCAGGCGCGCGCGACCTGTGCGCCGGCCTTGTTCAGTTCATAGACCAGGTGTTCCAGGTGGTAGTCGGCCTGGCTCACCGCGGTGGCGTTGAAGGTGTTGGTCTCGACCAGATCCGCGCCGGCTTCCAGGTAGGCGGTGTGCACGCCGGCGATGACCTCCGGCCTGGTCAGCAGCAGCAGGTCGTTGTTGCCTTTCAGATCATGGCCGCAGCCGGGGCCGTGGCCATGCTCGGGCTGCTGGCGGTCGAAGCCGCCGGCGAAGCGCTCGCCGCGGTAGTCGGCTTCCTGCAGGCCGTGGCGCTGGATCATCGTGCCCATCGCGCCGTCGATGATCAGGATGCGCTGTTCAAGGGCATCGAGCAGCAACTGGACGCGATGCGGATGCAGCCAAGGCAGGGTGTTCATGGTTTGACTCCCAACAGGGAAATGACTTCGAAATGGGGGGGGCGGCGTTCGCGGGTGACCGTTTCCGCGCTCACGATCTCGAGCCCGGCCTTCTCGGCGAACTTGCGCAGTTCCTTTTCGGTGAAACCCAGATTGACGTGGCCGTAGGACTCCACCACCGCGCGGTGCTCGTGCTTGCCCAGGCTGCTCAACAGCAGGCGGCCGCCCTTGCGCAGCACCCGCGAGGCCTCGGCGACGGCCTGGGCCGGCTTGCTGGCATAGATCAGCGCATGCATCAGCACGACCAGATCGAAACTGCCGTCCTTGAACGGCAGCGCGTGCATGTCGCCCTCGCGGACCTCCACGTTGGGGAAGCGGCGCAGGCGTTCGCCGGCGGCGGCGACCACGCGCGCGCTGGTGTCGACACAGACATAGCGATGCGAATGCGGCGACAGCAGTTCCGCCAGCACGCCGTCGCCGGAGGCGATGTCGAGCACGTCGCCGGTTTCCAGCAGGGGCAGCGCGGTGCGGGCGAGGGCTTCCCAGGTACGGCCCGGGGAATAGTGGCGTTCCATGTCGCCGGCGACCGAGTCGGCCCAGTTCTGGTCGGCGGCGCGGCTGGCCAGCACCGCCGGCAGGCGCTCGGCGTCCTGGCGCAACAGCGGATCGTCGCTGCCTTCCTTGAGTGCCCGCCACAAGTCCCGCTGGGCGGGATCCAGTTTGTCCTCGTCGAAGCGATAATAGGCCGACACGCCGGCGCGCCGGTCGCGTACCAGGCCGGCTTCCTTGAGCTTGGCCAGGTGGGTGGACACGCGGGGCTGGGCCAGTTGGGTGACGGCCGAGAGCTCGGCCACGGTCAACTCCTCGCCGGACAGCAGGGCGAGCAGGCGCACGCGGGTGGCGTCGGCGAAGACCTTGAGCCGGGTGGACCAGGCTTCCAGATCCATAAATATCTTCCTATCGCGATATAGAGATATTCTCCGCCGCCGGCGGCGTCGGGTCAAGCGCCACATACGCATGCGCATGGTTTGGGGGCGCCGGGTTACAATTGGTATTCAAAATATTTTGGAGTGAGGGGTTTTAGCCGTGGATTTCGCATTCACCGAAGAGCAGTTGATGATCCAGGACGTGGCCCGCCGGATCGCGCAGGAAAAGATCGCACCCAGTGCGGAGCACCACGACAAGACCGGCGAGTTCCCCCTGGAGAACATCCGCCTGCTCGGTGAAAACGGCCTGATGGGCATAGAGGTGCCGACCGAGTACGGCGGCGCCGGCATGGATCCGATTGCCTATGTGCTGGCTATGGTGGAAATCGCCGCCGGCGATGCCGCCCACTCGACCATTGTGTCGGTGAACAATTCGCTGTTCTGCAACGGCATTCTGAAGTTCGGCACCGAGGCGCAGAAGCAGAAGTACGTGCGCGCGATCGCCGAAGGCGAAGAAATCGGCGCCTTCGCGCTGACCGAGCCGCAATCCGGTTCCGACGCCACCGCCATGCGTTGCCGCGCGGTCAAGCAGGCCGACGGCAGCTACGTGATCAACGGCAAGAAAAGCTGGATCACCTCCGGGCCGGTCGCCAAGTACATCGTGCTGTTCGCGATGAGCGAGCCGGACAAGGGCGCGCGCGGCATCACCGCGTTCCTGATCGACACCGCGCTGCCTGGCTTCCATCGTGGCAAGACCGAACCCAAGCTGGGCATCCGCGCCTCGGCCACCTGCGAAATCGAGTTCACCGACTACGTGGTCGCGTCCGAAGATGTGCTTGGCCAGGAAGGCGAGGGGTTCAAGATCGCGATGGGCGTGCTCGATGCCGGCCGCATCGGCATCGCCTCGCAGGCGATCGGCATCGCCCGCGCCGCGTATGAAGCGACCATTGCCTACGTCAAGGAACGCAAAGCCTTCGGTGCGCCGATCGGCACCTTCCAGATGACCCAGGCCAAGATCGCGGACATGAAGTGCAAGCTGGACGCGGCGCTGCTGCTGACCCTGCGCGCGGCGTGGGTGAAGGGCCAGGACCAGCGCTTCAGCAACGAGGCGGCCATCGCCAAGCTGACCGCCTCCGAGGCGGCGATGTGGATCACCCACCAGGCCGTGCAGATCCACGGCGGCATGGGGTACTCCAAGGAAATGCCGCTGGAACGCTATTTCCGCGATGCCAAGATCACCGAGATCTACGAGGGCACCAGCGAAATCCAGCGCCTGGTCATCGCCCGCAACGAGACAGGCCTGCGCTAAGCCGATGCCTTTCCACCCGTGCGGTGGAAGGGCTGCGAAAAGCCCCGGAAATCCGGGGCTTTCTTCTGGGCGGAGACCGCCGATCTCCGCACCGCGACCAGGTGCGGGTGAAGCGCGGAAGGCTGCCGGTCAGTCGGATTCGAAGACGAACCGGAACGGGTCGGAAGGCGTGACAAAACGCGCCGACCGGGTGCGTCCCGTTTCCACGAAGCGATCGCCATCGATGCGATATTCGTCGATGCGTACACCCACCGGTTGCCCGTTCTCATCGCGATGATGGCGAATGGCCGGGAACGAGATTCGCCCATCGGATGTCGCGGTCACCGCCGCGCATGACGTGAACAGGCCTGGCAGGCGGTACAGCCGGGCCTGTGCCGACAACGGATCGACAAGCAGGAAGATCGGCATCCGGTTGACACCGGTATCGTCGTCGCCGGGATGGCTCTCGATGCAGAGCATGGCCGGGCGGCGACCCAGGCGCGAGGCCACGTGCAGGTCGGCGTACATGGGGTGATGCGGCGCGGAGGTTTCACCGGCGAATGCCCGCGCATCCGCGAAGCGGAAGCGGCGTTCGCCCAGCGCGACGTAGTCGTAGGCCAGCCATACATCGATATCCTGGTCATCGATATGGGGCTGGAAGCGTGAGAGCGGATCCTCGATCTCCTGCTTGCCGTACTCCTCCTCGCTGACGTAGATGTTGCGGACCGTGCGTCCCCGTTCCGAGTACGCCGGTGCGGTGAATACGCGGCCAGGCTGCTCCGCGAACAGTTCCGCGTAGCCGTTGCCGGATGCGCCATGGACCGTCTGCGCGGCGGCCGAACGAAGTGGAACGAGTGGCAGCATCATTGCCAGCAGCAGGATTGCCGTACCGGGAAAACGTCTGCGATGAGGTGGTTCGTGGAACACGGCGGGTGGAGCGGGAAGAGGAAACGAACGCCAGCCTGTTCCGTCGCCGCGCCACGCGCCATCGGAGGATTCCCAAAACACCTTCGGATCGCGGGCGGACAAAGAAAAAGCCCCGGCGATGCCGGGGCTTTTCCAGTGCCACAACAGGCCTGCCGCCGTTCAATGTCCGGGGGCGGGCTCGCCGGGCAGCGCAGCTGAATCTTCCGCCACATGGCCGCGTTCGCGGGAGTGGTCGCGGGCCAGGTACAGATAGAACGCCGGCAGCACGAACAGCGTGAACATCGTGCCGATGGTCATGCCCGAGGCGATCACCACGCCCATCGAGAACCGTGAAGCGGCACCCGGACCGGTAGCAATCAACAGCGGGATCATCGCGAACACCAGCGCTGCCGTGGTCATCAGCACCGGACGCAGGCGGATGGCGGCCGCCTCCTCGATGGCCTCGCGCTTGGACAGGCCGCGCTCGACCTGCAGCTTGTTGGCGAACTCCACGATCAGGATACCGTGCTTGGAAATCACGCCGACGAGGGTCACCAGGCCAACCTGAGTGTAGATGTTGATGCTCATCCCGGGGAAGGCCTCGACACCCGTGAATTGCAGGATCTGCGAGGCCAGTGCCAGCACGTTGAGGGTCAGCAGCGCACCGCAGATCGCCATTGGCACGGTCAGCAGCATGATCAGGGCGTCGCGGAAGCTCTCGAACTGTGCCGACAGCACCAGGAAGATCACGATCAGCGCCAGCGCCAGGGTCGTCAGCATCGCCGAACCCTCCTGCTTGAACTGGCGCGATTCGCCGGCATAGTCGACCGAATAGCCCTGCGGCAGCACTTCCTTGGCGGCCTGGTCCAGGATCGCCAATGCCTCGCCCTTGCTGACACCGGGTCGCGGCGCGAACGTGATCGACACCGCGTTGAGCTGCTGGAAGCGCTTGAGCGACTGCGGCTGCGCGCTTTCCTTCAGGGTCACGATGGTCGACAGCGGCACCAGTTCGCCGTCACGGGTACGGGTGTAGTAGTTCTCGAGGTCGCTGGCATTGAGGCGATCATTGCGCTGTACCTGCGGAATCACCAGGTACGAACGGTTCTGCATGGCGAAGCGGTTGGTGTAGCCGCCGGACAGCATGGCCGACATGTCGGCCGCGAGCGTGCGCATGTCGATGCCCAGGCTGGCCGCCTTGTCGCGGTTGATCTCCACCTCGATGCGCGGCTTGTCGATCTTCAGATCCTTGTCCAGGAAGATGAAGCGCTTGCTGGCCATGGCCTTCTGAAGGATGGTGTCGGCCAGTTCGTTGAGCTGGCTCAGTTCGCCGACGCCGCCGATGATGAACTCGCCACCGCCGTCGCCGCCCGCGCTGGGCAGGGACGGGGGCACCAGGGCGAACACGTTCAGGCCGCTGACCCCGCTCATCTTGGGCTGCAGTTCCTGCTCCAGCACCGCCTTGGTCGAGCGCTCGCGCTGGCTCCACGGCTTGAGCACGAAGCCCGCCATAGCGCTGGGGCTGGCGCCGCCACCGCTGCCGCCGAAGCCGCCGTTGAACAGGAAGTAGTCCTGGATCTCCGGCACGCCCTTGGCGATGGTGGTGACTTCCTCGGTATAGCGTTCCACGTAGTCCAGGGTGGAGTAGGGGTCGGCGCTGGCGATGGAGAAGATGAAGCCTTCGTCTTCCAGCGGCGCCGGTTCCTGCGGGGCCGAGGTGTACAGGAACGCGCAGGAAGCCAGCACGAGCAGGCCGAAGATGCCGATCACGGCCTTGGTCTCCAGGGTGCCGTGCAGACGCCGCTGGTAGCTGCGGTGCAGGGTCTCGAAGCGGGCGTCCAGCCACTTTTCCAGCTTGCCCTTGCCGCCTGCGGTGTGCGGCTTGAGGATCTTGGCGCACATCATCGGGCTGAGGGTCAGGGCGATCACGCCCGACAGCAGCACCGAACCGGCCAGGGTGAAGGCGAATTCGGTGAACAGCACGCCGGTCAAACCGCCCTGGAAACCGATGGGCAGGTAGACCGCCACCAGCGTGGTGGTCATCGCCACCACCGGCCAGGCCAGCTCGCGCGCGCCCTTGATCGAGGCCTCGTAGGGCGACATGCCCTCCTCGATGTGGCGGTGGATGTTCTCCAGCACGATGATGGCGTCGTCCACCACGATGCCGATCGCCAGCACCATCGCCAGCAGGGTCAGCAGGTTGATGGTGAAGCCCATCAGCAGCATCAGGAAGAGCGCGCCCACCAGCGACAGCGGTACGGTCACCGCCGGAATCAGCACGCTGCGCAGCGAACCCAGGAACAGGAAGATCACCACGATCACGATGATCACCGCCTCGACGATCGTGCTGACCACCTCGTCGATCGCATCCTGGATGGACTCGGTGCTGTCGTACGGGATGGTCGCCTTGATGCCTTCGGGCAGCTGCGGCACGATTTCGTCGTCCCACAGCTTGCGCACGTCCTTGATGACGTCCAGCGAGTTCGCGTCCGGAGCGACGAAGATGCCCATGAAGGTCGCGGCTTCGCCGTTGATGCGCACCGAGGTGCCGTAGTTCTCCGAGCCCAGGACCACGTCGGCGACGTCACCCAGGCGGACGATGGCGCCGTTTTCCTCGCGTACGATCAGGCGGCGGAACTCGTCCGCGTTGCGCAGGTCGGTGCGCGCGGTCATGTCGATCGCGACCATCTCGCCCTTGGTGGAGCCCACCGCCGACAGCACGTTGTTGTTCTGCAGGGCGTTGGAGACATCGCTGGCGGTGACCCGCAGCGCGGTCATGCGATCGGGCTTGAGCCACACGCGCATGGCGAAGGTGCCGGCGCCGAGGATGTCGGCGCGCTGCACGCCGGAGACCGTCACCAGCTTGGGCTGGACCACGCGGGTCAGGTAGTCGGTGATCTGGTTGTTGTCCAGGGTCTCGGAGGCGAAGGACACGTACATCGCCGCGATCTGCTGGCCCTGCTGCAGGTCGATCACCGGGTCCTCGGACTCCGGTGGCAGCTGGCCGCGCATCTTGTTGACCTTGGCGGCGATCTGGGTCAACGCCTCGTTCGGGTCCTGGTCCAGGCGGATGTAGGCCTGGATCAGGCTCACGCCGGCCGAACTGGTCGAGCTGAGGTATTCGATGCCCTCGGCGCTGGCGACCTCGCGTTCGAGCGGGGTGGTGATGAAGCCCTGGATCAGATCCGCATCGGCACCGTAGTAGGTGGTGCTGATGTTGATCACGGCGTTGCGCAGCTCGGGGTACTGGCGCACGTTCAACTCGGTGAACGAGCGCAGGCCGAACAGCAGGATGAACAGGCTGACGACGACCGCCAGTACCGGTTTGTTGATGAAGATGTCGGTGAATTTCATCGCCGGCCCCCCGTCAACGGTTTTCCGGGGCCGGCGCGGCGTTGGCGCTCGGCTTGACCTTGTTGTTGACCACCACCTCGGCGTCGTTGCGCAGCTTCAGCAACCCGGTGGTGGCGACGCGTTCACCGGCCTTGAGGCCTTCGGTGATCGCGATCAGATCACCCCGGGTGGAACCGGTCTTGACGAAGCGCTGCTTGACGATCAGCTTCTTGCCGGTCAGCGGCTTGCCCTGCATGTCGGTCTCGCCCTTGGCGCGGGCGACTTCCTGGATCACGTAGACCGCGTTGCCGTAGGGATTGAAGCTGACCGCAGTCTGCGGCACGACGACCACGTTCTGGGCGCTGCCGGTGTCGAAACCGACATGGGCGAAGGTGCCCGGGCGCAGGGCGTTGTCCGGATTGGCCAGGGTCGCCTGCACCTTGAAGTTGCGGGTGGCGGTGTCGACCAGCGGTTCGACCGCGGTGACCTCGCCCTCGAACACCTGGCCGGGCAGGGCGTCGACGGTGGCGCGGATCCGGCTGCCGCGGGCCATCTGGCCGACCCGCTGCTCGGGCAGGGTGAAATCGAGGTAGATCGGATCCAGCGTCTGCAGGCTGACGATGGCGTCGCCCGGGCTGAGGTACTGGCCCAGGCTGACCTTGCGGATGCCCAGCACACCGCTGAACGGCGCGACGATGGTCTTCTGCGCGATCAGGGCGCGCTGCGCCTCGACCTGGGCCTGCGCGGTGGCGGCCTGGGTACTGCGTTCCTCCGCATCGGCCTGCGAGACCAGCTTGTCGCGGGCCAGCGCCTGCCAGCGATCACGCTGGACGGCGGCCAGCTTGGCCGACGCCTCCAGCGAGCGCAGCACGGCCAGCTCGTTGGCCGTGTTCAATCGCGCCAGCACCGCGCCGGCCTTGACCGGCTGGCCGACATCGATGGACAGCTCGCGCACCACGCCACCGGCCTCGGTGGTCACGTCGGTGCCCTGGATGGCGACGAAGGTGCCGACCGCCTGCTGGGCGTCGAGCCACTGTTCCTGCTTGGCCGTCCAGTCGGTCACGGTGGCGGCCGGTTGCGGCATGTTGTCGAAGAAGTCGTTCATCCCCTTGCTCATGACCGACTTGAAGACGAACACGCCGCCGAAGATCACCACGACGGCGATCAGCATCAGGATCATGCGGCGAGTGGTGGAAGGGGGTTTCCGTGCAGTGGCATTCCGTGTCATGGCAGCTATCGGTGGTGGGGGGATTCAGGAAGACGACGAACAGGCGGGGGCCGGATCGACATCTTGGATCGCGCGATTATCACGAGGTGAGACGCGGGACCGGAAGGGAAGGAAGTCATCTTCCGGATAATGGCCATTACAAAAAAGCCGCCTCATCCATGTGCATGTCGAAACGGCTGGCCCGGAAAAAGGAAACCCCGGCCTAGCCGGGGTTTCCTTCACAGCGTTGGGCCAGGCAGCCCTGGCGTCAGCGCGAGGTGGGGGCGTTGTGCGCCTCCAGGTACTCGCGTGAAGGCTCGTCCATCTTGTCGCCAAGCACGCGCCGCACCGCGACGAAGAACACCGGGATCAGGAGCAGGCCCAGGAACGTCGCCGCCAGCATGCCGCCGATCACGCCGGTGCCGATGGCGTGGCGGGCGTTGGCGCCCGCGCCCGAAGAGATCGCCATCGGCAGCACGCCCATGATGAACGCGAACGAGGTCATCAGGATCGGGCGGAAGCGCAGGTGCGCGGCGGTGTTCACCGCATCGCGCAGGGTCTTGCCCTGCTTGCGCTCCATCACCGCGAACTCGACGATCAGGATGGCGTTCTTGGCGGCCAGGCCGATGATGGTGATCAGGCCGATCTTGAAGAAGATGTCATTGGACAGGCCACGCAGCATGGTGAAGGCCAGCGCGCCGAGGGCGCCCAGCGGCACCACCAGCAGCACCGCGACCGGGATCGACCAGCTTTCGTACAGGGCTGCAAGGCACAGGAACACCACCACGATCGACAGCACCATCAGCAATGTGGCGCTGTTGCCGGCCAGGATTTCCTGGTACGACATGCCGCTCCAGTCATAGCCGAAGCCCTGCGGCAGATCGTTGGTCACGATGTTCTCCATCGTGGTCATCGCCTGCCCGGAGGAACTGCCGGGCGCCGCGGCGCCGTTGATGTTCACCGCTGAATAGCCGTTGTAGCGCGACAGCGACGGCGGCACCGATCCCATCTCCGAATGCACCACGGTGGACAGCGGAATCATCGCGCGGCCGCCGCTGGCGTCGGTCTGCAGGCTGCTGGGCGTGTAAATGCGGCCCAGCGATTCGGCGCCGGTGCGGTACGGGGCGTCGGCACGCATGTTCACCCGCTTGATGCGGCCCTGGTAGAAGAAGTCGTTGACGTACACCGGCGCCAGCATCAGCTGGATGGAGGTGTAGATGTCGCCGACCGACAGACCCATCGCCTGGGCCTGCACGCGATCCACGTTGAGCTGCAGCTGCGGAGCGTTTTCCAGGGTGTTGGGGCGGACGCCGACCAGGGTCTTGTCCTGTCCGGCCTTGCCGAGCAGGGTGTTGCGGGCGGCCAGCAGCGCGGCCTCGCCGGCGCCGCTGCGGTCCTGCAGCCACATGTCGAAGCCGCCGAACTGGCCCAGGCCCTGCACGGTCGGCAGGTTGACCACGAAGATCTGCGCGCCCTTGATGCCGTACAGCGCTCCGTTGGCCTGCTGGATGAAGTCGGTGACCACGACCTCGCGCTCGTCCCACGGCTTGAGCTTGATGAACGCCATGCCGACGTTCTCGCCCTGGCCCAGGAAGCTGAAGCCGGCCACCTGCATCATGCCCTCGAAACCATCCATCTTGCTGAGGGTGCCGCGGATCTGGGTGAACACCTCGTTGGTCTTGCTCATGGTGTTGCCCGGGGGCAGCTGCACGATCGCCAGCGCGTAGCCCTGGTCTTCTTCCGGCAGGAAGCTGCTCGGGATGCGGGTGAACAGGAAGCCGCACAGTACAGTCAGCAGCGCGAACACCACCATCCAGCGCGGGGTATGCCGGATCGCCGCGCCGATATGGCCCACGTAGGTCTTCTCGACCTTGCCGTAGTACTTCTCGAACGTGCGGAAGATGATGTTCTTCTTCTCGTGGCTGTCATGTTCGTGCTGCTTGAGGAAGCTGGCGCACAGCGCCGGGGTGAAGCCCAGCGCGAGGAACGCCGAGAACGCCATCGAGATCGCGATGGTCAGGGCGAACTGCTTATAGATCTCGCCCGAGGCACCGCCCTGGAGCGCGGACGGGATGAACACCGCCGCCAGCACCACCGTGATCGCGATGACCGCGCCGGTGATCTGGTCCATCGCCTTGATGGTGGCCTCGCGCGGCGGCAGTTTCTCTTCCGCCATGATGCGCTCGACGTTCTCGATCACCACGATGGCGTCGTCGACCACGATGCCGATCGCCAGCACCAGCGCGAACATGGTCAGCTGGTTGATGGTGAAGCCGATGACGCTCAGGCCCCAGAAGGTGCCCAGCAGGGCGACCGGGATGACCAGGGTCGGGATGATGGTGGCGCGGAAGTTCTGCAGGAAGATCAGCATCACCAGGAACACCAGCAGGATCGCCTCGAACAGGGTCTTGACGACTTCCTCGATCGAGATGGTCACGAAGGTGGTGGTGTCATACGGCGAGAACCAGGACACGCCCTGCGGGAAGCTGGGCTGCAGCTCGTCCATCTTGGTGCGCACCGCCTCGGCCACGTTCAGCGCGTTCGCACCCGGCAGCAGCTGGATGGCGAAGGCGCCGACCGGCTTGCCGTTGTACTGGGTGTCGAAGCCGTAGTTCTGAGCGCCGAACTCCACCCGTGCCACGTCCTTCAGCCGCACGGTGGAACCGTCGCTGTTGGCGCGCAGGATGATGTTCTCGAACTGCTCGGGCGAAGTGAACCGGCCTTCGGCCGACACCGTCGCGGTGAAGGCCTGGCCCTCGGGCGCCGGATCGGAACCGACCGAACCGGCGGCGAACTGCACGTTCTGGCCCTTGACCGCCGCCAGCACTTCGCTGGAGGACAGGTTGTAGCCCTGCAGCTTGCCCGGGTCCAGCCACAGGTTCATGGCGTACTCGGAACCGAAGTGCTGGGTGCTGCCGACGCCGGGGATGCGCGAGACCTGGTCGAGCACGCGCGAGGCCAGGATGTCATTGAGGTGGTTGCGATCGACCGCCGGATTGTCCGACTGCAGGCCGACCACCATCAGGAAGCCGGCATTGGCCTTGGCCACCACCACGCCCTGCGCGGTCACCTCGGAGGGCAGGCGCGGGGTCGCGAGCGCGACCTTGTTCTGCACCTGGACCTGGGCGATGTCGGCATCGGTGCCGGTCTGGAAGGTCAGGGTGACCGACGCGCGACCGGAGGAACTCGATGTCGAGCTGAAGTACAGCAGGTTGTCGATGCCGGTGAGCTGCTGCTCGATGACCTGGGTCACCGATCGCTCGGTGGTCTCGGCGCTGGCGCCGGGATAGGTCGCGCTAACCGTCACCTGCGGCGGGGCGATGGAGGGATAGGACTCGACGCCCAGGTTGAGGATCGAGATCACGCCGGCGAGCGAGATCAGGATCGACACGACCCAGGCGAAGACCGGATGGTTGATGAAAAACTTGGGCATGGGGGCGGATCCTTATTCGGCCTTGCCTTCCGGCTTCGCGCCTTCGGCGGCCGCGGGCTTCTGGCCCGCCGCGGCACCCGGCTGGGCGGGTTTGGCACCGGCCGGCACGGGCTTGGCGGGCGCGCCTTCGCGAACCTTCTGCAGGCCGTCCACGACGACCTGGTCGCCGGCGGCCAGCCCGCTGGTGATCAGCCAGTTGGCACCGACGGCCTGGCCGGCATCGACCACTTTGCGCACGACCTTGCCGTCCTGGCCGACGACCAGGGCATAGGCGCCCTGGGTGTCGCGCTGGATCGCGCCCTGCGGGATCAGGAAGGCGTTCTTCTGTTCGCCCAGGGTGGCGCGCAGGGTGACGAACGCGCCCGGCAGCAGCTTGCGGTCCGGGTTGGGCAGGGTGGCGCGCAGCGAGACGCTGCCGGTGGCCGGATCGACCACCACGCCGGAGAAGTCCAGCGTGCCCGGCTGGTCGTACAGGCTGCCATCGGACAACTTGACCTGGACCTTGGCGGTGCCGGTGTCGGACAACTGCACGTTGCCGCCGCTCTGGGCCGCGCGCAACGCTTCCAGTTCGGCGGCGCTGATGGAGAAGTTCACGTAGAGCGGATCCAACTGGTCGACGGTGGTCAGCAGGGTGGCTTCACCCTGGCCGACCAGCGCGCCCTCGGTCACCTGCTGCTTGCCCGCGCGGCCGGAAATCGGCGCGGTGACGCTGGCGTAGCCCAGGTTGATGCGGGCGGTCTCGACGTTGGCCCGCGCCTGCTGGACTGCGGCGGCGGCGCTGCGCTCGGCGGCCTCGGCATTGTCCAGATCGGACTTGGACACGAACTTCTGCGGCGCCAGCTGGCGGGCACGATCGGCGGCGACCTTGGCATTGGCGTAGGTGGCCTGCGCCGACGCCAGGTTGGCCTGGGCCGCGCTCAGCGATGCGCGCAGCGGGGCCGGGTCGATCTGGAACAGCACTTGGCCTTCCTTCACGTCGGTGCCTTCCTGGTACACGCGCTTGACCAGCACGCCAGAAACACGGGCGCGCACGTCGGAACTGCGGACCGGCGACAGGCGGCCCACCAGGTCGCGCTCCAGCGGCACGTTCTGCGGGCTGGCCTTGACCACGCCGACTTCAGGTGGAGGCATCTGCGGCTGTTCCTGGTTCTTGCTGCAGGCAGCCAGTGCCAGCGCGATGGCACAGCAAAGGGCGACGGAACGGACGGGGGCGGTCATCGGTGGAGCTCCGTGTCAGATTTGGAAGTCTTGGGGGGTATGGGGGCGGGAGTCCGCGGCCGCCGCGCCGATGGCGGGCGGAAAGGCGCGGAGGAACCCGTCGACCGCGAACTCGGCCCAGCGGCGGCGGGCCGCGGCGCTGCGTCGGTGCGGTACGGCGAAACGCTGCCGTTCGAAATCAAGGCCGGTGATCATGCTCAGCAACAGCTCGGCCGCCAGGTGCGGATCGTCCTGCTTGAGCAGGCCGCGTTCCATGGCCGAGGCCAGCCAGCGGGCCAGCCGTTCCGTCAGCCGCTCGCAACCGTCCCGGTACAGCGCTTTCGCCTCTTCGGGAAACTGGTGGGCCTCCGCGGTGAGCAACTGGCTGGTTGCGACCACCGAAGGATCGCACAGGTGGGCCAGATGCTCCATGGCGAAGGCGAGCAGGGTCCCGCGGGCGTCGCTGCCGGTGCCGGGGGCATCCTCCAGGCGCACCGTGGTCAGATCCAGGTGTTCGTCGATCATGCTGCGCAGGAGCGCCTGCTTGCTGCCGAACTGCGCGTACAGGGTCTGCTTGGAGCAGCCGGCCCGGGCCGCCACCGCGTCCATGCTGATGCGGAAACCCTGCTCCGCGAGCAATTCGCGGACGGCCGCGTGCACGCGTTGCCGGCGCTGGATGGCCGCGAAGGAGGGGAGGACGGACGACATAAGGCGTTGGACTATACCGTCCAGTTCAGAATTTGAACAGGCGCGGGACCCGCGACCGGAGCGCGCGCACCCGCCACCATTCATGCTCGGCCCCATCGGGTTGCGTGTGGCGCCAGCATCGGCAGGCGCATGGAGTGCGATGCCCGCTGGAACCGGTCGGGGCGACAGGGCGAATCGCCTAGTCAATCGTCCTGCACATTGCAAGCCCGTCTTATGACGCCACGCAACAAGTTTTGTCATGGCGACGGGAGATACAATGACCATTCGACTACCAATCGTAGAGTCTCCATCTGCATGAACGCTGTGCGCAGCTCCAAGAAAGCCCCGAAGAAACAGAAGCCCAAACCGGCCGCGGCCAAGTCCGCCAAGGCGGTGACGCCGAAGAAGACCCCGACCAAGAAGGTGGCTGCCCGACCGGAGACCGGCGCGGCCAAGGCCGCGGGGGCTGCGGGCAAGACCGCGACCAGCAACAGCAGCAAGACCAGCAAGGCCCCGGCGGTGTTCACGCTCGAGCCGATCTACGCCGCGATCCGCAAGCGCCTGCCGGCCGCGCGGCAGGCCGAGGCGCAGGCCTTCGCCGAAGCGTTCTACAAGCGCATGGCCGATGACGAGTATCCGCATCACGGCCCGGACACCTGGGCGGCCATCGCCGCCGACATGCTCGATTTCGCGCGCGCGCGCAAGCCCGGCACCGCCAACGTGCGCGTGTTCAACGCGACCGCCAAGGCCAATGGCTGGGAAGCGCCGCACACGATGCTGCAGATCGTCAACGACGACATGCCGTTCCTGGTCGACTCGGTCAGCATGGCGCTGGCCGAGATGGGCGTGGGCGTGCACGTGCTGGGCCATCCCCTGGTGCGCTTCACCCGCGACAAGGCGGGCAAGGCGACCGCGGTGGGCGAGGGCAAGCCGGAATCGCTCATGGTGCTGGAAATCGATCGCCAGCAGGCCGGCGACATGCCGCGTATCGAACAGCGCATCCGCGACGTGCTGGAGGAAGTACGCGCGATCGTCCGCGACTGGAGCCTGATGCGCGAGAAGATGCTCACGCTGGCCGACGACCTGGCCACTCGCCGCCTGCCGATCAGCGATGCCGGCCGGCACGAGGCGCAGGAATTCCTGCGCTGGGCGGCCAATGATCATTTCACCTTCTTCGGTTACCGCGAGTACCGGGTGGAGAAGGGCGATGGCGACGGCACCCTGCGCGCCGTGGAAGACAGCGGCCTGGGCCTGCTGCGTGGCGACGACGCCTCGACCCCGCGCAACGTCAAGACCCTGGCCGCGCACTACATGCCACAGTCCGGTTCGGTCGACGCGCTGATCCTGACCAAGACCAACCGCCGTTCGAACGTGCACCGTCCGGGCAACATGGACTACATCGGCGTGCTGGAATTCGATGCCAAGGGCACGCCGATCGCCGAACAGCGCTTCATCGGCCTGTACACCTCCAGCGCCTACAACCGCCGTCCGTGGGAAATCCCGTTGGTGCGCGAGCGCCATGACTTCGTGATGCGCAACTCCGGCCTGTCGCCGAGCAGCCACAGCGGCAAGGCCCTGCGCCATATCCTGGAAACCCTGCCGCGCGAGGAATTGTTCCAGTCCAGCGAGGACGAGCTCAACCGCACCGCGATGGGCATCCTCGGCCTGCAGGAGCGCGTGCGCAGCAAGCTGTTCCTGCGCCGCGACCGCTACGGCCGCTTCTTCTCGGCGCTGGTGTACATCCCGCGCGATCGCTTCAACACCGACGTGCGCCTGCGCATCGAGGCGTTGCTGAAGCAGGCCCTGCACGGCGAATACGTCGATACCAACGTTCAACTGGGGGAGTCGCCGCTGGCGCAGCTGCACCTCACCATCCGTCCCAAGGCCGGCGAGCATGTCGATGTCGACACCGCCGCGCTGGAAGCCGACATCGCCCACCTGCTGCGCAACTGGCAGGACGATCTGCGTGAAACCCTGATCGCGCGCCACGGCGAGGCCGAGGGCCTGAAGCTGATGAGCCGCTTCGGCCGCGCGCTGCCGGCGGGCTACATCGAAGTGGTGTCGCCCGAGTTCGCCGCCAGCGACGTGGAGAACCTGGCCGCGCTCGATGGCCCGGACGCGCTGCGCCTGAGCCTGCACCGCTCGCGCCGCGCGCGCGCCGGCGAAGGCCGGCTGCGCCTGAACCTGTACCGCCAGCAGACCGACATCCCGCTCTCCGACGCGTTGCCGCTGATGGAGAACATGGGCCTGCGGGTCATCTCCGAGCACCCGTTCCGCCTGGAGGCCGCCGAGCCGGTCTACATCCAGGAGTTCGAAGTGGAAGCCGTGGGCGGCGCGATCGACACCGATCGCCTGCACAGGCAGTTCGAGGATGCGTTTGCCCGGGTCTGGCACGGCGACGCCGAGAACGACGGCTTCAACCGGCTGGTGCTGGGCGCGAGCCTGGCCTGGCGCCAGATCGCGATGCTGCGCGGCTACTGCAAGTACCTGCTGCAGACCGGCGTGCCGTTCTCGCAGAGCTACGTCGAGGAGACGCTGAACCGCTATCCGTTGCTGGCGCGCCTGCTGGTCGAACTGTTCGAGGCGCGCTTCGATCCGGCCGTCGGCCGCGAGAGCAAGGCTGAAATCAAGGCCGGCCAGGAGCGTTTCGCTGCCCAGTTGGGTGCGCTGGCGCAGGGTGACGAGGCC
The DNA here is from genome assembly GCF_024710765.1 of Pseudoxanthomonas sp. Lineage (GTDB taxonomy): Bacteria > Pseudomonadota > Gammaproteobacteria > Xanthomonadales > Xanthomonadaceae > Pseudoxanthomonas_A. Next base: position 60,420 of record NZ_JANJUE010000107.1, read on the forward strand.
ACGCTGTCGGCCCTGCGGCCGGTGCTCGATGCGCGCGGCGGCAAGCGCGAGGAGCAGGTCGAGGCGACCCACAAGGCGTTGCTCAAGCTGATGGACCGCGTGTCCAGCCTGGACGAGGATCGCATCCTGCGCGGCTTCATCGGCGCGATCGAGGCGACCCTGCGCACCAGTTACTACCAACTGGGCGCGGACGGCCAGCCGGCGCACACGATTGCCTTCAAGTTCGATTCGGCCAAGGTACCGGATTTGCCCAAGCCGCGTCCGTACCGCGAAATCTTCGTGTACGGTCCGCGCGTGGAAGGCGTGCACCTGCGGTTCGGCCCGGTCGCCCGTGGCGGCCTGCGCTGGTCGGATCGGCGCGAGGATTTCCGCACCGAGGTGCTGGGCCTGGTCAAGGCGCAGATGGTGAAGAACACCGTGATCGTGCCGGTCGGCGCGAAGGGCGGTTTCTTCGTCAAGCGTCCGCCGGTGGGGGGAGATCGCGACGCGGTGCTGGCCGAGGGCATCGCCTGCTACAAGATGTTCATCCAGGGCCTGCTGGACATCACCGACAACATCGTCGGCGGCAAGATCGTCCCGCCGGTGAACGTGGTGCGCCATGACCAGGACGATCCGTACCTGGTGGTCGCCGCCGACAAGGGCACCGCGACCTTCTCGGACATCGCCAACGGCCTGGCCATCGCCCACAACTTCTGGCTGGGCGACGCGTTCGCCTCCGGCGGTTCGGTCGGTTACGACCACAAGGGCATGGGCATCACCGCGCGCGGCGCGTGGGAATCGGTCAAGCGCCACTTCCGTGCGCTGGGCCGCGACTCGCAGACCCAGGACTTTACCTGCGTCGGCATCGGCGACATGTCCGGCGACGTGTTCGGCAACGGCATGCTGCTGTCCGGGCACATCCGCCTGGTGGCTGCGTTCGATCACCGCCACATCTTCCTGGATCCCTCGCCGGACGCGGCCCGCAGCTTCCAGGAGCGCCAGCGCCTGTTCAAGGTGCCGCGTTCCAGCTGGGCCGACTATGACGCCAAGCTGATCTCCAAGGGCGGCGGCATCCACCCGCGTACCGCCAAGTCGATCGAAATCACTCCGCAGGTGCGCGAGGTGCTCGGCCTGGCCGATGGCGTGAAGTCGCTGTCGCCGAACGAGCTGATGAGCGCGATCCTCAAGGCACCGGTCGATCTGCTGTGGAACGGCGGCATCGGCACCTACGTCAAGGCCAGCAGCGAGACCAACGCGGACGTCGGCGATCGCGCCAACAACGGGCTGCGAGTGGACGGGCGTGATCTGCGCTGCAAGGTCGTGGGCGAGGGCGGCAACCTGGGCCTGACCCAGTTGGGGCGCATCGAGGCCGCCCAGCACGGGACCCTGCTCAACACCGACTTCATCGACAACTCCGCCGGCGTGGACACCTCCGATCACGAGGTGAACATCAAGATCCTGCTCAACGGCGTGGTGCAGGAGAAGAAGCTGCGGATGGACGCCCGCAACAAGCTGCTGGCGGACATGACCGACGAGGTCGCCCAGTTGGTGCTGTGGGACAACTACCGGCAGAACCAGGCGCTCAGCCTGATGGAGCGGATGAGCGCCGCGCGCCTGGGTTCCAAGCAGCACTTCATCCAGACCCTGGAATCGCAGGGCCTGCTGGATCGCCAGATCGAATACCTGCCGTCGGATGCCGAACTGGCCGAGCGCAAGGCGCGCGGGCAGGGCATGACCCGTCCGGAACTGGCGGTGCTGCTGTCGTACTCCAAGCTGGTGGCGTTCCAGCAACTGCTGGACTCGGACATCCCGGAAGATCCGTACCTGTCCAAGGAACTGCAACGCTACTTCCCCAAGCCGCTGCAGAAGAAGTACGCAGGCGACATGGAGAAGCATCGCCTGAAGCGCGAAATCATCGCCACGGCGGTGACCAACACCACCATCAACCGGATGGGCGCGACCTTCCTGCTGCGCATGCAGGAAGACACCGGCCGCAGTCCGGCGGAAGTCGCCAAGGCGTTCACCATCACCCGCGAGACCCTGGACGCCCGCGAGCTGTGGAACCAGATCGACGCCCTCGACGGCAAGGTGCCCGAGTCGGTGCAGATCGACGCCCTGCAGGTGATCTGGTCGGTGCAGCGCACCTTCACCCGCTGGTTGCTGACCCGGCAGGGACCGATTCCCGCGATCGCCACCGCGGTGGAGCGTTACTACGACGGCTTCAACGAAATCCGGGCCGCCGACGGCGTGTTGCCGGATTCGCTGCGCCCGGCGTACAACGCCAGCCTGCAGACCTGGAAGGACAAGGGCCTGCCGGCCGCCCTGGCTGGCCAGTTGGCGGCATTGCCATACCTGGAACCGTCCTGTGACATCATCGAACTGGCGCGCGCGCGCAAGCTCAAGCCGGTTGAGGTGTCGAAGGTCCACTACCGCCTCGGTGAAGCGTTGCACCTGCCGTGGCTGGTCGACCAGGTCGACGCGCTCAAGGTGGACGGCCGCTGGCACGCGGTCGCGCGTGGCGTGCTGCGTGACGAGCTGACCAACCACCAGCGCACCCTGACCTCGCAGGTGCTGTCGATGCCGGGCAACACCGCCGATGCCAAGGTCCAGGCCTGGCTGCAGCGCGGCGATGCCGGCCTGCGGTTCACCCTGGTCATGCTCAACGAGCTGGCCGCGCAGAAAACGCTGGACTACCCGACCGCCTCGGTCGCGGTGCAGCGGTTGGGCCAGTTGGCCGCGCAGGGCTGAGCCCGCCGCGGCGGATGGAAAAGCGACAGGCCGGGGAAACCCGGCCTGTTTTTTTTTGCGGGTCTCGCATGCGCCGAGGGGGGGGGGGCCAGGCACCGCCACATCCCTGTGCCACGCGGCGGACGGCGCCGCCACCGGTCATCCAATCCGGGGCTTCTGCCGTTATCCTCTCCGGCAAGCCACCAGGAACCCGGGATGAGCCAGACGCCCCGCATCGCCTTCCTCGCCAGTCCCGCCGCCGAAGCGCAGCAGGCGCTGACCGAACTGACCGCCCTGCATGGCAGCCACGATCCGCAAGACGCCGACGTGCTGTGCGCGCTGGGGGGTGACGGTTTCATGTTGCAGACCCTGCACCGGCACGGCAGCCTGGGCAAACCCGTGTTCGGCATGAAGCTGGGAACGGTCGGTTTCCTCATGAACCAGTACCGCAGCGAGGATCTGCTGGACCGGATCGCCCAGGCCGAGCCGGCCAAGCTGCGTCCGCTGGAAATGCTGGCGCTGACCGAATCCGGTGCCAGCACCGGCTCGCTGGCTTACAACGAGGTGTCGCTGCTGCGCCAGACCCGCCAGGCCGCCCACATCCGCATCGACCTGAACGGGCAGACCCGGCTGGACGAACTGATCTGCGACGGCGTGCTGACCGCGACACCCGCCGGCAGTACCGCCTACAACTTCTCCGCGCACGGGCCGATCCTGCCGCTGGGCTCCAGCACGATCGCGCTGACCCCGATCGCGCCGTTCCGGCCGCGCCGCTGGCGTGGCGCGATCCTGCGGGCGAACACCGAGGTCCGGTTCCGGGTGCTGGATCCGTACAAGCGGCCGGTCAGTGCCACCGCCGACTCGCACGAAGTCCGCGACGTGGTCGAGGTGACCATCCGCGAATCGCAGGACCGGATCGTGACGCTGTTGTTTGACCCGGAGCACAATCTGGAGGAACGTATCCTCAGCGAGCAGTTCGTGGTGTAGGGGAGACGGCGTGGGGACGCCGTGCAGCAAGCAACGTCAGGGTGCCGTTCCGCGCCGGGAGGAGCGCGGACGGGAGTGCGGTCCGATTGCCGATCAGGAGTCAGGGGATGAAACGCTGGTGGTTGTTGTGGGGGTTGTGTGCGCTGTTGCCGGCGCAGGCGGTGGTCGCATGCGGCCTGAATACGCGCATGGCGCCGTTCGAATTGCAGGCAGGCGCAACGCCTTCGGATGCGCCGGAGGACAGCCTGGAAGCACCCGAGCTGCGGGTCACCGAGATCACCCGCGGCCTGGGTGGGGCACCCGGCACCTGCGATGGCTCCGGCCTGCTGGGCGTGCGCCTGGATTGGCCGCGGGGCGACTACCGGCTGGAAGACATCGGTTTCGAGTTCCGGGTGATCTCGGCCGAGGCGCCATACGCGGTGTTTCCGGCGGAACCGGTCCGGGTGATCAGCGACACCCGCCGGGCCGATCTGCTGTTCCTGTGGCCGGATGACGCGCCCGCCCAGCAGAAGCCATTGCGGATGGAAGTCGAGGTAAGGGCCGTCACCCGTGACTATCAGCGCGGCCCGCCCGCGCATTTCAGCATCGACTCGACCGACAGCTGAGCGATGCGGCGTCGGGCGCTCGCGGGCCGGACCCGCGATGGCGGATACTGTGCGCATGGCCGACAACACCCCCCGCCTGCTGACCGTCGCGGTGACCTCGCGCGCGCTGTTCGATCTGGAAGACAGCCATACCCTGTTCGAGCGCCAGGGCGTGGATGCCTACAGCGACTACCAGCGCAAGCACGAGGACGACGTGCTTGCGCCCGGCGTCGCCTTTCCGGTGGTGCGCAAGCTGCTGGCGCTGAATGCCGGCGCGGACGCGGACACGCCGCGGGTGGAAGTGATCCTGCTGTCGCGCAATTCGGCCGACACCGGCCTGCGCATCTTCAATTCGATCCAGCACCACGGGCTGGGCATCGTCCGCGCGGTGTTCACCTCCGGCGAGCCGACCTGGCCCTACATCCGTCCCTTTGGCGCGGATTTGTTCCTGTCCGCAAACCCGGATTCGGTCCGGCGCTCGCTGGAGCATGGCATCGCCGCGGCCACCATCCTGCCGGCGCAGGCCCACCAGCAGCGCCACGACGGGCAGCTGCGGATCGCATTCGACGGCGACGCGGTGATCTTCGGTGACGAGAGCGAGCGGATCTCGCGCGAACAGGGCGTGGAAGCGTTCGGCCGGCACGAGCGCGAGAACGCGCGCGCGCCGCTGTCGGGCGGACCGTTCAAGGGTTTCCTGTCGGCACTGCACCAGTTGCAGCAGGTGTTCCCGGCCGGCGAGCATTCGCCGATCCGGACCGCGCTGGTCACCGCCCGCTCGGCGCCGGCGCATGAACGGGTGATTCGCACATTGCGCGAGTGGGGCGTGCGCCTGGACGAGGCGCTGTTCCTGGGCGGGCGGCACAAGGGGCCGTTCCTGGACGCGTTCGGCGCCGACATCTTCTTCGACGATTCGCAGCACAACATCGACAGCGCCCGTCCGCATGTCGCCGCCGGCCACGTCCCGCACGGGGTGGCCAACGATCCCGCGCCATGAAGGAAGGCACACCCTGGGTCCATCGTGGCTGGTGGTACACCACGCTGCAGTTCAGCCGTGACGTCACCCAGAGCCGGATGCTGAACTGGTGGCCGGACGCGCTGCAGGTCGGCTATACCCGCACCATGATGGCCGCGTTGCTGCTGCGGCCGTTTCCGCGCCGGATCGGCATCATCGGGCTGGGCGGCGGATCGCAGGCCAAGTTCTGCCATCGCCACCTGCCGGCGGCCGACATCGAGGCGTTCGAGAGCGACGCCGGCGTCCTGGCGCTGCGCGATGTGTTCCGGATTCCCGCCGACAGCGCGCGGTTCCAGATCCGGCTGGGCGATGGTGCTTCGATGCTGCGGCAGCGTCGCGGGGCCTTCGATCTGCTGCTCGTCGACGCCTACGAACCGGAAGGCATCTCGCCGACGGTTTCGACCCAGGCCTTCTACGACGATTGCCGCGCGGCCCTGGCCGAGGGCGGGGCGATGGCGGTGAATTTGTACGCCACCGACGCGCGCCGGCATCTGGCACGCCTGCGCCGCGCGTTCGGAGGCCGTGCGCTGGCACTGGAAGAACCGCGGATGAGCAACCGCATCGCGTTCGCCTGGCAGCCTGGCGTGGACATGCCCGATCCGCGCGAGGCGCTGGCGCGGCTGCCCCGTTCCGCGCGTTGGCAACTGGCCGCGCGGTTCCTGCGCCTGGCGCGCGCGCGGCAGGCGTGGCAACCCCGGGATCGCGCCTCATCCGGGACGTAGGGCGGAGCCTGCTTCGCTCGCCGGGAAACGCGTTCAATCCAGCGGCAGGCGGATATCGGTCAGGCGCCAGCGCAGGCCCTGGCGGGTGAACACGCAGACCACCGGCCGGCCGTTTTCGTCGTGGAGGGTCGCGGTGAAGCGCGACAGCGATTCGAAATGGTGTTCGGCGTCCTTCAGCGGATCCGCGGGCGCCGCCGGGGCATGGGTGTCGCCGCCGACCGTATCGCCGACCGCCTTCTTCCACATCGAGCGGCCCTGCAGGATCGCGCCGATGCCCAGCGGCGTCACCATCGTGTCCACGCCGCTGCCGATCAGGTTGTTGGCGACCGACAGCGCGAACGAACCCAGCAGGCTGGACTGGAATTCGGGCCCGGCGCGCCGCGCCAGTTGGTCTTCCACCTGCGCGCGCAGGTTGACCCGCAGGGCGGGAAAGTCGACGTGGCGTTCCAGCCTTGCGGTGTCCTGTTCTGCCAGCGCCTGGCGGATGCCGTGGATGGCCAGGTAGGGACCGGCGGCGAGATAGCCGGCGAAGCCGGCCAGCAGCAGGACGACCAGGGCGATCCACTTCTTCATGGCTAGAACTCCAGATCCAGGGCCGCGCACAGATAGTCGACGAACGGCGCCAGCGCGGCGAGATCGGTCGCCAAGGTCTGGCGCAGCTTCGGCCCGGTCATCATGCCGTCCTCCAGCGGACGCCAGAACACGAAGTTCTTGTGCTTCAGATCCTCGATGAACTCGAAATCGGCTGGAAACCCGCGCGGCGGCCGGGTCAGCATCTCGGTTTCCTCGAAATCGAAGCGGCGGCGGAACTTGGGCGCATGCGCGGCGGCTTTCCAGCTGCCGGGGTTGTCGAAGATGAACTGGCGGACCCGGCGCTGGGTGTCCGGCTCGGGATGCCACAGGCCGGCGCCGACGAAGCACTCGCCCGGCTGCAGGTGGACATAGAACGAGGGTGCCGCGACCTGCTTGCGCCGCTCGTGGTAAAGCCGCGCGCCCTGCCAGGGTTTGTAGGGCGATTTGTCGGTGGAGAAGCGGGCGTCGCGGTAGATGCGGAACAGCGAACCGCCGACGGTCTTGGGGTCGGACCGGAAATGCTCGCTGACCTGCGCCAGGTCCGGCTGCAGATCGGTCAGCAGGCGCAGGAACGGTTCCTTGACGTGTTGCTCGTACTGCGCCTTGTGCGCGGCGAACCAGGTCTTGTCGTTGTGGCGCGCCAGTCCACGCAGGAACTTGAAACTGGCGTCGGAAAAATAACTGCTCACAGGCTCTGCTCCAGATCCCGGCCCCAGGCCTGCAACTGGTCGAGCAGGGCCTGGCGCGGGGCATCGGTGGTGGGGGCCGCGCGAAGCGCGGCGATTTCGGCGTGGAAACTCTCGAAACCGTATTCCGACAGTCCACTGTCGCCGCCCAGGCGCCGACGGCGGTAATCATCCCAGCGCAGGCGTTCGTCGCCGGTCAAGGTCGCTGGCCAGTTGCGCGCGCGGTAGCGGAACAGCAGTTCGGGCAGGCGCGGATCGCGGAAGCCGAAGTCGTGCTGGCCCAATTGTTCGGGCGGGGTGGCGCGCAGTTCCGGGAACCTGCGGCGGTCGCCATCGCCAAGGAAACCGCCGTAGAGGGACGCATCCACGTCCGGCGTGGCGAATTCGCGCTCGCCGCCGAATACGCGGCGGACCTTCTCGGCCAGCGCCGGGCCGGCCGCGCGCAGGCGGGCGGCGTGGGTTTCAGCAATCAGCATGTCGATGCCGAGGCGCTCGAAGTCGGCATCGCGCAGGTGCGCCAGTGCGACCAGCACCGGTGCCTTGTTGAGGTGGATTTCCTTCAACGGAATCCGCGACTCTCCGGGCGGCAAATCCGCGGCCGGGGTGTACAGGCGATCGGCGATGGCTTCCGGGGCCAGGTGCAGCAGCGCATCCGGATCCGAATCCAGATCGAACACGATGATGCGGTTGTCGTACTGCGGATGCCGGGCCAGCGGCAGCACCAGCGCCGCGCACATGCGGCTGGCCGGATAGCGCTGCGACACGTGCAGGACCGGGGTCATCGCCACCGTGTCCAGCAGGCTGGCGGCAAAACGCTTGTCACGCAGCTTCAGCGCGTACTCCCACAGCCGCGGCTGGGCCTGGCGCATGCGCCGGGCCATGCCGATGGTGGCGCGCACGTCCGACAGCGCTTCGTGCGCATCGCCCTGGCGCACGTCGTTGGCCAGGGCCAGGTGCTCCAGCCGGAACGAGGTGACGCCGTCCTCGCGCTGCGGCCAGGTGATACCGTCCGGGCGCAGGGCGTGGGTCAGGCGCATCACGTCGAGCAGGTCCCAGCGCGAATTGCCGTTGCGCCACTCGCGTTCGTAGGGATCATGGAAATTGCGGAACAGGCCGTGGCGCACGAACTCATCGTCGAACCGCAACGAGTTGTAGCCCAGCGTGCAGGTCTGCGGGCGCGCCATTTCCTCAACGATGCGGGCGAACGCGGCCGCCTCGTTGACGCCGTCGCGCCAGGCCTGTTGCGGGGTGATGCCGGTGATCAGGGTCGCGGTCGGCGACGGCAGCAGGTCGTCGGCGGGCTGGACGAAGAAGCTGATCGGCTCCTCGATCGGATTCAGTTCCGCATCGGTGCGCTGGGCGGCGAACTGGGCGATGCGGGTGCGGCGCGGATCCGCGCCGAAGGTTTCCAGATCGTAGAACAGGAAGCTGGCGCTCACCGGGCTTCGGCCTCCAGCGGCGTCAGCCGGCGCAGCACCTCGGCATCCACCCGTGCCCAGTCCACCTGATCCAGCCGTTCGCGGCCACGGGTGGCCTCGACCAGCAACTCGCGCTGCACGATGCTGCGTTCCAGCGCGACGCGATAGGGGATGCGCATGAAACTGACCATGGTGTAGTGCGGCACGAACCGGCCGGGATGCCGTTCCTGCAATGCGCGCTCCAGCTCGCGCTGGAGCAGGAAGGCCTGGTCATCCACCTTGTCGCGCATCTCCACGTAGTTTTCCAGCGCCATTTCCTGGATCGCGCGCGCGTTGGGCTGGCGCTCGCGGGCGAAGGCGGCGAAAGCTTCGGCGCGATCCTCGTGCCGCTCCAGTTGCTCGGCCAGCGCCACGCAGTCTTCGAACGCGCAGTTCATGCCCTGGCCGTGGAACGGCACCATCGCGTGGGCGGCGTCACCCAGCAGCACCGCGCGTTCGTCGATGTGCCAGCGGTCCAGATACAGGGTGGCGAGCTGGCCGATCGGGTTGCGGTGCCAGTCTTCCTCCAGCTGTGGAATCAGCGGGATCGCATCCGCGAAGTCGCGCTCGAACAGGGCGCGGGCCTGGGCCGGCGTATGCACGGTGTCGAAGCCGGGATCGCCGTGATTGGGCAGGAACAGGGTGACCGTGAAGGTCTTTTCGTCGTTGGGCAGGGCGATGCACATGTAGTGGCCGCGCGGCCAGATGTGCAGGGCATTGGGTTCGATCTGGAAGCCGCCGTCGGCGGTGGGCGGGATTTCCAGTTCCTTGTACGAGTGATCCAGGAAGTCGGTCCGCTCGCCCAGGTCGGTGCGCAGGCGCATGGCCGCGCGCAGCGAGGAACCCGCGCCATCGGCGCCGACCAGCGACACGAAATCGACCGGATGCCGGCCGCCGTCGCGGTCGTCGATGAAGGTGGCGATGCGATCCTGGAAATCGACCGTATCCAGTTGGCGGTGGAAATGCAGCGAGGCGCCGGCCTGTTCGGCCAGGTCCAGCAGGGTGATGTTGAGGTCGCCGCGATGCACCGACCAGATCACTTCCGAGTCGTCGCGGCCGTAGCGCTGCAGTTGCGGCGCGCCGTCGCGCGGGTGGACCATGCGGCCGCGCATCATCACCGCCTGCCTCATCACCGCGTCGTCGGCATCGGCCTGGCGCAGCGCGTGGCGGCCACGTTCGGCCAGGGCCAGGTTGATCGAACGACCGCCCGCATAGCCCTTGACGCGCGGGTCGCCACGTTTCTCGTACACGTCCACCCGCCAGCCCTTGCGGGCCAGCAGGGTGGCGAGCAGGGCCCCGGCCAGGCCGGCGCCGATGACGGTGAGGGAACGGGGATTGGATACGCTCACAGCTTGCTCCGGGTCAGACGCCGCGCCAGGTCTCCACTTCCTCGACGAAGCGGTAGACGTCCATGAATCGGTTGTACAGCGGGGCGGGCGAGATGCGGATCACGTCCGGTTCGCGCCAGTCGCCGAGCGTGCCGACCGAGGCCAGGTACTCGAACAGATCCCGCCCGCGCTCGCGCCCGCCGACGACCCGCAATGACAACTGCGCACCGCGCTGGGCCGGATCGGAGGGCGTGACAATCTGCAATGCGTCGCCGACCCGCGCGCGGATCAGTGCTTCCAGGAAGCCGGTCAGCTTCTCCGATTTGGTCCGCAGCGCGCGCATGCCGCCGGCCTGTGCGATGACCTCCAGCGAGGCGCGCAGCGACGCCAGACCCAGGATTGGCGGGTTGCTGAGCTGCCAGCCGTCCGCACCCGAAGTGGGCACGAACTCCGGACCCATCCGGAAGCGGGTGTCCTTGCGATGGCCCCACCAGCCGGCGAAGCGCGGCCGGTCGGTGTCGGCGTGGCGCTCATGGACGAACGCGCCGGCAACCGCGCCGGGACCGGAGTTCAGATACTTGTAATGGCACCACACGGCGAAATCGGTGCCGCTGTCGTGCAACTGCAAGGGCAGGTTGCCGACCGCGTGGGCCAGGTCGAAGCCGACCAGCGCGCCCTGCGCGTGGGCGAGGCGGGTGATTTCCGCCAGGTCGAAAGCCTGTCCGGTGCGGTACTGGATGCCGGGCCACAGCACCAGCGCCAACCGGGGGCCGTGCGTGGCGATGGCTTGTTCGACGGCCTGCATCGACACGGTGCCGTCGGCCTGGTCGGGCTCCAGCTCGATCAGATCGCGCGCCGGGTCGAAGCCATGGAAACGCACCTGCGATTCCAGCGCGTAGCGATCCGAGGGAAATGCGCCGGCTTCCATCAGGATCGCCGGACGCTCGGCGGTGGGCCGGTAGAAGCTGACCATCAGCAGGTGCAGGTTGGCGGTCAGCGAGTTCATCGCCACCACCTCCGCCGGCCGCGCGCCGACCACTTCGGCCAGGCCGTCGCGGACCAGCTCGTGATAGGTCATCCACTGCGCCGGTTCGGTGAAGTGGCCTTCCACCGCCTCGTTGGCCCACTTGTCCAGCACTTCCTGCACGTACCTGCGTGCGCCGCGCGGTTGCAGGCCCAGCGAGTTGCCACAGAAATACAGTTGCTCGTTGTGCTTGTGCTTGGGGATCAGGAACTCGTTGCGCAGGGCGCGCAACGGATCGGCGGCGTCGAGGGCGATGGCGTGGGTGCGGGACAGCGCGTCGGTCATGAAGAGGCCGGTGAAGAAAAGGGAAGAACGGTGATCTTGCGGTAGCTGGCGGGAAGCTCGCTGACTTCCGAACAGATCTGCAGATGGCACGGACCCGCCGGCAGATGTTCGCGCAGGACCTGCTGGATGGTTTCGGACAGCATCGCGCGCACGGTCTCGTCGCGACCGGGCAGGATGCGCAAGCGGGCATGCGCGAATGCACGCGGCGCGTGTTCGTCGGTACCGATGCGGAAGCCGTCCAGCGCGACGAGGCGACTCTTGATCGCCTGCTCGTCGAAATGGCCACTGGCCACCAGGGCGTGGTTGAGCCGCCCCAGCAGCGTGTCCGCGTCGAGGACGAGATTGGCGGTGTACTCCACGGTCAGGTGCGGCATGGTCAGTCGAACCGTTGCCGTGACAGGCCGAGCCATTCCAGCGCGGTGCCGTGGTAGAGGCGGGCCTGCCCGGCGTCGTCCAGGCCGAGCGCGGCGATCCCTGCACCGGGTTCCTGTTCGCCCAGCGGGAACGGATAGTCGGTGCCCAGCATCACCCGCCCGGTGCCGACGGTGTCCAGCAGGTAGCGCAGCGCGCGCGGATCGGCGACCCAGGAGTCGAAGTACACCCGGTCCAGGTATTCGCGCGGATTGCGGTGGTTGTCGGTGGCGACCAGGTCCGGCCGCATGTTGAAGCCGTGTTCGATGCGGCCGATGGTGTAGGGGAAGCTGCCGCCGCCGTGGGCGAAGCAGACCTTCAGCCCAGGCAGGCGTTCCAGCACGCCGCCGAAAATGAGGCAACAGGCCGCGCGCGATTGCTCGGCCGGCATGCCGACCAGCCAGGGCAGCCAGTACTTGGGCATCGACGCGGCGCCCATCATGTCCCAGGGATGCACCAGGATGGCGGCGCCCAGTTCGCTGGCGGCCTGGAAGAACTCGAACAACTCCGGCGCGTCCAGGTTCCAGTCATTGACGTGGCTGCCGATCTGCACGCCCTGCAGGCCCAACTGGTCCATGCAGCGTTCCAGTTCCTGCACCGCCAACCGCGGCGATTGCAGCGGCACGGTGCCGATGCCGGCGTAGTGACGCGGGTAGTCGCGGCAGGCCGCGGCGGTGTGATCATTGAGGGCCTGGTGCAGTTCCAGCGCCTGATGCGGCTTGGCCCAGTAGCTGAACATCACCGGCACGGTGCTGATCACCTGCACCTGCACGCCGAACTTGGCGTAGTCGGCAATCCGTTCCACCGGATCCCAGGTCTTGGGCCAGATTTCGCGGAAGAAACGCCCGTCCTTGTAGATGCGGTGCCGGCCATCGTCGCCATGGTGGATGACGGGGAAACGGTTGTCCCCGTATTTGCTGGCCAGATCCGGCCAGTCGCGCGGCAGGAAATGGGCGTGGGTGTCGATCTTCAGCATGGGGCTCAGGTATCCGCCATCACGTACTTGCCCGGCGCCGGGTTCAGGTGTCCGCACTGCGCGCAGGTCCGGTGCGCGCGCGAGGAATAGAAGCGGTCGAACACCGGCGGGAAATCCGTCTCGATGTTCTTCAGGGTGAAGTACTCCTCGTACAGCTTGTGATTGCAGCGTTCGCAGTACCACAGCAGCCCATCCTGCTCATGCGCCAGGCGCCGGCGTTCGATCACCAGTCCCACCGACTCGGGCATGCGCTGCGGTGAATGCGGGACGCGCGGCGGCAGCAGGAAAATCTCACCGGCCTTGAGCGGGATGTCGCGCACGGCGCCGTCTTCCTGGATCTTCAGCACCATCTCGCCTTCCAGCTGGTAGAACCACTCCGGGCCCTCGTCGTAATGGAAGTCGGTGCGCTGGTTGGGCCCGCCGACCACCATGACGATGAAGTCGCCCGCATAGATCACCTTGTTGCCCACCGGCGGCTTCAGCAGATGGCGGTGTTCCTCGATCCAGGCCTGCAGATTGAGCGGTCCGGGCAGCATGTCAGCGTTCCTCGGGCAAGGCGGCGACGCACTTGAGTTCGATGGCGATGGGCGTGGGCAGGGCGGTGATGCCCAAGGTGGTCCGGCACGGTGCGCGCGCCGGATCCGGGAAGTGTTCGGCCCAGACCTGGTTGTAGGCCTTGAAGTCGCGGGCCATGTCGGTGAGGTAGACCGTCACGTCGACCAGATCCTCCCAGCGCGCGCCGCTGGCTTCCAGCACCGCGCGCACGTTGGCGAACACCGCGCGCGCCTGCGCCTGGATGTCGTAGCCGCGGACGCGGCCGTCGGCGAAATAGTCGTTGCCGGGGATCGCATCGGTGGCCGGATCGCGCGGGCCGATGCCGGACAGGAACAGCAGCTGGCCGACCCGGCGGGCGTGCGGGTATGCGCCTACCGGAGGCGGTGCCGCCGGGGCATGGATGCCTTCACTCATCGCGCCGGTCCCCGCGCGCGGGCATCCGCGCCAGCGCCTGTTCGTAGGTCGGATGCAGGCGTTCGGCCGCATCCACGTCCATGCCGAGTTCGCGCACGCGGCCGTCGAACAGGCTGTAGACCCAGCCATGCACGGTCAGCGGCTGGTTGCGCGCCCACGCATCCTGGACCACGGTGGTCTGGCAGACGTTGAACACCTGCTCGATGACGTTCAGTTCGCACAGGCGGGCATGGCGCAGCGATTCGGAGTCTTCCCCGGCCAGCCGTACCGCATGCTTGGTGGCCACATCGGCCACGTGGCGCAGCCAGTTGTCGGCCAGTCCGACCCGCGCGCCGGTCAACGCCGCATGCACGCCGCCGCAACCGTAGTGGCCCACCAGCAGGATGTGCTCGACCTTGAGGATGTCGACCGCGAACTGGATGACCGAGAGGCAATTGAGATCGCCATGCGACATGACGTTGGCGATGTTGCGGTGGACGAACACCTCGCCCGGATCCAGGCCCAGGATCTGGTTGGCGGGCACGCGGGAGTCCGAACAGCCGATCCACAGATAGCGCGGCGATTGCTGTTGCGACAGGCGCTTGAAGAAGCCGGGATCCTCGTGCTTGATCCGTTCGGCCCATTCACGGTTGTTGCGCAACAGGTTTTCGAGTTCGCTATCGGTCATCGGCGGTATCCGTTTCGGGCGGGGGAGGGGGAGCGCTGGGCGGTCCACCGCGTAGTTTGCGCCCATCGGCGTGGATCGTCAGCCACCCGGGTGCCCGGCCACGCGGATGCCCGGGCTCATCGCAGGTCGATGCAGACATTCCGGGCCTCGGTGAAGAAGCGCATGGCTTCCAGGCCGCCCTCGCGCCCCAGGCCCGACTGGCCCATGCCGCCGAACGGCGTGCGCAGGTCGCGCATCAGCCAGGTGTTGATCCAGACGATGCCGGCGCGGAGGCGGGCCGCCAGGCGATGGGCGCGGCCGAGATCACGGGTCCAGACCATGGCCGCCAGCCCGTAATCGCCGGCGTTGGCCAACGCCAGCGCATGTTCGTCGTCGTCGAAGGGCTGCAGGGTCGCCCCCGGGCCGAAGATTTCCTCGAGATTGCTGGCACTGTCGGGCCCCAGCCCTTCGATGAGGGTCGGCTCGACGAACCAGCCGCCCCGCGGGGAATCGCCGCCGCCCAGCAGGAAACGGCCGCCCTCGGCGCGGGCGCGGGCGATGCATGCGACGACCTTGTCGTGATGGGCCTGCGAGACCAGCGGGCCGAGATCCGCCGAAGGGTCGGCCGGATCGCCCACGCGCAGCGCGGCGGCGCGGGCCACGAACGCGTCGCGGAACGCCTCGTAGATGGAACGTTCGATCAGCAGGCGCGAACCGCACAGGCAGATCTGGCCCGAGTTCTGGAACGCCGAGCGCACCAGGGTATCGAGCTGGCCGCGCCAGTCGCTGTCGGCGAACACCAGGGTCGGATTCTTGCCGCCCAGTTCCAGCGAAACCTTCTTCAGCTGCGGCGCGGCCAGTTCTGCGATGCGCTGGCCGACCCGGGTGCTGCCGGTGAACGAGATCGCCCTAACCCGCGAATCGGTCACCAGCGGCTCGCCCACGCGGGGGCCGGTGCCATGGACGAGGTTGAGCACGCCCGGCGGAAAACCAATGCCGGCCGCCAGTTCCACCAGCATCGTGGCGGTCAACGGGGTGATTTCCGATGGCTTGGCCACCACCGTGTTGCCGGCGGCCAGCGCGGGCGCGATTTTCCAGGTGAACAGATACAGCGGCAGGTTCCATGGCGAGATGGTCGCCACCACGCCCAGTGGCTGGCGCAGGGTGTAGTTGAGGCCCGCTTCGCCATGATGCGATTCGCTGGCGGACTGGCTGGCCGCCTGGGCGAAGAAACGCAGGTTGGCGACCGCGCGCGGGATTTCAACCTCGCGCGCCAGGCGGATCGGTTTGCCGCCGTCACGGGATTCGGCGTCGGCGAAATCGTCCAACCGGGATTCCAGCGCGGCGGCCAGCCGTTCCAGCCAGGCGGCGCGTTCGCTATGGCGCAGTGCGGCCCAGGCCGGGGCCGCACGCGCCGCGGCATCGATGGCCGCGGCCACGTCGGCGGCATCCCCGTCGGCGACTTGGGCATGGGGAAGGGTGGTGGCGGGCGCATGCACCGGCAGCCAGCCGCCATTGCGGGCCGCCTGTGGCTGGCCGTCGATCCAGTGGGTCAGCGATTGCATGGCGCCAGCTTAACCCGGCCCGCGCGGTTGGCCTGCTGCATTGCGGTCACCTCGCCGCGACGCACTCCGCTCAGATGGATTGCATGCGACCGCCGTCCACCGCGAGGCTGACGCCGTTGACGTAACCGGCGGCGGGCGAGGCCAGGAAGGCGATGGCGGCGGCGATTTCGGCCGGATCGGCGAAACGTCCGGCGGGGACCGTCGCCAGCATGCCGGCGGCCACGGCGGCTTCGTCCTTGCCGCTGGCGGCGCTGCGATCGGCGAGGATCTGCTGCAGGCGTCCGGTCCGGGTGTAACCAGGCAGCACGTTGTTGACGGTGATGCCATCGGCGCCGAGTTCGCGCGACAGGGTCTTGGCCCAGGACGCCACCGCGCCGCGGATGGCGTTGGAGACGCCGAGGTTGGGGATCGGTTCCTTCACCGAGGTGGAGACCACGTTGACGATGCGTCCCCAGCCGGCTGCGCGCATGCCCGGCACGACCGCCTGCGCCAGCAACTGGTTGGCGAGCAGGTGGCGCTGGAAGGCATCCAGATAGGCGCCTGCGCCGGCATCGATGGCGCGTCCTCCGGGAGGGCCGCCCGTATTGTTGATCAGGATGTGCACCGGCCCTTTGGCCACCAACGCTTCGACGCAGGCCTGCAGGGCGGCAGGGTCCGCCAGATCCACCGCGAGCCAGCGGTGCGACTGGCCCGAGGCGGTTGCCGGCAAGGTCGCGGCGACTTCGGCCAGTACTTCGGCGCGCCGTGCCAGCAGGGTGACACTTGCGCCGAGCAGGGCCAACTCCCGCGCCGCGGCGCGACCGATGCCCTCGGAGGCGCCGCAGACCAGCGCATGCCGGCCGGACAGGTTCAGATCCATCGGAACTCCTCGAGATGCCGGACCCGCAGTCTACCGCCGCGCCTCCCGCGGATGCGACGCCGGTCGCGACCGCCAGGCAACCGGCAGTGCGTGGCGGATCCCGTCGGCCCCTTTGGGAGCGACCTCAGTCGCGATGAAGGAAACGGCAATCCCGGACCCGCCGGATCCCGGACGCGGAATGGCGTCACCGGCTGTTTTTTTCCCGATCTAGCGTTCGCGACCGGCGTCGTCCCCTCAGGAACGGCACGGCGATACGTTCAGTTGCCCCGGCGCCCCAGCCGCTCCAGCATCAGCGCCGCGATGTCGCGCGCATTCGGGTCTTCCTGTTCGCGCAGGCCTGCCGCGGCGCCGCGGATATTGGCTTCGGGGTGGTTCTGGCTGAGTTTGAACTTCAGTTCGACCTGTTCCACCCGCAGGCGGAAACCGATGATGCCCTTCAACTGGCGCACGTGGTCGTCGCGGTCGTGCTCGAACCGCCAGTCGCTGCCGATGCGCTCTTCGTGGGCCTGGCTAAGCCGGTCCACCAGCGAGGCCAGGGCCGCGGGTTCTTCGGTGGGCTCCAGCACGCCGCGCAGGTGGGCGACGGCATAGTTCCAGGTCGGCACGCGCGCGGCGCTTTCCTTGTCCGGATACCAGCCTGGCGAGAGATAGGCGTGCGGGCCATGCACGATCAGCAGGGCTGGACCGGCATGCCGCGCCTGCGGGTTGGGGCGCGCCCAGTGGCCTTCGATGACGATGCGCTCGCCATCGCGCGCGTACAGCACCGGCAGGTGGCTGACGAACGGCGCGCCGTCGACGTCGATCGTCACCAAGGTGACGAAGGCGTCCCGGGCGAACAGCCTGTCCAGTTCCCGCAGGTCGGTCCCGGCGAAGGCGCGCGGCGTATACATCGTCAGGCGCGCGGGCTCAGGCGCGACCGCCCAGTTGCTGCACCATCAGCGCCGGCAGTGCGTCGTCGTCGGTCGCGCGCGGCGGGCTGACTTCATGCAGCGAGAAGCCGCGCTGCAGGGCGTCTTCCTCGTCCAGCCCGTCATAGGCGACGAACTCGGCGTCGAACAGCGCGCCTCGGGCACTGTCCTCGCTGTCGTACGTCAGGGTGTTGCCGTCGCTGTCCAGCACCTGCGCGGTGCCGGCTTCCAGCACCCGCAGGCGGGCCCAGATAAGGGTCCGGCCAAGCGAGGCCACGTACCAGGCGTCATGGACCGCGTCGTCATGGATCGCATCGTTCATTTGATCACCAGCGAGAACAGCGTCAGCAGCGCCGACGACGCCAGGGCGATGAAGACCACCAGCAGCGAGATGCGCGCCGGCGCGGCCAGTCCGCTGAGCGAACCGTCCCGCAGTGGCCGGTAGCCGCGCGCCAGCAGCCAGCGCAACGCGACCGGCTTGAGGAAGGCGCCTTCACCCCATTGCGCGCCGAGCGCGGCATGGCGATCGCGGACATGCACGAGGGTGAGCGGCCAGAAGATCACGAACGCGCAGAAACCGGCGATCGCGACGCCGACGAGGCACAGGGCAAAAAACAGCAGCATCGTTCAATCCGCTCCGGCTCAGAACTCGGCGCTGCCGGGCGCGCGCGGATAGGGAATGGCGTCGCGGATGTTGATCAGGCCGCAGACGTAGACCACCAGCCGCTCGAAACCCAGGCCGAAGCCGGCGTGCGGCACCGTGCCATAGCGGCGGAAGTCGCGGTACCAGCCGTAATGGGCCGGATCCAGGCCGAACTGCGCCATGCGCGCGTCCAGCACGTCCAGGCGCTCCTCGCGCTGGCTGCCGCCGATGATCTCGCCGATGCCCGGGGCCAGCACGTCCATGGCCGCGACGGTCTTGCCGTCGTCGTTCAGGCGCATGTAGAAGGCCTTGATGTGTTCGGGGTAGTTCATCACC
>NZ_JANJUE010000342.1 GCF_024710765.1 Pseudoxanthomonas sp.
GCCGGACCTGTTCGCCCCGACCGTTGTAGGCGTACTGGCGGGTGGTCACACCGGATTGCTGCACGAGGCTCATCCGGTTGGCGTCGTTGTAGGCGAAACCGCGGGTTCCGCCGATGGCGGTGGTGTGCCGACCGCGTCGTAGCTTCGCGGCACGAAAATTTCGGCGCAATGTTTCATAAACTAAGAAACATTTCCGTGCATCTCATATCGCCTGAAAGCACTCAGCAACGCCCTATTTTTTTACCTCCCTTATCGCCTCTTGTGCATCTACATCTCCCATACTTGAGGCTTTTAAGATCCATTTTTTGTACTTCACTTCTTCGCCATCTCTTAAATAGTGGACCGCCAAATTGTAGGCCGCCTCAGGAATACCTTTTTTGGCGGCAAGACGGTACCAATGAACTGCAAGTTCACTATTTTTTTCAACCCCTTCTGCCCCATCACTGTAGATGTTTGCCAGATTGACCTGAGCTTCCCCATTACCCAACCTGGCCGCTCTTTCAAAATAATAGACCGCCATATGAATGTCGCCCTCTTCAAAGGCGTCACATCCTTTCTCAAGAAGTTCACGCGCCATTCTTTTTTTCATGTCATTTCATCTACCAACCAGCTTCATTCTGAACTGAACAAGCGGCGTAGTCGGGTGATGGATCATCATCTTCGCAGGCGTCCGGAAACAGAGCACATAGTTGCTTACACGCATATATATCACCGCCTTCACATGCGACCTGAAGAGCAATTCTCAGAGCCAAGAATGGGCCAATCGCTTTTGGAGGTAACAAGTAGTGTGGTTTTTTCTTATACACCTTCTTCCCGGTCTGGTCATTCTTCTGCCATCCCCACCCAGGATTTTTTGGATCATCCTTCCAGTGTTTTCCAGGATTGTTCGTTCCGCTAGCAGAGCCCGCATGTCCCCGTTCACCCTTACCTCCTGCACCCCTCACAAGCCCAAGAGGATCAATGAATGAAAGCGGGCTCGCACCAACATAGGCATAGGTGCTAACTCCACCATCCAATCCAAGCGGATCGCTTTGGATGTATCGGCCGGCAGCCGGTTCGTAGTCTCTGAAATAGTTATAGCTGAGCGCTGAGGCCGCGTCATACCGCTGCCCCGGCAACCGCATGTCCAGCACGAACGGAATGCCATCCCCGTCCGGGTCCTGCTGCGGGGCCGTGCTGCCGAAGGCTTCGCCCTTCAGGTCCCAGGTCCAGACCGGTACGTTGCGGGTGGCTTCAATGACCACGCGCGGGCTGCCC
>NZ_JANJUE010000121.1 GCF_024710765.1 Pseudoxanthomonas sp.
TGCTGGACGAACTGCAGATCAGCCACGTCGCCGACCAGCTGGGCGCCAGCCTGTCCGGCGGCGAGCGGCGGCGCTGCGAAATCGCCCGGGCCCTGGCGGCCCAGCCCCGCCTGATGCTGCTGGACGAACCCTTCGCCGGCGTCGATCCCATCTCGGTCGGCGAAATCCAGCGCATCGTCAAGCACCTCAAGAACCGCGGCATCGGCGTGCTCATCACCGACCACAACGTGCGCGAGACCTTGGGAATCTGCGACCGGGCGTATATCCTCAACGAGGGCAGCGTGCTGGCGCAGGGGGCACCGGACGCGCTGCTGGCCAATCCGGACGTGCGGCGCGTGTACCTGGGGGAAACCTTCCGTCTCTGAGGGCGATGCCGCACCATCCGGACCGCAGGCCATGTCGTCGCCTTCGGACATCGGATGAAACCACGCCTCCAGACATCGCTGGGACAGCAACTGGTCATGACGCCGCAGCTGCGTCAGGCCATCCGTTTGCTGCAGATGTCGACCGCCGAACTGGAAGTCGAAATCACCCAGGCGGTGGAATCCAATCCCCTGCTGGACTGGACCGAGGATGCTCCCGCCACCGCCGGCGAAGAAGGTCCGCCCACGGAGGCCGCTGGCGACGCGCAGGAAAACCGTCATGACGACGAAGGCTCCTCCGGCGACGACTGGGCGCCCGACGAGGGTCCTTGGGCCAGTTCCGGCGGCGGCTCCTTCGACGATGACGATCCCGGCAGCGCCGCCGAACGGATCGCCGAGGCCGACACCCTGCGCGATCACCTGCTCTGGCAGTTGCACCTGTCGCACCTGTCCCCGCGTGACCGCCGCATCGGCAGCGCGTTGATCGACGCGCTGGAGGAAGACGGCTACCTGCGAGAAACGCTGGCGGGCATCACCGAGACCCTGAAGCCGGACATGGAAGCCAGCGAGGACGAGATCAGCGTCGTCCTGCACCAGTTGCAGCGCTTCGATCCGGTCGGCGTCGGCGCTCGTTCGCTGGGCGAATGCCTGCGCCTGCAACTGGCCGTGCTCAGCGAGGACACGCCGGGCAAGGCGCTGGCGATGCGCATCGCCGACGGCCCGCTGGACCGTCTGCCGCGCAGCGGCATCGCCGGCATCGCCACCGAACTCAAGCAACCCATCGCCGAGGTCGAAACCGCGGTCGCGCTGCTGCGCACCCTGGATCCCAAGCCCGGCGCGCAGATCGGCGAACTGGGCAGCGACACCTACGTGGTGCCGGACTGCGTGGTCTGGCGGCAGCGCGGAGTCTGGCGCGCCGCCCTGGCCGGCAACACCCTGCCCCGCATCGGCATCCATCGCGGTTATGAACAGATGATCCGGCAGTGCGGCGAAAGCGACGCCGGCTATCTGAAGGGCCAGTTGCAGGAAGCGCGCTGGCTGCTCAAGAGCCTGGAAGCGCGCGGCGAGACCCTGCTCAAGGTCACCCGCTGCCTGATCCGCGAACAGGCCGGGTTCCTGGAGTTTGGCGAACAGGCGCTGCGGCCGCTGACCCTGCGCGAGGTGGCCGGCGAAGTCGGCCTGCACGAATCCACGGTTTCACGCGCGATTGCCCGCAAGTACGTGCGTACGCCTCGTGGAACCCTGCCGTTGCGGGCTTTTTTCGCCTCCGGCATCGACACCGAAGGCGGCGGCGAGGCCTCCAGCACCGCCATCCAGGCCATGATCCGGCGGCTGGTCGAACAGGAGAACCCGCGCAAACCGCTGTCCGACGCCAAGCTGGCGGATCTGCTGAAGGCCGCCGGCGTGCCCGTGGCCCGGCGTACCGTCGCCAAATACCGTGAAGCCCTGCACATCCTGTCATCGCACGAACGCGTGCGCCTGGACTGAAACGCGACTTTCCTTCCGCGGCGCTTGATCGCCGTCGGGATCGGGCCCATCTTGTCAGTGCGGCGATGGGCCGCGTTGCCGGAGATGTCTGGAACCCGAAGCCGATTCCGTTGTCATAGAGGTACGACAACGAGTTCTCAGCGGTGCCGACAGCACTGCATCACCGACAGAAGGAGGCAAGCGATGCGTATCGAGACCTACGGGCATGAAATCGAAGTCACTCCCGCCCTGCGCGAATACGTGGAAACCAAGCTGAAGCGCCTGGAGCGCCATTTCGACCAACCCTTCGAAGTTCGTACCCAACTCTGTACGCGCAAACCCGATTACGTCGCCGAAGCGACCGTCTCCCTCGCGGGCCGTACCCTCCACGCCGACGCCGGCGCGCAGACCATGTACGCCGCCATCGACATCCTGGCTGACAAGCTCGATCGCCTGCTGGTCAAGCACAAGGAAAAGAAGACCGACGTCCAGCGCGGCACGCGCGTGGAAGCCGTGGGCTGACGCAGTTACCCTCCCCAACCGCCCTTGCCTGCGACCATCGCGGTCCGGGCAAGGGCAGGACAGCGTCCTTCACGCTGCATTAGCAGTTCCCTTCCCTCCGGATTACACTCCCCTTGCCCGCGCCGCTGGCGTACTTGGGCGGGATGTTGCTGTCTTGTCCCCTGGTGTCGCCACGCAGCGCGCCGTTCCGGCGCGTGAAATTTCCCTCCTCCCTGTCCGTCCTCGCCGCATGATGAATACCAGTATCACCGCACGCGAACTCTTCGAGCAGCAGAAAGAGAAGCTGGCCCTGCGCTGGGTGGCTGGGCAGAAGGGCGAAAACCGGATCCTGGAGGCCGGCGACACCATCGCGCGTCGGCCCTCGCTGGCCGGCTATCTCAACGCGGTCTATCCCAACAAGGTGCAGATCCTGGGTACCGAGGAACTGACCTGGCTGGATTCGCTGGATTCCCGCCAGCGCTGGGAAACGATCGAGAAGATCGTCCACTTCCGCCCGCTGGCGCTGGTCATCAGCAAGAACCAGCAGTGTCCGGAGGATCTGCGCGAGGCGGCCAACGAAACCGATACACCGCTATGGATTTCGCCCAAGCGCGGCCATGAGCTGCTCAACCACCTGTCCTACCACCTGGCGCGCACGCTGGCGCCGCGGGTGACGCTGCACGGCGTGTTCATGGAGATCTATTCGATCGGCGTGCTGATCACCGGCGAGGCGGGTTCCGGCAAGAGCGAACTGGCGCTGGAGTTGCTCAGCCGTGGGCACCGACTGGTCGCCGACGATGCCCCCGAGTTCACCCAGATCGCCCCGGACGTGCTCGACGGCACCTGTCCTGAACTGCTGCAGGATCTGCTGGAAGTGCGCGGCCTGGGCGTGCTCAACGTGCGCGAGATGTTCGGCGACACCGCGGTCAAGAAGAACAAGTACCTACGCCTCATCGTGCACCTGACCCGGCCGATGACCGAACCCAATCCGCATGGCTACGAGCGCCTGACCGGCGACTCCGGCACCCGGCACGTGCTGGACCTGGACGTGCCGCTGATCACCCTGCCGGTGATGCCGGGCCGCAACCTGGCGGTGCTGACCGAGGCCGCCACCCGCCTGCACATCCTGCGCACCAAGGGCATCGATCCCGCGGCGATGTTCATCGCCCGCCACAGCAACCTGCTGGAGCGGAGCACGCCATGAGTTCGCTGGAAAGCGAAATTCCCCCGGCGGTGCGCGCGACGCCCCCCACCGTGGTCATCGTCAGCGGCCTGTCCGGCTCGGGCAAGTCGGTGGCGCTGAAGACCTTCGAGGA
Source organism: Pseudoxanthomonas sp. (assembly GCF_024710765.1). GTDB lineage: Bacteria > Pseudomonadota > Gammaproteobacteria > Xanthomonadales > Xanthomonadaceae > Pseudoxanthomonas_A. Next base: position 3,647 of record NZ_JANJUE010000121.1, read on the forward strand.
TCTGGACTACTACTGCGTCGACAACCTGCCGGTCGAACTGTTGCCGTCGTTCGTGCGCAGCCTGATGAAGGGCGACACCCTGCCGCAGAAGATCGCGGTCGGCATCGATGCCCGCAGCGGCCACGCCGAACTGGGCAAGCTCGCGCAATGGCGCGCCGCGCTGGCGCAGTTGGGCCTGGAAGGCACGCTGCTGTTCTTCGACGCCGCCGACGAAATCCTGCTGCGGCGCTATTCGGACACCCGCCGCCGGCATCCGCTCAGCCACAACCAGACCGGCGTGTCGCTGCAGGAAGCCATCCGCCGCGAGCGCGAAATCACCGCGCCATTGCGCGAAGCGGCCGACGTCATCATCGACACCAGCCAGCTCAACGTGCACCAGTTGCGCCGGCGCATCATCGCCGAGTTCGCCCTCAATCGCGGCGCGGCCCTGTCGCTGCTGTTCGAATCGTTCGCCTACAAGCGTGGCGTTCCGGCCGACGCCGACTTCGTGTTCGATGCCCGGGTATTGCCCAATCCGCACTGGAACCCGGAACTGCGCCCCTATTCCGGGCGCGATCCCAAGGTCCGCGAGTACCTGCGCTCGCAGCCCGAGGTCGCCGAGTACGTCAGCCAGGTCAGCCAGTTCCTGGATACCTGGCTGCCGCGCCTGCGCGGCGAGACCCGCAGCTACGTCACCATCGCGTTCGGCTGCACCGGCGGCAAGCACCGCTCGGTGTACCTGGCCGAGACCCTGGCCCAGCATGCCCGCAACCAGGGTTGGGAAGAGGTGGCCACCTTCCACCGCGAACTCGACTAGCCGGTGCGGAGCGGCGCGCGGCGCGCAACGCCCTTGACCCCGCCTTCACGCGCAACGCCGCGTCCCGTGAAAACCGCTTCCGGCATGTCATCCCGGTCTGTTAACGTTCCGGAATGGCTTGTGGCATCCTCCTGATCACCCATCCCGGCATCGGCGCGTCCATCCTGGCCGTCGCGGCAACCCTGTTGCGTCAACTGCCGTTGAAGGCGGAAGCCTTCGAGGTCCCGTTCGACGCCGACCTGGACGTGCTGCTGCCGCAGGCTTCGGCCGCGCTGCGACGGGTTGACGGGGGCGACGGCGTGCTGGTGCTGACCGATCTGTACGGTGCCAGCCCCAGCAACCTGGCGGGAAAACTGGCGCGCCTGGGTACGCCCATCCGCCGGGTGTCCGCGCTGAGCCTGCCGATGCTGTTGCGGGTGATGAACTATTCGGAACAGGGACTGGACGAACTGCCGGCGACCGCGGCCGCCGGCGCACGCAACGGAGTCATCCACGACGATGCTTGAACGCGAACTCACCGTATCCAACCGCCTGGGCCTGCACGCCCGCGCGACCGCCAAGCTGGTCCAGGCCCTGGCCGGCTTCCGCTGCAACGTGACGCTCGCGGCGAAGGGCCGCGAGGACAACGCCAAGACCATCATGGGCGTGATGCTGCTGGCGGCCGGCCAGGGCACGCCGGTGATCGTGCGGGTGGATGGCGAGGATGAAGTCTCCGCCATGGACGCGGTCGCCTCCCTGTTCGAACGACGATTCGACGAGGACGCCTGATGCGGTCGCTGCTGTCGGGCCATGGCGCTTCGCGCGGCAGCGCGCTGGGACGCGCCCGGGTCCGGCTGCCGCACGCGCTGGAAGTCGCCGAACAACGCATCCCCGCCCATGCGGTGGAGGCCGAACTGCAGCGCCTGCACGTGGCGGTCGACGCCACCCGCGAGGAGATGCATCGCCTGCGTGATCGCCTGCACGGCGCCCTCGCCCGGGAAGTCGGCGAGTTCCTGGACCTGCATGCCCTGCTGCTGGACGATCCGGAACTGCTGTACGGCCTGGACGAGCTGATCCGCACCGGCCGCTACAGCGCCGACTATGCGTTGCGCCTGCAGCGGGATCGCCTGGCGGCGGTGTTCGACGACATGGACGATGCCTACCTCAAGAGCCGGATGGACGATCTGGATCACGTCATCGGCCGCATCCACGCGCATCTCCAGCAGCGCGCGGTCGATGCCGAGGGCGTGGCCGGCGACATCCTGGTCTGCGACAACATCGCGCCGTCCGAGCTGGCCCAATTGCAATCACAGGGCGTCGTGGCCATCGTCACCACCGCCGGCAGCGCGCTCTCGCACAGCGCCATCCTCGCGCGCAGCCTGCACATGCCGCTGGTGGTCGGCGCGGTGCAGGCACTGCAGCGGGTCAATGACGGCGACGCCCTGATCGTCGACGGCACCACCGGGCGCGTGGTGGTGGACCCGAGCGCGGCGGATCTGCGGCGCTACCGCGAACGCCTGCGCGAGGTGGCGCGCGAGGAGCGCGAACTGGGCCGCCTGCGTTCCAAGCCCAGCCGCACCCGCGACGGCATGGACATCGCGCTCTACGCCAATGCCGAATCGCTGGACGACGTGGCGCGCGCGCACGCGCTCGGGGCCGCGGGCGTCGGCCTGTACCGCACCGAGTTCCTGTTCCTGCAGCGCAACGAGCTGCCGGACGAAGACGAGCAGTTCCGCGCCTATCGCGACGTGGTGCTGGGCATGAGCGGCCGCCCGGTGACCATCCGCACCCTGGACCTGGGCGCGGACAAGGCCGACCGCACCGGCCTGGCCCTGGACAGCGAGGACAATCCCGCGCTCGGCCTGCGCGGGGTGCGCCTGTCGCTGGCCCGCGATGGCGTGTTCGATACCCAGTTGCGCGCCATCCTGCGGGCCTCGGCCTATGGACCGGTGCGGATCCTGATCCCGATGGTCAGCAGCCGCGAGGAAATCCTGGCCATCCGCCGCCTGATCAAGCAGGTATCGGCCCAACTGCGCAAGCAGGGACTGGAGATCGCCGGCCAGGTGCAGCTGGGCGCGATGATCGAAGTGCCGGCCGCGGCGATCGCCATGCACGGCTTCGTCGACGTGGTCGATTTCGTCTCCATCGGCACCAACGATCTGGTGCAGTACCTGCTGGCCGCTGATCGCAACAACGAGGCCCTGGGCGAGCTGTATTCACCGCTGCACCCGGGCGTCATCCGGCTGTTGCGGCATGTCATCACCATCGGCCAGGCCCATGGGATCCCGGTGGCGGTATGCGGCGAGATGGCCGGCGATCCGCGCCTGGCGCCGCTGCTGCTGGCACTGGGCCTGCGCGAATTCAGCCTGCACCCGAACACGCTGCTGGAACTGCGGCGGGTCATCCGCGGCAGCGACTGGGCCGCGCTGCAGGCGTCCACCGACAAGCTGCTCAAGGCCCGGGATCGCGCCGGCATCGAGCGCTGGCTGAAATCCACGGCGGTCTGACTGGAAACTTTCGCGCGGAATGTGCCCGCGCGGGGTGTGCATAATCTCAACGGCAGGCGATAATGGCGCCATGAACATCTGATGCCACGGTCGCATCCGTCCTGCGGATCGGCCCCGTTTCGGAGCACTGCATGGCCGAAGCCGTCCGCCACGACAAGACCGCGCGCCAACTGCGCCTGCTTTCCGACGCTCTCGACAGCGGCCGGCTGGGCCCCGTGCGCCGGTTGGTCAATACCCTCGCCCCCGCCGAGATCGGCAACCTGCTGGAATCCCTGCCGCCCGGCAAGCGCGAGGTGGTCTGGGGCCTGGTGGACGCCGAGGACGACGGCGAGGTGCTGGTGCACGTCGGCGACGAGGTCCGCGAGAGCCTGCTGGCGGACATGGACCCGGACGAGATCATCGCCGCGGTCGAAGACCTGGACATCGACGACCTGGCCGACCTGGTCGAGGATCTCCCCGATACCGTCATCGACGAAGTCCTCAAGTCGATGGACCGGGAAAACCGCGAGCGCCTGGAACAGGTGCTGTCCTATCCCGAGGACACCGCCGGCCGCCTGATGAACCCGGACGTGGTGACGGTGCGCGCCGACGTCAATGTCGACGTGGTGCTGCGCTACCTGCGCCTGCGCGGCGAGCTGCCGGATCACACCGATCACCTGTTCGTGGTCAGCCGCCGCCACCAGTACCTGGGCCGGGTCTCGCTGGCTTCGCTGGTCACCCACGAGGACAGCACGCCGATCAACCGGCTGATCGACGACGAGCAGCCGGCCATCGATGTCGGCGAGAGCGCGCAGGAAGTGGCCCGCCAGTTCTCCGACCACGACTGGATTTCCGCGCCGGTGGTGGACGACAACAACATCCTGCTCGGCCGCATCACCATCGACGACGTGGTCGACATCATCCGCGAACAGGCCGAACACCAGGCGATGAGCGCGGCCGGCCTGGACGAGGACGAGGATCTGTTCTCGCCGGTGCGGCGCGCCTTCCGGCGCCGCCTGATCTGGCTGGGCATCAACCTGTGCACCGCTTTCCTCGCCGCCAGCGTGGTCGGCCAGTTCGAAGGCAGCATCGCCAAGCTGGTGGCGCTGGCCGCGCTGATGCCGATCGTCGCCGGCATGGGTGGCAACGCCGGCACCCAGGTGCTGGCGCTGATGGTGCGCGGCCTGGCGCTGGGCCAGATCGGCGCCTCCAACGTGATGACGCTGCTGAAGAAGGAACTGTCGGTCGCGCTGATCAACGGACTGTGCCTGGGCGTCGGCCTGGGCGTGATCGTCTACCTGTGGTTCCACCAGTTGGGCCTTTCGCTGGTCATCGGCAGCGCACTGACCATCAACCTGCTGACCGCCGCGACCGCCGGCGTGCTGGTGCCGCTGACGCTCAAGCGACTGGGGTTCGATCCGGCGCTGGCCGGCGGAGTGATCCTGACCACCGTCACCGACGTGATGGGTTTCCTCAGTTTCCTGGGCCTGGCCACCGTCATCCTGCTGCAGTGACGGGCAGGTCGCGATGATGCATCAGGCGTGTCGCGCGGTTCCCGGGCTGGCCGCGCCTGCGTTCCCGGTCCATCATGGGACCTGGCGATTCCCTGCCGCCATTCACGCCACCACCTGCCTCCACGCCGTTCCAGGAACCCCCACATGATGACTGCCGTCCTGCCTGGCTCCGCGCACGATCGCCCGCGTCGAATCCTTCCCCACCGCCTGGTCCTGCTGATGCTCGCCCTGTTTTCGACCGCCATGCTGCTGGGCGGCTGCGCCACCCGCCCGGTCACCACGCACGGCACGTTCGTCGAACGCGAAGTCCAGGTCGCCGGCAAGACCCATCGCTATCAGGTCTTCGTGCCCGCGGGCCACGGCCGCGGAAAGACACCGGTGATCCTGTTCCTGCACGGTTCCGGCGAGCGTGGCGAGGACAACCAGTTGCAGATGAAGGTCGGCCTGCCGCCGCACCTGCGCAAGCATCTGGATGATTTCCCGGCACTGGTGGTGATCCCGCAGGCACCGGACGAAACCGAATGGACCCAGGAAGCCGGTGACATCGCACTGGCGGCGCTGGATGCCTCGATGAAGGAATTCGATGGCGATCCCGATCGCGTCTACCTGACCGGCCTGTCGATGGGCGGCTACGGCACCTGGGAACTGGCCCTGAAGCAGCCGCAGCGGTTCGCCGCGCTGGTGCCGATCTGCGGCGGGCTGACCGTGGACTGGACCGATCGCCGTCCGGGCATGGTCGCGCACAGCGTCGCCGGCGCCACGGATCCGTTCGCCGAGGCCGCCAGCCGCCTCAAGCATGTGCCGGTCTGGATTTTCCACGGCGGCAAGGACGATCTGGTTCCGCCGGTGCAGTCGCGCAAGATGGACGCCGCGCTCAGGCAGGCCGGTGGCGACGTGCGCTATACCGAATTCCCCGATGCCAACCACAACTCCTGGGATCCCGCCTACGCCACGCCCGAATTGTGGGCCTGGCTGTTCCAGCAGCACCGCTGAGACCCCATGGCCGAACTGCTCAACGACTACTTCACTCCCGGCTGGCGCGAACGCCGGCACGAATGCGCATGCAACTGGCAAGGGGATTCGCGCGCCATGCAGATGGACCTGCACGACGAGGTGACCGACTACGCCTGCCCGGAATGCGGCAACCTGCTGCTGATCGTCCGCCATCCGGATCTGGGGCAGGTCCGCGCGGCGGCGGCGGCCGGCCACCCGGAGGCGCGCCAGCAACTGGCCCTGCTGGAGGAAGCCGAACGCCTGCTGGGCCCGCGTTGACGCCACCCGTCGCCTCCCCCTCAACTGCCGGCCGGCGCCGCCGATAACCCGGCGCCCCTTCACGAAAGATCCGTGCCGAGCAGACTCCATGGCCGAACGCTCCGATGTCCCTCCCGGCCTGACCGGCGGCTTCCGCCGCCTGTGGGCGCGCGGCCACAAGCGCGCGCAACCGGCGGGCAAGGATCTGGCCGCCCACGACCCGACGCGGCCGCTGATCAGCACCGCCCAGCTGCAGGGCCTGTTCCTGCACGCCGATGCGCCGCCGGCGCTGGTGTCCGCATTCGCCGATGGCGTGGCCGGACTGGGGGGCGAGCTGCGCGGGATGGGCCAGCGGCTGCAGGCCGCCTGCGCCGACGGCGACTGGCTCGCCTACGGCCGCGCCATGCGGCAGTTGATCGACAAGTACATCCGCACCATCCCGGATGAACCGGTTCCGGGCAGCGACACGCCCAGCGAATCCGAGCAGTTGCGCGGGCTGCTCCACCACACCCTGGTGATGGCGGTGGAAAGCCTGCTGCGGGAGGATGCGCGCCTCTACCAGCAGACCCAGCAACTGGCCGACGGCCTGAAGGCCTGGCAGCCGGGACAACCCCTGGACGGACTGGACGGCCAGCTCAAGGATCTGTGCCATGCCATCGGGCAGGGTAGCCACGAGGCCAGTGATGCGCAGGAACTGTTGCGCAGCCTGTTCGACCTGCTGCTGGAGAACGTCGGTGAACTGCTGGAGGACGGCAGTTGGCTGCACGACCAGATCGCGGCGGCGCGTGGCCTGCTCGCCGGTCCGCTGGATCGCGGGCGGCTGGAGGAAACCCGGACCGGCCTGCGCGAGGTCATCTACAAGCAGGGCCTGCTCAAGCAGGGACTCAACGAATCCAAGGCGGCGATGAAGGACATGATGGTCACCTTCGTCGAACGCCTTGACGGCATGGCCAGCAGCACCGGCGAGTTCCACGATCGCATCAGCTTCCATGCGCAGGCGATCCGCGACAGCCGCAGCGTCGCCGAACTGGGCAAGCGGATGGAGGACATCCTGGAGGACACCGCCCAGCTGCAACGGCAGGCCTTGCGCGCACGCGACGATCTGTACGCGGTGCGGGCCGAGGCCGAGGCCGCCGAGCGGCGCGTCGCCAGCCTGGAGCAGGAACTGCAATCGGTCTCCAACCTGGTAAGGGTGGATCAGTTGACCGAGGCGCTGAACCGGCGCGGCTTCGAGGACTTGTTCCGGCGCGAATCCAGTCGCGCGCAGCGCAGTGGCCAGCCGCTGTGCCTGGCCCTGCTGGACCTGGACGACTTCCGCCTGATCAATGCCACCCATGGGCATCTGGGCGGTGACGCGGCGCTGCGCCACGTGGTCGCGGTCATCCGTGGCGCGTTGCGGGGCAGTGACGCCATCGGCCGTTTCGGCGGCGAGGAATTCGTGTTGCTGTTGCCGGATACATCCTTCCGCGAAGCCCTGGCGATCGTCGAGCGTGCCCGGCAGCGGTTGGCGCAGCGCCCGTTCCTCCACGAAAACGAACGCCTGGTCGTGACCTTCAGCGCCGGCGTGGCGATGTGGCGCGACGGCGAGTCGCAGGATCCGCTGGTAGAACGCGCCGATCGCGCGATGTACCAGGCCAAGGCGGACGGCAAGAACCGGGTGGCGGCGGCACGCGACTGACGCGCGCCGCCGTGGTTCCCGGGCCCGCGCTTCTCAACCCAGCAGGGTTTCCAGCACCGCCATCCGGATCGCGACGCCATTGCTGACCTGGCGCAGCACCAGCGACTGCGGACCGTCGGCGACCTCGTCGGTGATTTCCACGCCACGGTTGATCGGGCCCGGATGCAGCACCACCGCATCCTTGACCGCGCGCCCCAGGCGAGCCTGGTCCAGGCCGAAGTCGCGGTGATAGTCGTCGAGCGAGGCGACCAGGCCTTCCTCCATCCGCTCGCGCTGCAGGCGCAGCATCATCACCGCGTCCACGCCTTCGAGCATGGCGTCGAAATCGTCGCCGACCACGCAGCCGGCGAGCGTCTGGTCATCGGGCAGCAGCGACTTCGGTCCGCACACCCGGATCTCGCCGGTGCCGAGCGTGCGCAGCGCCTGCAGATCCGAGCGGGCCACGCGCGAGTGCTTGACGTCGCCGACGATCAGCACCTTCAACCGCGAGAAATCCGCGCCCTTGGCCTGGCGCAGGGTCAGCGCATCCAGCAGGCCCTGGGTGGGATGCGCGCTGCGGCCGTCGCCGGCATTGACCAGGGTGGTGCCCTCGCCCGCCGCCTCGGCCAGCGCGTCCACCGCGCCGTCGTCGGCGTGCCGCACCACGAAGCCGCGCACGCCCATCGCCTCCAGGTTGCGCAGGGTGTCGCGCGCGGTCTCGCCCTTGCGGGTGGAGGACGTGGAGGCGTCGAAGTTAAGCACGTCCGCGCCCAGGCGCTGGGCGGCAATCTGGAACGAACTGCGGGTGCGGGTGGAAGGCTCGAAGAACAGCGTGCAGACCGTGGTGCCGTCCAGCAGATTGCGGCGCTGCGTGCGCCCGAGCGCGGTATCGCGGATCTGGCCGGCGCGGTCCAGCAGGCGGCAGAGGGTTTCGCGGGGAAGACCGTCCAGGGTCAACAGGTGCCGCAGGCGTCCATCCGAATCGATTTGCTGGGTCATGGCTCAGTTCTGGAATGCAGGGTTCGGGAACCGGGCCGCGGCGACATCGCCGAAACCCGACGGGTTGGGAAAAAGAAAACGCGCGGAAAACGGGCGCCGGCCGGTCCAGCGCTGGCGGAATCCGGTACCGGAAAAACAGCGAGATCGCACGGCGGCGTACCCGTTCCTGGGCGGAGGGTCACCCGCTCGATCAAAGGGTCACCTGCGTGGCGTCCTGCGGCGCGGCCAGCCAGCGTTCGATGATCACCGCCGCCGCCACCGCGTCCAGCGCCGCGGCATCGCGCTTGCGCTTGCGGCCTTCGGCGCGATCCAGGGCGAACCGCTGCGAGGCTTCGATCGAACTGGCGCGTTCGTCCACCAGCACCACCGGCAGCTTGTAGCGCGCATGCAGGTCCCGCGCGAACGCTTGTGCGCGCTTGCGGTTCGGTTGATCGCCGCCGTCCAGGGTCATCGGATCCCCGACCACCAGGCCATCGGGACGCCATTCGGCGTGCAATCGATCGATGGCCGGCCAGTCCGGTCCGTGCGCATGCACGTCCACCACCGCCAGCGCCCGCGCGCCGCTGCCGAAGGCGCTGCCCACGGCCACGCCGATGCGTCGCGCACCGACGTCGAATCCCAACACCGTGCCATCCAACTTCATGGCCGACTCCGGGAACGCCGGCCGGCGTGTGCCGGCGGGCAGGCTTGCCCGGCGGGAGCGGCACGGCGGTTCCGGAAACAGGGTTTCATGCGTGTCCGCTGTAGTCTGTGAGCCTGGTCATGTCTACACCAATCAGGCCACCGGCGGCCTGCCAGCGCCGTTCCAGCGGCAAATCGAACAGCAGGCCGGAGTCGGCCGGCGCGGTCAGCCAGGCATTCTCGCCCAGCTCGAACTCCAGTTGGCCCGCGCCCCAGCCTGCGCAACCGAGGGTGACGATCGCGTGTTCCGGGCCCTTGCCGGCGGCCATCGCTTCCAGGATGTCGCGCGAGGTGGTCAGGTACAGGCCGTCGGCCACGGTGAGGGTGGAATCCCAGGCCCGCGCGTCGTCATGCAGGACGAAGCCGCGCTCCGGATGGACCGGGCCGCCATTCAGCACGATCTGCTCGCGCAGCCCCTCGTCCGGGGTATCCAGCTGCATCTGCTGCAGCACCTCGCCCAGGGTGTACTCGGAGGGACGATTGACCATCACCCCCATCGCCCCTTCGCCGTCGTGCTGGCAGATCAGGGTCACGCTGCGGGCGAAATTGGGGTCATCCAAGGCCGGCGAGGCGATCAGCAGCTGGTTGGCGAGGAAGGTTTCGGCGGACATGGCGCCATTTTAGCCCGACCGCGCTACCCTGACCGCATGAGCGGATATTGCGACATCGCCCCCGGCCATCCCGTCCACGGCCCCTACCACGACCACGAGTACGGCTTTCCCCAGCGGGAGGAGGCGGTCCTGTTCGAGCGCCTGCTGCTGGAAATCAACCAGGCCGGGCTCAGCTGGGAAACCATCCTGCGCAAGCGCGACGGGTTCCGGCAGGCCTACCACGGCTTCGACGTGGACACCGTGGCCGCCTACGGGGACGCCGACCGGGAGCGCCTGCTGGCCGACCCCGGCATCATCCGCAACCGCCTGAAGGTGGACGCGGCCATCCACAACGCCCGGGTCATCCAGCAACTGCGCGGTTCCCATGGCGGTTTCGCCGCGTGGCTGGACACGCATCATCCGCTCGCCAAGCCCGAATGGATCAAGCTGTTCAAGCGGACCTTCCGGTTCACCGGCGGCGAGATCACCGGCGAATTCCTGATGAGCCTGGGTTACCTGCGCGGCGCGCACCGTGACAGTTGCCCTGCGCACCTGCGCATCCTCGCGCTGGCGCCACCCTGGCAGTCGGCGGGCTGAGTCCGTCGGCCATCCACGAAGTGGTAAGCCCGGCTTACCCCCTTTCCACTCAATCTTCCCCCGCGCCTTCCGATATCGGAAAGACCGGTCTCGCGTGGTCCGACACCACGCACGGTTGCGGCATACTCCGGCCATCATCGCTGCTCGGGAGAGGCAGGCATGAAGGGAGTCGTGTTCACCGAGTTCATGGAGATGATGGACAGCCGCTTCGGGCCAGAGCTGACCGAGCGCGTGCTGGAGGCCGCGCACCTGCCCAGCGGCGGCATCTACACCGCCGTGGGCACCTACGACCACACCGAACTGCTGGCCCTGGTCGAACAACTCAGCCGCGAGACCGGCCTGCCCGGCGCGGAACTGGTGCGCGAGTTCGGCCATTACCTGTTCGGGCGCTTCGTGAAGAGCTATCCGCGTTTCTTCGAGAACGTGCACTCCGCGTTCGATTTCCTCGAGCAGGTGGACAACCACGTCCATGTCGAAGTGCTGAAGCTGTATCCGGGCGCCGAACTGCCCAGTTTCAGCAACGAACGCCAGGATGATCGGCACATGGTGTTCGACTATCGCTCCAGCCGGCCGCTCGGCGATCTCGCCGAAGGCCTGATTTCCGGCTGCGCGGATCACTACGGCGAGCGCGTGCGGATCGAGCGCTCGCCGCTGGCCGCCGAAGGCGGCGGCACCGCGATCCGCTTCCTGCTGACCCGGGTGGACTGAGCCGCTCCACCCATGGACGAACTGCAACTGCTCAGACGGAGACTGGAGCGCGAAAAGCAGGCCCGCCGCGCGGCCGAGCTGTTCATCGAGGAAAAGAGCCTGGAGCTGTACGTCGAACAGCAGAAACGCGAACACGCCTTCCAGGCCCTGCAGGCCCAGACCGTCGCCACCAACGCCCTGAACCGGCAATTGCAGGAAGAAATCAGCCGCCGCATCCAGGCCGAGACGCTGGAGAGCTTCCTCGAACGGATCGTCCAGGACCATCCGCTGCACAGCATCCTGGTCGAACTCACCCGCATGGTCGAGGCGCAGACACCCGGCGGCCGCTGCTTCATCGCGGTGCATGCCGATGGCGAATTCTTCCACGCCGACCGGCCGCTGCCGGAAGGCCGCAATCCGATCATCCAGGCACCGCTGGCATGGCTGCCCGGCGGCGCACACGAACAGCGCCAGATCCAGTGGGTGGACGTCGTGCGTCGGCATCCGGTCTGGCGTCGCCATTGCAACGACGGCCCGCTCGACGGCGCCGCCAGCGCCTGGTCGGTGCCACTGACCACCGCGCATGGCGAGCACATCGGCGAGTTCGCCCTGCAGCCGCCGAACGGACGTCAGCCCACCGATTCGGAACTGGAATGGATGATGGTGATCAGCGGACTCGCCGCGCTCGCCATCGGCCATCGCCAGCTCGCCGACAACCTCAACCACCAGGCCCACCACGACGCCCTGACCGATCTGCCCAACCGCTTCCTGTTCCGGGATCGGCTCAACCAGGCCATCGCCCACGCCCGCCGCGAGGAACACCGGGTCGGCGTGCTGTTCCTGGATCTGGACGGCTTCAAGTACATCAACGACACCCTCGGCCATCAACAGGGCGACAACGTGCTGATGGCCGCCACCCGCCGCATCCGCCGCCTGCTGCGCGAGACCGACACCCTGGCGCGCATGGGCGGCGACGAATTCACCCTGATCCTGCCCGGCATGAAGAGCGTGGCCGATGCCACCCGGATGGCTGATCGCTGCCTGGAGACGCTGCGCCGGCCCATTCCCGTCGACGGGCATGAACTGTACGTCACCGCCAGCATCGGCATCGCCCTGTTTCCCGACGATGCACGCGATGCAGAACAGCTGCAACGCAACGCCGACGCGGCGATGTACCGGGCCAAGGCGCGCGGCAAGAATTGCTTCGAGTTCTTCACCCCGGAACTGACCGCCGGCAGTCGCGAACGGCTGGACCTGCGCGCGGATCTGCATCACGCGCTGGAAGAAGGCCAGTTGGCCCTGCACTACCAGCCGCAATACCGCGCCGACGGCGTCCTGCTCGGCTTCGAGGCGCTGATGCGCTGGCACCACCCGCGCCACGGCGCGATTCCGCCCAGCGTGTTCATCCCGATTGCCGAGGAATCCGGCCTGATCCTGGGGATCGGCCACTGGGCGCTGGAGCATGCCTGCCGCCAGATGGCGCAGTGGCAGCGCCACGGCGTCGCCCACCTGCTGATGGCGGTCAACCTGTCGGCGGTGCAGTTGCAGCAGGAAGACTGGACCCGCACCGTCGCCCGCGTGCTGGACGCCACCGGCCTGCCGGCCTCGTCGCTGGAACTGGAACTGACCGAAAGCCTGGTGATGCAGGACGTCCAGTCCACCGCCCGCCATCTGCGCGAACTGCGCGCCCTGGGCGTGCGCGTGGCCATCGACGACTTCGGCACCGGCTATTCGTCGTTGAACTACCTGCGCCAGCTGCTGGTGGATACGCTGAAGATCGATCGTTCCTTCATCAATGAAATCGACACGGCCGCCGAACCCGGCCTGCACTATCCGATCATCCGCAGCATCATCGAGCTCGGCCACAGCCTGGGCCTGACCCTGATCGCCGAAGGCGTGGAAACCGAACACCAGGCCCGCACCCTGCGCGAACTCGGCTGCGACGGCCTGCAGGGCCACCTGTTCGCCCCGCCCATGTCCGCCAGCGATTGCGAAACCCTGCTCCGGAAACTGCGCGCGCTTCCGTAAGCAGGCCCAAACGGCATACAGGCCCCAACATCCCGTCGCGCATATCGTCCCTTCCCCCGCAAAGCGGGGGAAGGTGCCGAAGGCGGATGGGCGCAAATCCATCCGAACCAGGCCTCCCTCACCAGGCGCTGCTCCCAACCCACCGCAAGTGTGGAATCCACACGCACATCCCCTGCCAACAGCTCCTACACGGCCGGCAACACCGCCACGCAATCGGCGTCCAGCTTCAGATCCGCCAGCGCGTCCGCACGTGTCTGCCCACGATTGAGCAACGCGATGGGCTTGCCCGCCTCATGCGCGATGCGCGCGAAACGGAAACCCGAATAGACCATCAGCGAAGAACCCACCACCAGCAGCGCGTCCGACGCACCCAGCGCCTTTACCGCCCACTCGTAGCGTTCACGCGGCACGTTCTCGCCGAAGAACACCACGTCCGGCTTCAACATCCCACCGCAGGCGTCACACGCGGGCACGCGGAACCGGCTGAAATCCAGCCCCTCCAGATCCGCGTCGCCATCCGGCGCGGTCGCCGCTTCCAGCCCGTGCCAATCGGGATTCGCATCGTGCAGCCGTTCCTGCAACGTAGCCCGCGCAGACAACGCCCGGCATTGCAGGCACACCACCTGATCGATGCGCCCATGCAGATCGATCACATCGCGGCTGCCGGCGCGCTCGTGCAGGCCATCGACGTTCTGGGTCAACAACTGCGACAGCCGCCCGTCCTGCCAGGCCGCCAGCGTCCGGTGCGCCGCATTCGGCTGCGACTTGGCCATCCGCGGCCAGCCCACGAAACTGCGCGCCCAGTAGCGCGCGTTGGTCAGCGGATCCCCGGTGAAAGCCTGGTAGGTCACCGGCGGCGTGCGCTTCCAGTGGCCATCGGCGTCGCGATAGTCCGGGATGCCGGACGCCGTGCTGCAGCCCGCGCCGGTCAGCACGAACACGCGCTCGAACGGAACCAGCCAGTCGCGCAGGCGCTCGGCGGCTTCGACATGCGGTGCGGCAAGGGCAATCGACATGCCGTCATCATACGGCGGAAAACCGCCGGGTCCGGTCCCCGCTTTCCAGCGCGGCCTCGCCGCGCGGCACGGATGTCAGACCTCGAGCACCGCCGCGCCCACCCGCTTCCGGCTCTCCATGTCCCGATGCGCGTCCACGATCTCGTCCAATGCATAGACGTAGCGGGGTTTCACGTCCACGACGCCACGCGCGATGACATCGAACAGATCCGCGGCGCCACGTTCCAGCGCTTCCCGGCCTTCGGTATAGGTAGGCCGGATGGGCCAGGTCACATGCAGCGATTTCGGCGCCAGCAGGAAAGGATCCAGCGGCGGCGGGTCACCCGAGGCCTTGCCGAACGCCACCAGCGTGCCGCGCGGCCGCAGCGCATCGAGCGAAGCCCGGAAGGTATCGCGCCCCACCGAATCGAACACCGCCGCGCCCCCTTCGCCACCGGTCAAGGCGCGCGTCTCGGCGGCGAAGTCGACCCGCGTGCGGTCGATGACCTCGACGCATCCTGCCCGGCGCGCAGCGTCGGCCTTCGCGGCGTTCGACACCGTGCCGATGACCCGGATGCCCAGCGCCGTCGCCCACTGCGCGAACAACAGTCCCAGGCCACCCGCTGCCGCATGGAACAGCACGGTGTCGCCCGCCTGCAACGGCGTGACTTCCTTCAACAACATGCGCGCGGTGACCCCGCGCAGGAACGACGCCGCGGCCTGCCGATCGCTGATTCCGTCGGGAATCCGGACCATGCGGTCCGCCGGATAGGTGCGCACCGTCGCGTAGGCGCCCAGCGGCCCGTCCGCGTAGACCACGCGATCGCCTATGGCGAACCCGTCCACCTCCGCGCCCACCGCCTCCACCACGCCGGCGCCTTCGTTGCCCAGCACGGCGGGAAACGCGGGAACCGGGAACGTTCCGCGACGGAAGTACACCTCGACGAAGTTCAAGCCGATCGCCGTATGCCGTATCAATAGCTCGCCGGGGCCGGGCGCCGGCTTGTCGATGGATTCGATACGCAGTGTTTCAGGTGGACCATAGGCATGGATGCGTGCGGCGCGTTCCGTGGCGGGAGGCATGTGATAGGTTTCCGCGAAGTGGCTCGAACGCGAAAACTACCGGCGGACGCCGCCGGTTCTCTCCCCGCAATATGTCGTCCGACCGGCACAATGCCGGCCAAGGAATCCCGCGTGGACATGGCAACCGCCGAACTGGATCAGGTGGACAGGCAACTCGTCGAACTCCTGCGCCGCGACAGCCGCCAACCGGTACTCGCGCTGGCCCGCGCAGTCGGCCTGTCACGCAGCGCGGTGCAGGACCGGCTGGCGCGTCTCAAGCGCAACCGCGTCATCAAGCGCTTCACCATCGACACCACTAACCCGGTGGATCTCCCCGGCGCGCGCGCCTACTTCTTCGTCCGCATCGAAGGCCGCCCGTGCAATCGCCTGCTCCCCAGCCTGACCGGCCTGCCGCAAGTGGAAGCCTGCGATCACGTCTCCGGCCCGATGGATGCCGTGCTCACCGTCCGCGCCACCGACCTCGCCGCACTCAGCGCGCTGCGCGAGCGGATCGTGGCGACGCCGGGGATTGCCAGTGTGACGGTGGCGCCGGTGTTGAAGCAGCACTCCTGAGGTTCGCATCCATGGTGTCGATATTCGGCCCTGCTGTGGGATAGCCCGGGATGCTTGGGCGCCGTGCTGAACCCCGCGCCTGTCATTCCATCGCGCGGTCGAATGGCAGCAGCCACCCACGCAGGCGTTAGGCGGCTTCGGCGGGATTCAACCGAGGCAATCTTGAGCCTAAAAATCCTTCAGAAGGCACTCTAACTCTGTCTCTAGCGTACGAAACGAACAGGGAGAATCCTGCTGAAGCAACCCGCATCGCGAGCTTCTTTATTAAGACCCTTCAAGAAGTAAAAGAGACATGGATCCGATCACCACCCCATAACCATCGCTGTGACAAAGCGTCCCATCCTCTTTTTTTGCTCGTCACTTATCAATATCACATATTTGCATATTGCTTGGAGAACGCCTCAAGCGGGAACTGGAGATCAGGATGACTACCGTCATCAAATACGAGACGCCACCACGGGGTTACATACTTGACTGCGTGTTCATCACCCCGCTCGTCTACGATCTTCAACTCCGAGATAAGAATTCCTCGATGATGAGTGACTGACGATTTTTCTTTCCCTATCTCAAAAACACGATCATCTAGCGAAATATAGTGCCTGCCATCATGGCGAAAGAAGATGACTCTCCTCGCGCCAATAACGACCTTCTCAAAGTCGATGAGCCAACCACTGGCTTCCAAACCCACATTGGACTCCGGAACGATATCCCCAGACTCAGGCGAGTAGTAGAAGAGTGGTTGCTGCAACGTGTTAAATGCAGAGTGACGCCTAACAAGAACTTTGTTACTCACATCCGCATTCATTGGCGTTCTCCATGGCGCTATCTGCTCGAACTCCACTGGAAAGCAAACCAAAGCCCACGATTCCTGTCGTCCACGGCCAGCTGGTTCTCCCGGCGCCCGCAATTATCGCAGCCTCGGTCTTGCCTTGGGCGATCAGCCCTTCATAGGTAACGGCATGCCAATTTTTCAACACTCCGGCAAACGGACCTCTGAAGTAGTCCTTGAGTGCATTTCTCGCGGCAACCGATTCCATTGCGGAAAGCCCTAGTCCGGGAATTTGTCTAGCCTTAGCCACATACGCCAGACGACTAACGGGAACTGCAAGGCTGTATACCGTACCTGCAATCTCTCCATTCCGATATGCGGAAGAGCATTTATTGACAGAGCCTAGTCCGCGGTAGTCGCGATACTTGGCAGAAAGCCCAAACGAAAGGGAGTCGCCAAATCCAGCAACAGCATCCACCGTTGTCTGCGATGGTGACCAGCCATCGGTCGTTTGATAAACCAGTTCAAATACAGGATCAAAGAAATCAAGTCCGTTAGGATCGATACTTCGCAAAGGATTCATCCCAGCATAGGCATAGGTGCTAGTTCCTCCACCAAGTCCAATCGGGTCGCTCTGCGCATATCGACCAGTGCTGGCGTCATAGTCCCGGAAGTAGTTCTGATTGAACGCCGAGGCCGCGTCATACCGCTGCCCCGGGAACCGCATGTCCAGCACGAACGGAATGCCATCCCCGTCCGGGTCCTGCTGCGGGGCCGTGCTGCCGAAGGCTTCGCCCTTCAGGTCCCAGGTCCAGACCGGTACGTTGCGGGTGGCTTCAATGACCACGCGCGGGCTGCCC
>NZ_JANJUE010000129.1 GCF_024710765.1 Pseudoxanthomonas sp.
GCTATCGCCGATGTATGCCTTCGCGTGAAGCCTATCGACGCATCTAACCGACTTTGGTTTCAGTCTCAGGAGATCCTGCACTACTTTAGGGTTCGTGGCCCGGAGCTCAGTTCCAGGAGGATTCGAAATGACTTTGACGGATTGTCAAGGTCCAACTGCTTTAGGGCTCCTTCGCCCCAGAACGCAACCGCAATATCCAAATGCTTCTTGTGGTGACGAACCCATTCTGCCAGCTCTTGCTGATTCTCGATTATTGCCATTCTCGCCTCATAGAGATGTGACGTGCGGGGGGGCGTTGCATGGGCTTTAGCGCGAAACAACTTCGCTTGGGATCTGAGGAAATTGAACTTCACGGCCAAGGGAAAGCTTAGCGCTCAAACTCTTTCCCATCTGGGGAGCAAAAATAGGGATTTGAAGTAAGTCAGATCGCTGACGGTGATCTGGTAGATCATGGCCTGACCCTCCCGGTCGCTGGATGAGCTAGGCACTGTGGACTCCACTCTGATTCCGGTCTTTTTCGGGTCAATTGCAGGTCGTGGTTGTTGAGTTTCCGAAGCCAACGGTTCTACAAGTCACCGTCTTTAGGCTGTTCAGAAAACTCTGGAAGTTCGCCTGGTGCTGGGCGCGTGCTTGCGATTGCATAGCATCTGCCTGATCCTGCATCGCTATGGCCTTTTCCCGCTCAGCAGCAATCAAGCCTCTTTCGAATATCTGTTTCTGCCGGATGGCGTCTTGCTGATCTTTCAGTTCGGCTTCCTTCTCGATGGCGAGGTAGTCGAACTCTTCGACCGATATTTCCTTCTTGGATAGCCGGGATGCCAGCAGGCGGTAGTAACTGATTAGCTGCTTCTGGCGATGAGCTTCCAATGTTTGCGAAAAGTCGAGTTCGGCTTCCTTGTATTCGACGGCGGCTTGACCATATGAAATTTGGCCTGCGGCATGCCGTTGACTAATCAACTCCCCTTGGATGTTCAGCTTTGCAAGTGCAGCAGTCCCACCATAAGCGTCTATCAGCTTGTCGTTCTGAAAGACGGCAACCACTGGCCCACAGTTGTAGGCCAAGCCATTGGACAGGAACCCCGTGTATTCACGGATGACATAGCTCGTGCCGGGGATGTGTTCTGTCGCTCGGGGCCTACGGGCGAGTGGTTGGCCTGTCGAAATGGCTGTATAGGGAGCATCCTTCAAGTTTTGAAGGAAACTGTAGTCACCGCACATTTTTGGGAGTGCCGCGGCGATCTCGTTCGTGAGAAGCTCCGTGAACTCGTTGTAGGAGCGATGTATTTTTCGTTCACCGTTTTGCCCCTGCTTGAAGTCCAGCTCCCGACTGTCGGCATAGGTAATGGATACGGACTGGGGCGTGGTCGTCAGGTAGGCGTAGATCACGTGCCGGTTGTTCCATTCCTTGATGACCCGCATGCGGTAACCGCCTGGAACTTCAGTCATCGCGTATGACTCGTCCATTTTCCAGTCGTTCTTGGAGGCTTCGACCGCTTCGACGGCCACACCCAGCAACTGCAATGGGTGCCGTTGAGGGTTAATCGATATTGGGGTGGGTTCTTTCAAGGTGGCCGCGACAGATGTTGTCGAACACAGCGCAATTGTGAAGCCCGCAACCACGGCAGAAAATCTGGCACGCATCCTTTTGTCCCCTTGGCAATCAGCATCGTGGCACGAACGGCCCGGCTTACCAGAGGCTTATTTGAGCCTCGTCGACCACCGGCACGAACAGCCATCCCCAACGCCAATGATGCCCCGAGATTGCCGAGGGCGCCAAACCCTTGCCCGGCCATTGGTGTTCGAGGCATCGGGGCGGACCAGAACCCTTGCCGGCCAGCGCCGTCCTTCGCCCAGGCTGGAGCCCCTTTCACATCAAGTACTTGCAAGGGGCCAATTGACCAGATGCCGGCCTCTCCCTAAAATTCGCGGTTCCGCCGGAATAGCTCAGTTGGTAGAGCGGCGCATTCGTAATGCGTAGGTCGTAGGTTCGATTCCTATTTCCGGCACCAGTTCAAGCAAGAGCCCCGCCTTGGCGGGGTTTTTGTTTTTCCGGGCCGGCAGCGGGAGCGTCGCCGTCACTTTCCAGGAACAGGAATGCCCGGCTTCGCCTGCATGATTTTGCTTCGTTGCTGAGTCGTGGCCTGCCCCGGAAAGTCGATTGAGCGGTTCGGCCGGGAGGGCATGGCTGCCACAATTTGCCTGCGTTGTCCTGTTGCGTTCGAACCTCCAATGTTAGTTGAACTGGCGCCGCCGTCTTCGCAAGAATCGCTGACAAGGAGTGTCGAAACTCCTCACACACAGCCAGGCTCATCTTCTTTCTTTGCGGGGCTTTTCCTCGCTCTGCTGAGCCTGGGTCGATGCGTTCCGCGTCGGGAGTGGACCGAATACAAGACCCGCTTGCGGGGAACAGGTCCGCCGTTCTGTGTGTGCGGTTTTTCGACCTCCCGACATCCCGGCGCACCCGTCGTGCGCCGGCCAGGAGCGGTCCACACCACAGGAGGCGATATGTCCCAATCCCATAGTGCTTACATCATCAGCGAAGAAACCCACGCGCAGCTCGTGCAGTTGCGCGATACGTTCCGGGAGTTGTCCGGATCCGAGCAGTTCCACGAGGCGGCGGCGCTTCTGAAGATTCCGGATGTGGTGCTGACCTCGCAGTTCGGCCGGATGGCCGACGAGGTGAGCGGGATTCTCGATGGTTTGGTCTATGTGCCTGCGGACCGGCATTGAGCTGATGCGCTTGGCCGCGCAAATCCCCTTCGCCTGCGGTGCAGGCGCCCGCCCCCTTTTTCAAAGGGGGCTGTGTGCCGGGTTTCGTTGGTCTGTGTGCTTCGGCTGCCTCGTAGAACCGCCACTCGGCTATCGGGGGCGTGCTGAAAGGGAAAGCTGGTCGTGGGCATGCGACCGCGACGGGTTCTTCTCGTCAGCGCGGAAGGCCAGGGTCGTCCTTAGGTGAGGAAGAACTCGACCTTGCCGCAGCCGGTGCAGGTGTAGAGGTCGAAGCTTTCGCGATTGACCAGCAGTTCGCCGAGTTCTGCCAGCAGGAAAGGCGCCAGACGCGAACCTTCGTGGAAGCGCTTGGTACCGGCGTGCGCCATGGGGGACTGGCAACGCAGGCATTCCAATTGTCGTGGAGGCACCCGGACGGTCTCCTGATTACGGCTGAAAGCGGGATCGGGTGGCCTCCCGTCCCGACCGGTGCCGCATTGCCAGCAGATATCGAAATCCGCTTCGTTGGTCGTTTTGCAGGATTTGCAGATCCACTCTGCCATGGGAACTCCTTGGTGACGGGTCGTTTGTCCTGGCATGGTAGTCCGCCGCCAGAGTTGGGAAAACCGCAGGAACCCCATCCGGCAAGTCGTCCCACCATGACCAATGGCCTACGGACCCGCCCGGACCCAACCCGTAGCATCGGGCGGTTACCGTTTCGTGGAATCCCCGATGAAGCCGCTTGCCCTTGCTGTCTCGCTGTCCCTGTTGATGCCGTTGGCCGGACTGGCCCCGTCCACCGCGCGGGCCGATGAAGTGCCCGCACCGAAGGATGTTCCGTTCAATGGACAATTGCGCATCGAGGTGGATGCCACCGATCTCAATCGCCGCATCTTCCGCGTGCGCGAGACCATTCCGGCGCAGGCGGGGCGGCTGACCCTGCTGTATCCGCAGTGGTTGCCGGGCAAGCACTCGCCGGCCGGTCCGATCGAGAAGATGGCGGGCTTGGTGATCACCGCCAACGGCCAGCGACTGCCGTGGGTGCGGGATCAATTCAATGTGTACGCCTTCCACGTGGAAGTGCCGGCTGGCGCGAGCGAAGTGACCGCCGAGTTCCAGTTCCTGTCCTCGCAGGGTGGCTCGCAGGGACGGGTAGTGATGACCCCGGACATGCTCAACCTGCAATGGGATTCCACTTCGCTGTATCCGGCGGGTTATTACAGCCGCAACGTGCAGGCGCAGGCCTGCGTGAAGCTGCCGCAGGGCTGGTCTTACGCGACCGCGCTGACTACCGACACCCGCAATGGCGACACGGTCTGCTTCAAGCCGATCCGCTATGACGATCTGGTGGACTCGCCGATGTTCGCGGGCAAGCACTACAAGCGCATCGATCTGGATCCGGGCGCGAAGCAACCGGTGCACTTGAACGTGTTCGCCGACGAAGCCAAGGATCTGGAAGCCAAGCCCGAGCACATCAAGGCGCACCAGGCGCTGGTCACCCAGGCCAGCAAGCTCTATGGCGCGCGCCATTTCGATCACTACGAGTTCCTGCTCGCCCTGACCGACAAGCTGGGCGGCATCGGCCTGGAGCACCATCGTTCCAGCGAAAACAGCGGTGACCGCGATTACTTCACCGACTGGGACAAGTCCTGGCGCGGCCGGGACCTCCTGCCGCACGAGTTCAACCATTCCTGGAACGGCAAATATCGCCGCGGCGCGGATCTGGCCACGCCGAGCTTCAACGTGCCGATGGGCGACAGCCTGCTGTGGCTGTACGAGGGCCAGACCCAGTTCTGGGGCCACGTGCTGGCGGCACGCTCGGGTCTGTGGACCCAGGAACAGGCGCGCGATTCACTGGCGCAGGTGGCCGGCGTGTATGACCGTGGTCGGCCCGGCCTGGCCTGGCGCAACATCCAGGACACCACCAACGATCCGACCATCGCAGCACGCCGCTCGCTGCCGTTCCGCAACTACCAGATGAGCGAGGATTACTACTCCGGCGGACAGATGATCTGGCTGGAGGTGGATGGCAAGCTGCGTGAGCTCAGTCGCGACAAGCGTTCCCTGGATGATTTCGCCAAGGCGTTCTTCGGCATGGACAACGGGGTGTGGGAGGTCAATCCGTACACCTTCGACGACATCGTCGCCACGCTCAACGGCATCGCGCCGTTCGATTGGGCCGCCTTCCTGCGTTCGCGCGTGGATGGGCACGGGCCGCTGATTGGCGGACTGGAAGCGGCGGGCTGGAAGCTGGTCTACACCGACAAACCCAGCGATGCGTTCAAGGCGATGGAAAGCGAGCGCAAGGACGCCAACCTGACCTATTCGCTGGGCCTGTCGGTCAACAGCGCTGGCGTGCTGGGTGACGTGCGCTGGGATGGTCCGGCGTTCAACGCCGGGCTGGCGCCGGGCATGACCCTGCTGGGCGTGAACGGGCGCGAATACAGCAGCGAGGCGTTGAAGGACGCGGTGACCGCGGCCAAGGACAGCAAGTCGCCGATTGAACTGGTGGTCAAGCGTTTCGATCGCATCGAGACCGTGCGCATCGCTTATTACGATGGCCTGCAGTATCCGCACCTGGAGCGCATCGCCGGCAAGCCGGATCGACTGGCCGATCTGTACAAGGCGCGTTGATGCACCGAGGCGCGGCGGCGGCGTCGCCGCCGCGCCATCCGGTTCCGCTCAGCGCAGTGGCAGGCAGATCGCCGTGCGCCATTCGCTGGGCGGCGCGCTGCGCGGATCGTTGAGGTATTCCTCCATCACCGGCGCGTCGGCGGCTTCCTCGCCGCTCGCCGGCAGCCATTCGCCGAACAGCCAGCGATAGGGACGATCCAGTTCCGCGTATGGCCCGACATGCACCAGCACCGCATAGCGGCCGCCGGCGATGGTCAGCGGGCGCAGTGGCGCCTGCACGATGCCGGCGGAGGCGATCTCCACGCAGGCGTCCGAACGCAGCGCCTCGGGGGAGACGCTCTCGGGGTCGTCGTAATACAGGCCGAACGAGCGCGCCTGCGGTGGCACGCCCTGGCCGGCCGCCCAGGCGGCGAGTTTCTCGAAGCTCTCGCCGATGTCGTGATAGTGACCCTGGTGAGGGAGGGCGGCGACGGTGATGTCGGGGAAGGTCTGGATGCTGACGTCGTACATGGGGAAATCCTCGGGTTCTGACAGGTCGGTGCGTGGTGGAAGCGTCGCTTCCATGCCGCGCTGGCGGAATGCGCCCGGAGGAACCCCGTAGGCCTGTGCGAACGCCCGGTTGAAGGCCGCCGCGCTGCCGTAGCCGCAGCGACTGGCGATGGCGGACAGCGGGCGGGTCCCGTGCAGCAACTCGACCGCGGCCCGATGCAGGCGCATGCGGCGCAGGGTGTCCGCCACGGTCTCGCCCATCGCGCCGCGGTAGATGCGGTGGAAGTGGTAGGGCGAGAAGTGGCCGATGGCCGCCAGGTGTTCGAGGGTGAGCGGCTGGTCGAGGTGACCGACCAGGTGGGTGACCACCTTCTCGATACGGGCGGCGTAGCTGCGGCGGGTGGTGGGGCGTTTCATGCGGTGGGTGGTTCCTGGGGACGCGGGGACAGCCTGCCGGGATGGCGTTGACCCGGGTTGCGCATTGTGGCGGGTGGTGGAGCAAATCCCCCTCAATCCCCCTTTTTTAAGGAGGGAGGCAAAAAGCAAAAGCCTGCACACCTTTATTCTTGGCTGAAGTACGAATGCTTCGGGCTCGAACGGTTGCTTTTTAGCCCCCTTTGCAGGGCCTCCCGACGGCCGAATAGCGGGTCAAAAGGGGGCGGGCGGCCGCGCAGCGGGCAACGGGGGATTTGCGCGGAATGTCCCGGCGTCAACCGCATCTCCATCCCTGCGATCCCGCTCCGGTATCCTGAGCGCCTTCAGTTCGGCAAGGCGAGACAATGGCAAAGGCCAGGACCGCGTATGTCTGCGGCGAGTGCGGCGCGGAGTTCAACAAATGGCAGGGGCAGTGCGGCGAATGCAATGCCTGGAACACGCTGACCCAGATCGCGCTGGAGGCCGCCAGCGGTCCGCCGGCGACCCGCCGCAGCGGTTGGGCGGGCAAGGCCGACGCGCCGAAGATCACCGCGCTCAAGGACGTCCGCCACAGCGAGGAAGCGCGGGTGAGCACCGGCATCGGCGAGTTCGATCGCGTGCTGGGCGGCGGTCTGGTGGAAGGCGCGGTGGTGCTGGTCGGCGGCGACCCGGGCATCGGCAAGTCCACGCTGTTGTTGCAGGCGCTGGCGAAGATGTCGGCAAGCTTTCCGGCGCTGTACGTCACTGGTGAGGAATCATTGGCGCAGGTGGCCGGACGCGCGGTGCGGCTGGATCTGCCGCTGGACAACCTGCAGGCGCTGGCCGAGACCGGCATCGAGAACATCCTCCAGCATGCTTCCACCGCGCGGCCGCGGCTGATCGTCGCCGACTCGGTGCAGACGCTGTGGACCGAGTCGCTGACCGCCGCGCCCGGTTCGGTCAGCCAGGTGCGCGAGAGCGCGGCGCGACTGGTGCGCTATGCCAAGGAAACCGGCACCGCCGTATTCCTGGTCGGCCACGTCACCAAGGAAGGCGGCATCGCCGGTCCGCGCGTGCTGGAACACATGGTCGACGCGGTGCTGTATTTCGAGGGCGAAAGCGGCAGCCGCTTCCGCCTGCTGCGCGCATTCAAGAACCGCTTCGGCGCGGTCAATGAACTGGGCGTGTTCGCGATGGGCGAGAAGGGGCTGAAGGAAGTCTCCAACCCGTCGGCGATTTTCCTGTCCGGCGGCAGTTCCCAGCAGCCGGGCAGCTGCGTGCTGGTCACCCGCGAAGGCACCCGTCCGCTGATGGTGGAGGTGCAGGCGCTGGTGGATGCCTCGCCGCTGTCCAATCCGCGCCGCGTCGCCGTCGGCCTGGAGCAGAACCGGCTGGCGATGCTGCTGGCGGTGCTGCATCGCCACGGCGGCATCGTGGTGGGCGATCAGGATGTGTTCGTCAATGTCGTCGGTGGCATCCGCGTGCAGGAAACCGCGGCGGATCTGCCGGTGCTGCTGGCGGTGCTGTCGTCGCTGCGGGATCGGCCGCTGGCGGACAAGACCGTGGCCTTCGGCGAGGTCGGCCTGTCCGGCGAGATCCGCCCGGTGCCGAATGGCGAGGAGCGCCTGCGCGAAGCGGCCACGCACGGCTTCAAGCGCGCCATCGTGCCCAAGGGCAACGCGCCCAAGTCCGGCACGTTCAAGGGGCTGGAAGTGATCGCGGTGGAGCGGTTGTCGCAGGCACTGGAGGCGGCGGCGGAGTAACCGGCGTGGCGCGCAGCGCGGGTTGCGCGAGCGCGGTGGTCAGGCGCTGCAATCCATCCTCTTCATGCAGCGCGACCGGAACGTCGGGGGCGATGCCTTCGATTTCGTTGACGCCGTTGGCAAGGAAACGCGCGCAGTTGGGCATCACCACGTCGAACGGGGCCACGCGCAACGCGGTGCGGCCACCGCCGTCGACATAGCCGCAGCCCGCACCGAGCGTGCGTTCGCCGAGGACGGTGGCGACCCGGTTCTGTTGCAGCCATACGACGAAATCCTCCGATGCCGATGCGGTGCCTCGGTCGGCGAGGATCAACAGGCGGCCGCGCCACGCGCCGCGTCCGGACAGGTGTTCACGCTCGCCGACCGGGGCCAGCACCGGGCAGACGGATTCGCCGTACCAGATCCGGGCGCGGTCACAGGCCGGCGCGACCGTTCGGGGCGCCGCACGCACCAGGTCGCCTGGAGCGACCAGGGCGATGACTTCGGAGACCCATTCACTACCGCCGCCGTTGCCGGTCACGTCCACCAGCAATCGGCGCGCCCCATTGGCCCGCAATGCTTCGAGCGTGCGTGCCAGCTCCGTCTGCAGATGGGCGCGCACGCGCAATTGCAGCGCGCGCTGGCCGATGCCTGCCTGGAACACCTGCCGGCAGGCGGCGAGGTAACGCTGTTCGCCGAATTGGGCGATGCGCAGGATGCCGATGTCGCCAAAACGACCTGCGGGGAAATGCGCCCCCGGCAATGCGCGCCAGTCCGGCAACCGGGCGAAGGGCAGGGTGAAGCTGTGATCGTCTTCCTCGTAGCCGGCGGCTTCGCAATCCGCGCCGGCCGCCGGATCCACGGGTTCGGTCGCGGGTTCGGTCGCGGCGTCGGCCGAGGAGGCGAGCGGTGAGGGCGCGGGACGTTGCGCCGGTTCCAGCCGCAAGTGCGGATCGCCGAAGCGCTGGACGAAGTCGCGCAGCGCCAGGAAGGCGCGCACCCGCGAGTGCGCGCGGTTCAGCGCGATGGTGGTTTCGCGATCCAGCGCGGCCAGGTCGAGTTGCCGGTGCGCGGCGATCCAGTCCAGGTTTGCATAACCCTGCGCCATGTCGTGCTTGAGGCGCTGGTAGTCGGCCAGCCAGGGACGCGCGTCGTAGCTGGCCACGTCCCAGGCGATTGCGGCCAGGACGAATGCGATGACGGCCAGGCACAGCCGCTTCAGCCAGCGCCAGCGGCGGGGAGGGCGGGAGACGGGATTCGAAGCGGGCATGCGCGCTCATTCCTTGACGGCGGAAGACGCGACCATAGCGAGGGCGGATGCCGACAGGCGGGCGGATCCGATGGAAGCCGGCGGCGGGCGATGAACCCGGCCGTGGCGGGGATGAAAATCGCGGCGGCGGCGCCGCCGCGCGCTCAGGCGCGGCGCAGCACCAGTTCCAGCACGAACTTGCTGCCGAAGAACGCCAGCAGCAGCAGGGCCATGGCGAACAGGGTCCAACCCGCCGCCTTGCTGCCGCGCCAGCCGTAGCGCCAGCGGCCGATCAGCAGCGCGCCGAAGGCCAGCCAGGACAGCACGCTCAGCACGGTCTTGTGGACCAGGTGCTGGGCAAGCAGGTTTTCGACGAACAGCACGCCGGTCAGCAGGGTGGCGGTGAGCAGGGCGAAGCCGACCGCGATCGTGCGGAACAGCAGGTCTTCCAGTTCGGTCAGCGGCGGCAACGCGCGCAGCCAGACGTGGAACTGGCGCCGCCGCAACGCACGCTCCTGGGCCCACAGCATCACCGCCAGCAGCGCGGCGATGGCCAGGGTGGCGTAGGCCAGCAGGGCCAGCCAGGCATGCAGCTGCAAGCGCCAGTCCAGCCCCGTGCTGGGCAGGTGGCCGTGCTGGTGGTAGGCCAGCAGCAGCACCGCCGCCAGCGGGAAGGCGACCACGCCCAGCGCCGCCATCCGGCCGCGTGCGCCGGCCAGCGTGGTCAGCGCCGCCATGCCCAGGCTGACCAGCGACAGCGCCGAGTAGAAATGCATGTCCGGTCCGCCTACCGTGCGCCAGGCTACCAGCAGGTGGTAGCCGCCATGCAGGACCACGGCGGCCAGCGCAGGCCACAGCCAGCCTCGCCGTGCCTCCAGCGCCGATTGCGCGGCGGCGCGGACCAGCAGCGCGGTGGCGGCCAGGTAGCCGAGGATGGCGATGAGAACGATTGTCATCGGCGAAGTGTCGCATAGGGCCGGAACCGGGAACAGCGCGACGGCGCGGGCAACGCCCGCACCCGGGAGCGATCGCCCCGCCGGGCTATAATCCGCCTCCGTTTTCCCCAGGTTCCCGCTTCCCATGTTCGAGTCCCTCACCCAGCGTCTTTCCGGCACCATCGAGCGGCTGCGCGGCCGTGGCCGCCTGAGCGAGGAGAACATCCGCGAGGCCACCCGCGAGGTCCGCATCGCCCTGCTGGAAGCCGACGTCGCGCTGCCGGTGGTACAGGCGCTGATCGAGCGCATCAAGGTGCGCGCGGTGGGCCAGGAAGTGCTCAAGTCGCTGACCCCGGGCCAGGCGCTGATCAAGATCGTCCGCGACGAACTGACCGCGGTGATGGGTTCGCAGGCGACCGACCTGAACCTCAACGTGCCGGCGCCGGCGGTCATCCTGATGGCCGGCCTGCAGGGCGCGGGCAAGACCACCACGGTCGGCAAGCTCGCCAAGCACCTCAAGGAACGCCGCAAGAAGAAGGTCATGGTGGTCAGCGCCGACGTCTACCGTCCGGCCGCGATCGAACAGCTCAAGACCCTGGCCGAACAGGTGGACGTGCTGTTCTTCCCGTCCGACGCCGGGCAGAAGCCGGAAGCCATCGTCCGCGCCGCCATCGACGATGCGCGCAAGTCGTTCGTCGACGTGCTGCTGGTCGACACCGCTGGCCGGCTGGCGATCGACGAAGCGATGATGACCGAGATCAAGGCCCTGCACGCGGCGGTCAAGCCGGTGGAGACGCTGTTCGTGGTCGATGCGATGACCGGCCAGGACGCCGCCAACACCGCCAAGGCGTTCAGCGAGGCGCTGCCGTTGACTGGCGTTGTGCTGACCAAGACCGATGGTGATGCGCGCGGCGGCGCGGCGCTGTCGGTGCGCTACATCACCGGCAAGCCGATCAAGTTCATCGGCGTGGGCGAGAAGCCCGACGGCCTGGACGTGTTCCATCCCGAGCGCGTGGCCAACCGAATCCTCGACATGGGCGACGTGCTGTCGCTGGTCGAGCAGGTCGAGCAGAACGTCGATCGCGAGAAGGCCGAGAAGCTTGCCGCCAAGGTCGCCAAGGGCAAGAAGTTCGACCTCAACGACATGCGCGATCAACTGGAACAGATGCAGAACATGGGTGGCATCAGCGGCCTGCTCGACAAGCTGCCGGGCATGGGCCAGATCCCCGACCACGTGAAGCAGCAGGTCAGCCAGAACAAGGAAGTGCCGCGGATGATCGCCATCATCGGCTCGATGACCAAGAAGGAGCGCCGCAACCCGGCGCTGCTCAACGGCTCGCGCCGCGCGCGCATCGCCCGCGGTTCCGGCACCACGCCGGCCGACGTCAACAAGCTGATGAAGCAGTACCAGCAGATGGAAAAGATGATGGGCAAGATGGCCGGCGGTGGCATGAAGGGCCTGATGCGCGGCATGAAGGGCATGATGGGCGCGCGCGGCGGCCTGCCGTTCCGCTGAGCCTGATGCCTCCTCCTGCGGGAGCGACGTCAGTCGCGGTTCGATGGCGGTGGAACCGCCGGGAATTCGTGGCTGAAGCCGCTCCCGCAGCGGTGTTCGACAACAACGGTTGAGATGGAACCATGTCCATCGCCCTGCTCAACGGACAACCCGCCGACGCCGACGCGCTGCGCGCGCTGGCGGTGGTGAACTATGGCCACTTCACCGCCATGCAGGTGCGGAGCCGGGCGGTGCAGGGCTTGGATTTCCATGTCGCCCGCCTGCAACGCGCCAACCGCGAACTGTTCGGCGCCGAACTGGCACGGGAACGCATCGTCGGCGAGATCCTGGCCGCGCTGCGGGCCGGACCCGCCGACGCCTCGCTGCGCTTCACCGTGTTCGCCCGCGATTTCGACTACCGCCAGCCGTTGCGGCCGGTGGCGCCGGACGTGCTGATCACCCTCGGGCCGGCGGCGCCGGAAGACAAACCGGCGCTGCGGGTGAAGTCCTACCCGTTCCTGCGGTCGCAACCTCACCTGAAACATGTCGGCACGTTTCCGCTGTTCCATTACCGGCGGCAGGCGCTGCTCGACGGCTACGACGACGCCCTGTTCGTGACGCCGGACGGCGCCGTCAGCGAGGGTTCCATCTGGAACCTGGGATTCTGGGACGGGGAAACGGTGGTCTGGCCCGAGGCTCCGGCGCTGCGTGGCACCTGCGAGCAACTGCTCCAGGCGGGACTGGCGGAGCGGGGCATTCCCCAGCGGGTCCGCCCGGTCCATCTGGCCGAGGCAGGCAGCTTCCAGGCCGCCTTCGCCGCCAACGCCAGCGGCCTGCAGGCCATCCTGGGCATTGATGGGGTCGTTTATGTGCAGGATCTGGCCCTCATGGCGCGGCTGAGGACAGCCCTGGCCAGCCGGCCCTGGGAAATCCCCGCCTGAGGGGCGGTTTCCTTTCGCCGTTCAATGGCTTAGAATAGCCGGCTTACCTCGCCATCCTGGCGACTGGGCAACACTGGAAATCAAGCAATGGTCAAGATCCGCCTTACCCGTGGCGGCGCCAAGAAGCGCCCCTTCTACCACATCATCGTCACCGACTCGCGCAGCGCCCGTGATGGCCGCAACATCGAGCGCGTGGGTTATTACAACCCGGTCGCCTCCGGCAACGAGAAGCGTATCGAGCTGGACGTCGCCCGTGTGGACCACTGGGTGGGCCACGGTGCGCAGCTGACCGAAAAGGTCCGCAACCTGTACAAGGAAGCCACCAAGGCTTCGGCCTGATCCGCCTGGGCCGCGCCTCACGGCCCGGCCACGCTGACGCATGGATAACGAGCGCTCGCCGCGGCCCCGCAAGACCATCCTGCTGGGCCGTTTCGCGGGCGCTTTTGGCGTGCGTGGACAGGTCAAGCTGGAATCCTGGACCGAGCCGCGCGACGCCATCTTCCGCTACCAGCCCTGGATCCTCCGCGAGGGTTCGGGCGCCGAGCGCGAGCTGTCGGGTGTGCGCGGCAAGGCGTCCGGCAAGCACCTGATCGCCGACGTACCGGGCATCGCCGATCGCGACGAGGCCGATGCGATGCGCGGCATCGAAATCCTGATTCCCCGCGATGCGCTGCCGCCGCCGCAACCCGGCGAGTTCTACTGGGTGGACCTGGAAGGCCTGCGGGTCCTCAACGTGGACGGCGTGGATTTCGGTACCGTTTCGCACCTGTTTTCCACCGGCTCCAACGACGTGCTGGTGGTGCGGGGCGACCGGGAGCGCCTGATTCCCTTCATCGAACCCGACGTCATCCACGCGGTCGATTTCGATGCCCAGCGCATCACGGTGGATTGGGATCCCGAGTTCTGATCGCTGGAGCCGCCGTCGGGCCTGGGCAATACTCGGCTCCCGATTCACGTTTCCTCATTCCCGGCTTCCCGCGATGCGCATCGATGTCCTGACCCTGTTTCCCGAGTTCATCGCCCAGGCCGCGGCGGTGGGCGTGGTGGGGCGCGCGCAGGAACGCGGGTTGCTGGCCCTGCAGGGCTGGAACCCGCGGGACTACGCCGAAGGCGGTTACCGGCGGGTGGACGACCGTCCGTTCGGCGGCGGACCGGGCATGGTGATGATGATCGAACCCCTGCGTGCCTGCCTGGCCGCGGCCCGCGCCGCCGACCCCGCGCCGGCGCCGGTCATCTACCTCAGCCCGCAGGGGCGACCGTTGACCCAGCGCAAGGTCCGCGAACTGGCCGCCCAACCGCGCCTGATCCTGCTGTGCGGCCGCTACGAAGGCGTGGACGAGCGCCTGCTGGACGCCGAAGTGGACGAGGAAATCTCCATCGGCGACTACGTGCTGTCCGGGGGCGAACTGGCGGCGGCGGTGGTCGTGGACGCGGTGGCCCGGCTGCAGGACGGGGCTCTCGGGGATGCTGAATCGGCCGTTCAGGACAGCTTCGAGAACGACGGCCTGCTGGATTGCCCGCATTACACCCATCCGGCCCAGCATCCGGAACTGGGCGACGTGCCGGACGTGCTGCGTTCGGGCAACCATGCCGCCATCGCCCGCTGGCGCCGCCAGCAGTCGCTGGGCCGGACCTGGCTGCGCCGGCCGGACCTGCTGGACGAGTCAACCCTGTCCAAGGCCGACCGGGCCCTGCTGGCCGCTTTCCAGGCGGCCCGGGGCGGGCAGGGCGAAAGCTAGCCAGGGCCAATAAAAATCAGTAAGATGGCGGGCTTCCAGCGCCAGACCGGCCGGAACCCCATAACAATATCGTGCAGCGCAATCCGGCGACTGCATCAGTCATTGCTGTCGAACGACACACCCACGCATACAGAACGGTGCCACCATGAGCAGTCTCAACAAGTCCATCATCGCGGAATTCGAAGCCGCCCAGATCCAGCGTGAGCTGCCCGCTTTCGGTCCCGGCGACACCGTCGTCGTGAATGTGAAGGTGAAGGAAGGCAACCGCGAGCGCGTGCAGGCGTACGAAGGCGTGGTCATCGCCAAGAAGAACGCCGGCCTGAATTCCGCTTTCACCGTGCGCAAGATTTCGCACGGCTACGGCGTCGAGCGCGTGTTCCAGACCCACAGCGCCTCCATCGACTCGGTCGAAGTGAAGCGCCGCGGCAAGGTCCGTTCGGGCAAGCTGTACTATCTGCGTGATCTGGAAGGCAAGGCCGCCCGCATCAAGGAAGATCTGGCCGCCAACGCCGCCGCCAAGAAGGCG
>NZ_JANJUE010000354.1 GCF_024710765.1 Pseudoxanthomonas sp.
GCGACCTGTTGCTGCTCGACGTGATTCCGTTGTCGCTGGGCATCGAGACCATGGGCGGACTGGTCGAGCGCATCGTGGCGCGCAACGAGACCATTCCCACGGCCAAGGCGCAAGATTTCACCACCTACAAGGACGGCCAGACGGCTCTTGCGATCCATGTGGTGCAGGGTGAGCGTGACCTGGTGCAGGACTGCCGCAGCCTGGCACGCTTCGAGCTGCGCGGTATTCCGCCCATGGTGGCCGGGGCCGCCCGCATTCGGGTCACCTTCACCGTGGATGCCGATGGGCTGTTGAGCGTGGATGCGCGCGAGCAGATCAGCGGTGTCGAGGCCCGTATCGACGTCAAGCCCACATACGGGCTGAGCGACGATCAGATCGCCCGCATGTTGCAGGAAGGCTTTGCCACGGCGGCGCAGGACATGCAGGCACGTGCGCTGGTCGAAGCCCGCGTGGACGCCGACCGCATGCTGATCGCCACCCAAAGCGCGCTCGACGCCGACGCAGATCTGCTGACCGAGGACGACCGGGCTGCGATCGATGCGCGGATGGAGGCTCTGCGTATCCTGATGGCCACGGCATCGGATGCCGCGGAGCTGGAGGCTGCCACCCAGGCGCTTGCCAAGGATACCGAGCCTTTTGCTGCGCAGCGCATGAACCGTGGCATTCGCCAGGCTCTGGCGGGCAAGAACGTGCAGACCCTTTGACAATGAACACCCCGAGCAAGCCATGCCTGTCATCAAGATACTGCCCCACGCCGAATACTGCCCCCAGGGCGCCGAAATCACCGCACCCGCCGGCACCTCGATCTGCGAAGCCCTGCTGGAGCACCGCATCAACATCGAGCATGCCTGCGACATGAGTTGCGCCTGCACGACCTGCCACGTCATCGTGCGCGAAGGCTTTGCTTCGCTGAACGATGCCGAGGAGGAAGAGGAAGATCTGCTCGACCGCGCCTGGGGCCTGGAACCACAATCACGCCTGAGCTGCCAGGCCATCCTGGCGGCCAAGGATGTGACCATCGAGATCCCCAAGTACACGATCAACCACGCCAAGGAAAACCACTGATGCGCCAGATCGTTCTGGACACGGAAACCACCGGCCTTTCTGCCGACGGGGGCGACCGCATCATCGAGATTGGCTGTGTGGAGCTGGTGGCGCGCAAGCTCACCGGCAACAACCGGCACTATTACCTGAACCCCGGGCGTGACAGCCATGAGGACGCGTTGAAGGTGCACGGCATCAGCAACGAATTCCTGCGCGACAAGCCCAAATTCGAGGCAGTGGCGGATGAACTGCTGGACTATCTGCAGGGCGCCGAAATCATCATCCACAACGCGGCCTTTGACGTCAGCTTCCTCAACAAGGAACTCGAACTGACGGGGCGTCCGCCGTTTCGGACTTTCGTCGCCGAGGTCACGGATACCCTGGCCATGGCCAAGGAGCTGTATCCCGGCAAGCGCAACTCGCTTGATGCCCTGTGCGACCGCCTGGGCGTGGACAACTCCAGCCGCACGCTGCACGGTGCCTTGCTTGATGCCGAACTGCTGGCCGATGTCTATATCAACCTCACGCGCGGCCAGGATGCGCTGCTGATCGCCGACGACGCCACCGACGGCTCGGCCGGCCCGGTGGCGGCCAGCGTGGACCTGAGCCGCATC
>NZ_JANJUE010000139.1 GCF_024710765.1 Pseudoxanthomonas sp.
AAGATGGCACCCGCCCTGTCGGCGATGGCGCGCATGCGTGCCCAGTCCTTGTGCCGCGAATAGGCGGAGAAGCCGCCGATCAGCAGTTTCGGCCGTGCCTGCATCGCGATGCGCTCCATCTCGTCGTAGTCAATCAGCCCGGTTAGGGGGTCGAGTCCATAAGGCACGATCTTGTAATGGCGGCCGGAGAAGTTGGATGGGTTACCGTGGGTCAGGTGGCCACCCTGAGCCAAGTTCATGCCCATCACGGTATCGCCGGGGTTGGCCAGCGCCAGAAACACGGCTGCGTTGGCCTGGGCGCCGGCATGGGGCTGGACGTTGGCCCAATCACAGTCGAATAGCACCTTGAGCCGCTCGATGGCTAAGCGT
Organism: Pseudoxanthomonas sp.; assembly: GCF_024710765.1. Lineage (GTDB taxonomy): Bacteria > Pseudomonadota > Gammaproteobacteria > Xanthomonadales > Xanthomonadaceae > Pseudoxanthomonas_A. The sequence goes on from NZ_JANJUE010000139.1 coordinate 370, forward strand.
TCGGCCACGTCCACATGCTCGCAGCCGCTGTAGTAGCGCTTGCCTGGGTAACCCTCGGCGTACTTGTTGGTGAACACCGAATTCTGGATGGCCATCACCAAAGGGCTCGCGTAGTTCTCGGAGGCGATCAGTTCGACATGATCCTCCTGACGGCGCGCTTCGTGGTGGACTGCCAGGGCAAGTTCCGGGTCGAAATCGGCGAGGGCAACAGAAGTGTCATACATGGTGTGCGTCCTGGTCGGGCGGATAGCGGTTGGGGTTGGACGTCATACGGTGATGTCCATCGGCTGAGCCGGAACAGACCAAACCTCGCAATCAACCAGGTCCGATGAAAGCAGGCGCGCTACACGCACCACGATGTCGTCAATCTGACGCTCGTCGCAAACGAATGGTGGCAATAGCCTGATCACGGTGTCTCGGGTCACGGTGATGAGCAGGCGCTGCTCAGCCAGCGCGCGCCCAACTAGTTCCTTGCAGGGCCGGTCCAGTTCGATACCCACCATCAGTCCCAGGCCGCGAATGGCGAGGACGTGCGGGTGACCTGCCAGCGCCTTGCGCAGGCCCACCAGCAAGCGAGCGCCCAGCACCATGGCGCGCTCGGGCATCCTGTCACGGGCCATGATGTCGAGGACGGTGCAGGCCACCCGGCAAGCCAGCGGATTGCCGCCGAAGGTCGAGCCGTGCTGGCCCGGCGAGAACAGGTCTGCCGCAATACCGCGCGCCAGGCACGCGCCGATGGGAAAGCCATTGCCCAGCGCTTTCGCCAGGGTCACCACATCCGGTGAGATGCCCGCGTGCGCGTATCCGAACCACGCGCCGGTGCGCCCCATGCCGGCCTGGATCTCGTCGAGCATCAGCAACCAGTCCCTCTGGTCGCACAAAGCGCGCAGTTCGCGCAAGTATTCGGCACTGGCCACCCGAATGCCACCCTCGCCCTGTACAGATTCGATCAACACCGCCACGATGTCCGGGGATTGTTCTGCCGCCTGGCGTACCGCGCTGATATCACCGTAGGGAGCACGCAGAAAGCCAGGCAGCAACGGCCCGAAACCCTGCTGGTTGGCCGCGTTGTCTGTGGCGGCGAGCGTGGCCAGCGTGCGGCCATGGAAGGCGTTGCCCATGACTAGGATCTGCGGTCGTGCCACCTGCCTGCGATGGGCATGCAGCCTGGCCAACTTGAGGGCGGTTTCGTTGGCTTCCGCACCCGAGTTGCAGAAGAAGGCGCTTTCCATCCCGGTCAGCGCACACAGGCGTTCCCCCAACTGCTCCTGCCAGTCGATGCGGAACACGTTGGAAGTGTGCAGCAGCGCCCCGGCCTGTTCGGCGATGACGGCCGCGATTTCCGGGTGGGCATGACCCAGGCTGGTAACCGCGACACCGGCAATGGCATCTAGGTACTCCACACCCTGATCGTCCCAGAGCCGCGCGCCGTTACCGCGCACGAAAGAGACAGGTTGGCGGGCGTAGGCGCGCATCAGGTGAGGGGCGGTCGTCTGCATGGGAGATTCCTCGAATTCGGCACGGTTGGCGTAACCGTCAGTCCGTGTGTTGAAAGCCTCGGTCATCACTTCACCCTCTCGTTTGCAGGCGTAGGCGTAATGACCGATGTACGTACCCGCAGCAGCACCTGCCCGTTGAGCACAGCATGCGCCGCCAGCCCTAGCACCAACCCCCAGAACGCCCCGCCAATGCCCAGCAGGGTGATGTTGGCGGCGGCCGCCAGAAACGTGATCAGTGAGGCTTCCCGGGTCCTGGCATCGGACATGGCGGTGGCTAGGCTGCCGCCGATCGTCCCCAGCAGGGCCAGGCCCGCCAGCGTGGTGATGAAGGTCGCCGGGAAGGCCATGAAGACCGCGGCCAACGTCACCCCGAACACGCCGATCAGAACGTAGAACACCCCAGCGGCCATCCCCGCGATCCAACGCCTGGACGGGTCTTCGTGTGCCTCCCGGCCCGTGCAGATGGCGGCGGTGATCGCCGCGATGTTGAAGGCGTGCGAACCGAACGGCGCCATCAGCAGCGAACCCAGGCCCGTGATGGTCACGATGGGGTTGGCGCTGGTCTTGAAGCCGTCATTGCGCAATACCAGCATGCCCGGCATGTACTGCCCGGTCAGGGTAATGAGGAACAGCGGCAACGCCACGCTCAACAAGGCGTTGAGCGAGAACGCGGGCATGGTGAACACCGGCGCGGCCAGTTTCAGGCTCAGTCCCGACAGATCGACGCGGCCCTGCGCCAGCAGGAATACCAATCCCAGCACCAGGATGCCCACCACCGCATAGCGCGCGGAAAAGCGCTTGAACACCAGATAGGCGGCGATCAGCAGTCCCGCCAGCAGCGGATCGACGCTCAAGCCGCCGAAGGCGCCAGTGCCGAATTGCAGCAGGATGCCGGCCAGCAGCCCGGCAGCCACGCCTGGCGGTATCAAACGGATAACGCGCTCGAACCAACCCGACAGGCCCAGCAGCACAAAGGCGGCAGCCGAGATCAGGTATGCCCCGACGGCCTCGGCATAAGGTGTGGTTGCCAGTGCTGTGACCAGAAACGCCGCTGCCGGCGTGGACCAGGCGGTGATGATCGGTTCGCGGGATACCCAGCTCAAAATGATGCCTGTCACGCCCACGCCAATGGAAATCGACCACACCCACGAGGCCGTCAGCTCCGGGCTCAGGCCCGCGACCTTGGCTGCCTGGAACACCAGGATGAAAGTGCCGCCATAGTTGACGATGACCGAAATCAGTCCGGCCACGACGGGATGGGTGAGATCGTTCCAACGAACGGGCGAAGCTGAAGGATCCGACGGCATGATCTGAATTGGGCTCCTGGCATGGGGATGAAATGACCATGAGACGATAGACTTGTAATGGCATGATGTTCCCTACCAATTTCCAGATGAAGTACCTACCAATTGTTCAAGCATGCCCAACTTGAATCCGTCAAAGCCTGGCTCGGCGACCCCGCGCACGGCGCCTTGCCCCTGCATGCACGGGTACAGCGGGCCATTCGCCAGTTGATCCTGGATGGCGCGCTCGATGTAGGCCGCCCCCTGCCCGCGTCGCGCGCGTTGGCGAAGTCGCTGGGGGTGTCCCGCGACACGGTGGAGTCGGCCTATGGCCAGTTGCACGCCGAAGGTTTCATTGAGCGGCGGGTCGGCAGTGGCAGCTTCGTGTCCGAGCAGGCCCGGTGGCTGCCCGGGCGCGGCAGACCACGGCGCACGAGCGTGGATCGCAAGGCACCCCTGCGCCTGAGCCGGCGCGGCGATGCCATGCTCCAGGGCGGCGGCGTGCGCGACTTCCTGATGTCGCGCCCCTTCGCGCCCGGCGTGCCGGAGACGCGCAGCTT
>NZ_JANJUE010000377.1 GCF_024710765.1 Pseudoxanthomonas sp.
CCCGGTTTCACGACCGCCACCCAGAATTCGGGAGCGCCTTTACCGGATCCCATACGGGTTTCGGCCGGCTTTTTTGTCACCGGTTTATCCGGGAAGATACGGATCCACACCTTGCCTTCGCGCTTCATCAAGCGGGTCAGCGCCACGCGCGCTGCTTCGATCTGCCGGGCGGTGATCCATCCCGGTTCCATCGCTTTCAGGCCGTAGTCGCCGAAAGCCACCGTTGCTCCGCGGGTCGCGACTCCGTTCATCCGGCCGCGCTGCGCTTTCCTGAATTTCACTCTTTTGGGCATTAACATAGTTTACGACTCCAGATGCGTTTCGAATTATTTCGCTGAACGGTCCAACACTTCACCTTTGCAGATCCACACTTTCACACCGATCTTGCCGTAGATGGTGGATGCTTCGGCGTGCGCGTAATCAATATCAGCGCGCAGCGTGTGCAGCGGGATGCGGCCTTCTTTGTACTGCTCTGTGCGGGCAATTTCTGCACCGCCGAGACGGCCGCCGCATTTCACGCGGATCCCTTCGGCACCCATGCGCATTGCCGCCGTAATGGCCTGCTTCATCGCACGGCGGAACGCGATACGTCCTTCGAGCTGCGATGCGATATTCTCCGCAACGAGCTGCGCATCAAGTTCGGGACGCTTCACTTCGCTGATGAGGATCTTCACCTCTTTGTTCGTCACCTTCTTCAGTTCTTCTTCCAGCTGCCCGATCTCTTTACCGCTCTTGCCGATCACAACACCGGGACGCGACGTATTGATGGTGATACGCGCATTTTTGGGAGTGCGTTCGATGAGGATCTTCGAAACGCCGGCTTTTTTCAATCGGTTGCGGAGGTAGTTCCGCACCATCATGTCTTCCTGCAGTTTCCCGGCGTAGTTCTTCTCGTCGTACCAATTGGAGTCCCAGCCTTTAATGACCCCTAAGCGAAAACCGACCGGATTAATTTTCTGTCCCAAAGTGACTCCTCAACTGAATTTTATTTTTTTTTGGATGCTCGTTT
>NZ_JANJUE010000386.1 GCF_024710765.1 Pseudoxanthomonas sp.
ACCGGCGGCGTCCTCGACCACACGCTGGCGAAAGCGCGGGTACTGCAGCAGGCGTTGCTGCACGCGCTCGCGCAGGGCAGCGAGCGAAACGCCGGGCTCCACGGTCCACACGCCGTTGATCATCATCAGGTTGTTGGGCGAATCCATGCGGAGCCAGGCGGTGTCCACCTTGCTCATGCGCTCGCCCGACAGGCCGAGCATGCCGGTGGCGGCGCGGCGCACATTCTTTTGCACCGCCAGCGCCGCTTCGCGCGCTGCGGCGCTGGCACTCGGGAGGGTTGGAATGGGGGAGCTGGTGCCTGTGGCGGCGCGGGTAGAGGTGCGGGTCACCATGTGCAAAAAAATCCTGGTAGTTGTGATTGGAGGCAGGCGTCTATGGATAACCGCCATTGTGGCCGGACAGTGACCGTAAGATACAACGCACCGAGGGGATGGCATCCCCGTTATTTCCCACCCCCCCACCCAGGAGCAACCGACCATGGCCGATCTGAACGCTGCTTTCGAAGCCGCCGTAGCCCAGTCCAAAAACCTCAGCGAGCGCCCCGACAACGGCACGCTGCTCAAGATTTATGCGCTGTACAAGCAGGGCACTGCGGGCGACAACACCGAGAAGAAGCCCGGCTTCTCCGACATGGTGGGCCGTGCCAAGTGGGACGCCTGGAACAACCTCAAGGGCACCGCGCAGGATGCCGCCCAGCAGCAGTACATCGACCTCATCGCATCGTTGAGCTGATCCCGACCCTGGGCGCAATCAGGGCCTTTTTGCTGCCCTGGCTGCGCCTATGGCCTAATATGGGTTTTTCCACCCTTTGACAGAGACTCGCCATGGGCAACAAGATCGTTACCGAAGCCGACCGTAAATTCACCCCCCAGCCCAAGCCGCTGCCCGGCGTGAGCCTGCCCACCAGCGGCCGCGGCCAGCGCGTGAGCCTGGAGCGCGGCGTGGCCACGCGCAGCAAGAAGAACCCGGGCAAGCGCTCCAAGAAGGGCGGCTGATCGCCCGCCAGGCGCTGTCGCGCCGCTGGCACAAGAGCCCTCTGCGGAGGGCTTTTTTGCGCGAGCT
>NZ_JANJUE010000387.1 GCF_024710765.1 Pseudoxanthomonas sp.
CATGGGGGGACCATCCTCCAAGGCTAAATACTCCTGACCGACCGATAGTGAACCAGTACCGTGAGGGAAAGGCGAAAAGAACCCCGGAGAGGGGAGTGAAATAGACCCTGAAACCGTGTGCGTACAAGCAGTAGGAGCCCGCAAGGGTGACTGCGTACCTTTTGTATAATGGGTCAGCGACTTACTGTTCGTGGCAAGCTTAACCGTATAGGGGAGGCGAAGGGAAACCGAGTCTGATAAGGGCGCATAGTCGCGGGCAGTAGACCCGAAACCGGGTGATCTAGTCATGCCCAGGGTGAAGGTGCCGTAACAGGTACTGGAGGCCCGAACCCACTCCCGTTGCAAAGGTAGGGGATGAGGTGTGATTAGGAGTGAAAAGCTAATCGAACCCGGAGATAGCTGGTTCTCCTCGAAAGCTATTTAGGTAGCGCCTCATATGTATCCTCTTGGGGGTAGAGCACTGTTATGGCTAGCGGGACATCGCGTCTTAGCAAACCATGGCAAACTCCGAATACCAAGACGGACTGTATGGGAGACACACGGCGGGTGCTAACGTCCGTCGTGAAAAGGGAAACAACCCAGACCCACAGCTAAGGTCCCAAATTCAGTGCTAAGTGGAAAACGATGTGGAAAGGCACAGACAGCCAGGAGGTTGGCTTAGAAGCAGCCACCCTTTAAAGAAAGCGTAATAGCTCACTGGTCGAGTCGGTCTGCGCGGAAGATTTAACGGGGCTAAGCACTGAACCGAAGCTTGGGGTGCACACTTATGTGTGCGCGGTAGAGGAGCGTTCCGTAAGCCTGCGAAGGTGGCTTGAGAAGGCTGCTGGAGGTATCGGAAGTGCGAATGCTGACATGAGTAACGATAATGCGGGTGAAAAGCCCGCACGCCGAAAGCCCAAGGTTTCCTTGCGCAACGTTAATCGACGCAGGGTTAGTCGGTCCCTAAGGCGAGGGCGAAAGCCGTAGTCGATGGGAAGCAGGTTAATATTCCTGCACCTCGCGTGAGTGCGATGGAGGGACGGAGAAGGTTAGGTGTACCGGGCGTTGGTTGTCCCGGGGAAAGGCGGTAGGTGTGGAACTTTGGCAAATCCGGGTTCCTTTAACACCGAGCACCGAGACGAGCTCATTAGAGCGAAGTCACTGATACCACGCTTCCAGGAAAAGCTCCTAAGCTTCAGCTCACGAAGACCGTACCGTAAACCGACACAGGTGGGTAGGATGAGAATTCTCAGGCGCTTGAGAGAACTCGGGTGAAGGAACTAGGCAACATGGCACCGTAACTTCGGGAGAAGGTGCGCCCTTTTTGGTGGCTGCATGCGCAGCTGAGCTGAAGAGGGCCTCAGAAACCAGGCCGCTGCGACTGTTTATCAAAAACACAGCACTCTGCAAACACGAAAGTGGACGTATAGGGTGTGACGCCTGCCCGGTGCTGGAAGGTTAATTGATGGGGTCAGCCGCAAGGCGAAGCTCTTGATCGAAGCCCCAGTAA
>NZ_JANJUE010000397.1 GCF_024710765.1 Pseudoxanthomonas sp.
ATTGAAGCCCTCATGTCGATCCAGTGGTGCCTGGATCGCCTGGCGCAGTCCCTCGTTGTATCCAACCGGTTCTCATCAGCGAACGGCGGGCGGGGACCGCGCGAACTGACGGCGGATGATCTGCGCCGCCTTCGCCAATTAGCAGAAGGGGCGCTGGAGTACCTGAACGGGATCGATCAGGACGGAGGGACGGCGTGATGGACAAGGGAAGCAAGGGCTTGCACGGGTTGTATCAAGCGGTCGAAAACACAGCCAGCGGGAAGACGGTCTATCGGGCGCGCATTCCCGACGACAAGATTGCCATTGGCACGGGATGGTCATTCTCCGAAGCGGCGCGCGATTTGGCACTCGGCCTCCGCAAACAGGCAGAATGGATTAAGGGCTGGATGAACAGCAGTGTTGATCCCTCTGACGATCAGGACGGGGCCGCCTCTTGACGGCCCGCCGCTTCGCCTACCGCGCGTTCGTTGCCGGTTGGCGCGAGTTGGCCGCCGCGCGCGAGTTGGACGCCCGGACCGGGCTGGCGCGGGAAACCGTCTGGGAGTACCGTCTCGACGCCCGCGCCCGGCGCGTGCTGGTGCGCGTGCCAGTGCAGCCCGATCCCGAACCGGCGTGCCTGGTGGACGAGGACAGCGCCACATGGTGGGCCGTGCCCGCGCTGTGGGCGGAAGTCGGGCCGAACCACAGCAGCGTCGAAGCGGAAGCGCTGGCCTCGATCGCGGCCCAGGCCCGCGCGGCCGCCGGCCAGCCCGAACCGCAGACGATCAGCGACGTGGTGCGCGAGGCGCTGGCCGAACTGCGCGCCGAACGCGCCGCCCAGCACACGATCAGCCTGGCCGACTTGCACGCCCGGCGCGGCGCACGCGTCGAGTACATTGACATGGGCGGCTGGCTGCGCCCGATCCTGGTCGAAGCGGCCTAGAACTCGCGTGCTATGTATGGCCTATTGACTCGCGCCTTATACTGGTAATTGAGACGGCGTTGATTCGCCGCGCGCAGGGCGATCCCTCCCGGACGGGAACACCCGCGCACACCGCCAGCGGCTTCCGGCCGCTTCCGTCGGGCAGAGGCCACAGATCGTGGCCTCTTCTGTTTGCAGGGACACGCCGGGGCAAGCTGCAACGGGCGGACTGCCCTCCAGCCCGAAGGCGCTGCAATGCGCCTCCCGGCT
>NZ_JANJUE010000261.1 GCF_024710765.1 Pseudoxanthomonas sp.
CGTCAATCACCTCCACCAGCCCCTGGGGCACATAGGTGCGCAAGGCCTGGTGCGCCGCCTCGCCCAGGGGCACACGGTCGGCAATGCGCGCCAGCGCCGCCAGGTCGAGCAGGTCGGCTTGGAACTCCCCCTTGGCCGGAACCGCCTTGCGGGCGTCGGTGTGCTTGAACCGCACATTGCCGCCCGGCCAGCGCAGACCGTCGTCGGTGGTGAACTGCAGCTTCTGGGTGAAAAACTCCAGCCCCTCGGGCGACCTGCGCCCGCCGACACGGCCCTGTACCGTCGGTAACACCAGCGGCTGCAGGTGCTCGGCCAGCGTGACATTGACATCTGCCAGGGCCACATCGGCCATTCCGCCCACCCATTGGCCGCGCTCCACGTCGACCCAGGCCCGCACCGCACCGCGCCCCTGCCCCACCGCAACGCCCACATCGGCATGGTGGCGCAGGCGCGAGACATCCACCCGCGAGAAATGGGCGTACAACTGCCCGCTCCAGTCCTGCCAGCGGCCCCTGTGCGTCGTGAAAATGGGTTGCCGGAACAGCCCGGTCAGAGAAAACCGATCCCCCCACTCGGCAGGCGGAGTGGCATCGATGCGCAGGCTGTGACGCCAGTTGCCGTTACGTACCAGGATGTCCACGTCCTCGAGCGCCAGTTCCGGCGCACCGCGCAGCTCGTCGGTCCAACGCAGCCGTCCGCCCCGGATGAGCAATTCGGGCTGGGAGAAAAACCAGTCTGCCGCCGAACCATCGTCAGCCCCCGCACTGGACAGCTCCAGCCCGGCCAGCAGAATGCGCCCCTGTGGCGTGCGCCGGATGTCCAGCTCGGGCCGTTCGATATACAACTGCTCGAAGCCGAAATTCCAGAGCGAGCGCGGCGATACCGCCAGCACCACGCGCGGCAGGCGCAGGGCCTCGCGCCCTTCGGCATCGAGCAGCGCCACATCCCCCAGCTCGATGGTGGGAATCAGCCCTTCGGTGCGCGCCTCAATGGTGCCCAGCCGCACGGAAACCCCCAGGGCCTGGCTGGCCTGCGTTTCCAGCTGCGCACGGTAATCGCCGATTCGCGGCACAATCCAGCCGTGAAGCGCCCCCCAGGCCGCCGTCAGCAGCAGGCCCATGGCCAGCAGCAAACCCAATGACCACCGCGCGAACACTGCCACGATTTTCAGCAGGCGCGATGGATAGGGCACGGGATCGGTCATGGCGGGCAGGAGATGATGCAGGAATTATGACCCGCGACCTCCCAATCGAACCGGTGTCTCTATGAATATGCGGCCTTGCCGCGCCGTGCAGGCCATGCAAACTGATTTGACCGATAGCAACCCCGACGGCTCCGGCCTGGCAGCCCATTCGCGCTTCTTCCAGCGCTTGCACCGC
>NZ_JANJUE010000401.1 GCF_024710765.1 Pseudoxanthomonas sp.
CGGGTGAGGAAGTCGTCGTGAGGCCGTGATGCTGCGCATCGTCGACCGGCGCTTCGACAGCCGAAACCGCAGCTCGGTCAATCGCAGCCGCTTCATCCGCCGCTTCAAGGCGCAGATCCGCAGGGCGGTCGCCGACGCGGTGTCGAGGCGGGGCATCCGCGACCTCGAGAACGGCGAGAAAATCGGCATCTCGGGGCGCGACATCGCCGAGCCGCAGTTCGCGCACGGCCGCGGTGGCGTGCGCGAGTACGTGCACGCGGGCAACGACCGTTTCGCCGCCGGCGACGAGGTCGAGCGTCCCGAGGGCGGCGAGGGCGGACAGGGCGGCGGCCAGGCGAGCAACGAGGGCGAGGGGCTCGACGATTTCGCGTTCACGCTCACGCGCGAGGAGTTCCTCGACATCTTCTTCGATGACCTCGCGCTGCCGAACCTCGTGCGCACCCAGCTCGCACGCATCACCGACTATCGCAGCCAGCGGGCGGGTTACTCGACCGACGGCTCGCCTGCCAACATCAACATCATCCGTTCGATGCGCGGCGCGCTCGGACGCCGCCTCGCGCTGGGCTCGCCGTTCCACAAGCAGTTGCGCGAACTGCAGAAGGCCCTTGAAGAAAGCATCGAAAAGCTGGGCGAGGATCACGACGACACCAAGGCGCTGCGCGCCGAGATCGCAGCCCTGCGGGCGCGGATCGAGGCGATTCCGTTCATCGACAGCTTCGACCTGCGCTACAACAACCGCATCCGGGTACCCAAGCCGACCACCCAGGCGCTGATGTTCTGCATCATGGACGTCTCCGGCTCGATGGACGAGGAGAAGAAATCGACTGCGAAGCGCTTCTTCATGCTGCTGTACCTCTTTCTCACCCGCAACTACGAGCACATCGAGGTCGTCTTCATCCGCCACCACACTACCGCCAAGGAAGTGGACGAGGACGAGTTCTTCCATTCGCGCGAATCGGGTGGCACCGTCGTATCGAGCGCGCTCACGCTGATGCAGGATCTCATCGCCGAGCGCTACACCGGCGGGAACTGGAACATCTACGGCGCACAGGCCTCGGATGGCGACAACTGGGACAACGATTCGCCGATCTGCCGCGAGGTGCTCGGCAAGCACATCCTGCCCTGGTGCCAGTACTTCGCCTACATCGAGATCACCCCCGGCGAGCCCCAGAATC
>NZ_JANJUE010000434.1 GCF_024710765.1 Pseudoxanthomonas sp.
GGCGACGTGCAGGGGCTTGCACAGCCGGCGTTTCGGGTATGGCGATGCCGGTCTCGACAACCACGTCCTGCGGACCGCCGACAAGAATGAGGTGTTCGACGTCATCCCGCCGCACTATCAGCAATTGACGTTTCTGGTCGAGGACCAGCGTATCGACGACCGACAGGCGCTTGTCGCGGCCACGCGCGGCATTGCCCGATACGTTCGACAGGAGCTTCAGCAGCCAGACGGCCAGCACGATGAGCACGATGACGATGCCCAGGGCCAGGACCATGGTCAGGATGGTGTTGCCGCTGCCGCCGACCAGGCCAGTGATGAATTGCACGCGCACGAACTCCAAGAGTATTCCACTTGGGCAACGCACATAGCGCGATTCCGGATGCCGAAATAGCCGCGCGGCCCGCAGATCGGCATTTCCTGCCGGGTTGGCCGGTCAATTTTGCGAAATGCGCCATTTTCGCACCGGGCACAAGCGGTGGTTAACACTCGATTAACCATTCACCCGGCAAGAATTGCCCAATCGCAGACGTTCCCGGAGTTCGGCCCATGGGCCTCATGGATATGCCCGTCTTTTCGGCTTTGACCGACAAGATGCGCTGGCACCAGACCCGCCAGGGGCTGTTGGCCGAAAACGTCGCCAATGCCGAAACACCCGGCTATCGGGGCCGTGACCTCAAGCAATACGACTTCGAGGATCGCATGGGGATGATGGCATCCTCGTCTGCCGTGGTCACCGCGGTCACCCAGCCGATGCATTTTTCGGCGACGTCGGGCGAGGGGGCTTTTGCGGCCCAGCGCATGGCCAATTTCGAGATTACGCCCGAGGGCAACGGCATCACGCTTGAAGACGAGATGATGAAGGTCACGACCAACATGATGGACTACCAGGCCGCGACCTCGCTCTACCAGAAATCCATCCGCATCCTGCGCGTCGCGCTGGGCAAGAATGTTTGAGGCTTAGACCATGGACTTCAACGCGTCTCTCCGCATCGCCGCCACGGGCCTGCACGCACAGACGGCCCGCATGCGCGTCATCGCCGAAAACATCGCCAACGCAGACTCTGCCGGAAAGGCGCCGGGCGACGAGCCATATCGGCGCCGAATCCCGACCTTCCAGACCAGCTTCGATGCCGAAGTGGGCGGGCGCGTGGTGGAAATCGGCTGGCTGGCCTATGACCAGAGCCCCTTCACGTCGCGCTATGATC
>NZ_JANJUE010000437.1 GCF_024710765.1 Pseudoxanthomonas sp.
TGCCGGCTCGGCGCGCCAGGATGTCGGTCCAGGCGTCGGTCAGGCGCACCAGCATGCCACGCACGGGCAGGCCATCGAAGAGAAACTTGTGAAGTTCAGACACGCAGGGTTCCAGAAAAAAAGATCAGCTGAGCTTGCGCAAGCCGTTTTTGAAGCGGCGGGCGTTCTCGATATAGTGCTGTGCGCTCATCCGCAGCCCCTCCATCTGCTCGGGCGTGAGCTGGCGCACCACCTTGGCGGGGCTGCCGATGATCATGGAGCCGTCGGGAAACTCCTTGCCCTCGGTCACCAATGCGCCGGCGCCGACGAGGCAGTTCTTGCCGATCTTCGCGCCGTTGAGGATGACGGCGCCGATGCCGATCAGCGACTCGTCGCCGATGGTGCAGCCGTGCAGCATCACCTGGTGGCCCACCGTCACACGTTCGCCCACCACCAGGGGCTTGCCGAAGTCGGCGTGCAGCACGCTCGCGTCCTGGATGTTGGAACCCGCACCAATGCGGATGCTCTCGGTGTCGCCACGCACCACGGTGCCAAACCACACGCTGGCGTCTTCCCCCAGCGCCACTTTGCCGATCACCTGCGCGCTGTCAGCCACCCAGCTTGAAGCCGCCACCTGCGGCGCCACGCCGTCGAGTTCATATATCGCCATGCACCCACTCCCGCAAAAAAAGAAGCTGCCATCGGTTACAAAGCGACGTTTCGCTCGGGATGGCAGCACCTAGAATTGTAGAGATGGAGCTTCGCCACCGCGCATTGCAGGTCTTGTGCCTCTCAGATCCTGAGCAAAAAGTGGCTCAGACGCTTGATCTACATGCGCAGTCAGCTCACCTTTCCATAGCAGACAAGGCACCGCCTGCAGACCTGCAGGCCTTGCCCGGCCACCCCGAACGCCCCGAACTGCGCAGCCACACCGAGATGGCCCGGCGTTCACCCGCCACCCCCGAGGGACGGGCCGTGCTGCTGCACGCGATCGCGCACATCGAATTCAACGCCATCAACCTCGCACTCGACGCCATCTGGCGTTTTGACGGCATGCCACGCCCGTATTACCTCGACTGGCTGCGCGTGGCAGCCGAGGAGGCCAGCCACTTTAAGATGCTGCGCACCCACCTGCGCAGCCAGGGCCACGACTACGGCGACTTTCCTGCCCACCAGGGCCTGTGGACCATGTGCGAGAAGACGCGGCACGACGCCACCGCGCGCATGGCGCTGGTGCCGCGCACCATGGAGGCGCGCGGCCTGGACGCCACGCCCCTCATCCA
>NZ_JANJUE010000238.1 GCF_024710765.1 Pseudoxanthomonas sp.
CGAAGGCAGACTCGTCGCCGGAGCCTAAGAACTCCTCTGTAGCGCGGGGCCACCGATGAAGTTCTCGGTGGCTCTTCTGTACCGGCACTATCGGTACTCCGACGCGGCATCAGTTCCACGTCGGGAGGGCGGCTAATACAAGACCTCTTCTTGAGGGAATACGCCCGGCCGACGCTACGCGGTTTTCTTAGCCTCCCGACATCCCCGTTCGCGCTTCAGCGAACGGGGTTCTTTCCCCACGGACTGGAGTACCGCCGATGAGTTCCGACGCCCCCGCGACCCCGTTGCCACGCACGGGCTATTTCTTTTCCGAAGCCGCGATCTACGAGTTGAAGCAGTTGCGCAACCAGCTCAGTCTGATGAGTTGCCTCAGTGCCGCGTGCGCGGGCGATGAGGATCATGAGCCGACCATGGCGATTCACCGCTGGTACGCCAGTTTCGAGAACATGGGGCACCAGGTGGATCGGATCATGGGTCAGTCGGTGTGGATATCGGTGCGGCCGCCCGGCGCCGGTGACGGTTCCCGGCGCAAGGTGCTGAAGCGCAAGCGCGCGATGCGCTAGCGCCAATCTGTGCTCATGCCGGGGCGATGCGCGCCGCCCTGGCATGAACCGTCTGGAGGTCGATTCGATTGCGGTCGCGTGGCTTGCGCTCAAACTTGGTCGCGCTTCAAATGTGAGATTAAATACTTTGAAATCAAATACTTGCATGTAGTTCGTCCTCTTCCTATGTTCGTGGCCCGAACCATTGGAGGTTCGGACGCAGGGCGATTCGCGCTCTGCCTCGACTAAGGGGAAGTCATGCAAGTCCATCACGTATCAAGCCGCCGCCCTATGAGCGTGGCCATCGCCTTTGCTGTCGCGGCACTTTCCTTCCATGGGCCGACGCTGGCGCAGGAAGACAGCGATAAATCCGACCACACGCCATCCACCACCAACCTGGACAAGGTCACCATCACCGGCTCCCGCATCAAGCGGGTCGACGTCGAAGGTCCTTCGCCGGTCACCGTCATCACCGCGGACGACATCCAGAAGGAAGGGTTTTCGACGGTCTATGAAGCACTCTCCACGCTCAGCCAGTTCACCGGCAGCGTGCAGAACGAGCTCAATCAGAGCGGCTTCACGCCGAATGCGCAGTTCATCAACCTGCGCGGCCTGGGCCCGGGTTATCAGCTGGTCCTGCTCAACGGCAAGCGGATGGCCGACTATCCGATGCCCTACAACAGCCAGTCCAACGCCGTCAGCCTGAGCAGCATTCCGGCGGCGGCGGTGGAACGCATCGAGATCATGACCGGTGGCGCCTCCGCTATTTATGGTTCCGATGCGGTGGCGGGCGTGATCAACATCATCACCAAGTCCAATTTCGAAGGCGACTCGCTGTATGTCCGGGGCGGCACGACCTCGCGCGGCGGCGGCGATACCGGCCTGTTCCAGTGGACCGGCGGCAAGTCCGGCGAACGCTGGAACCTGATCTACGCGCTGGAGTACTTGAACCGGGAATCCATTCTCGCTTCGCAGCGCGATTTCATGGATTCCTACCATGACAATCCCCGATACCGGGACGACCCGCACAACGCGACCGCCGCCAGCGGCGTCTATCTGTACCAGAATGGGCCGGGTTATGTGTGGCCTGACGCGAACGGAAAACTGAGCGGGTCGGTGGATGCGCTGCGCTCGGCCTGTGCGGCGACGTCCCCGGACTTCCAGCCCTTCCGGTCCGCGCGCAATATCGCCGACGAGAACCGCTGCGGTTACTTCGGCTATCCGGCCACGCAGTCCATCCAGAACGGTTTCGACAAGGCGTCGGCCTACCTGTCCGGGACGCTGGATTTCGGCCAGAACCTGCAGGTCTACGGCCAGCTGCTGTACACCCGCTCGAAGAACACCGGCGCGAGCGCGACGCGCTTCTGGCAGACCGCCGGCTGGGTGCATGACCCGGACCTCGGATACCTGCAGGCGCAACGCATCTTCACTCCCGCCGAGACCGGGGGGCCGCAGAAGTCCGTGTTCGAGGAAGAAACCTTCAGCCTGAACCTGGGACTGCGGGGCTCGTGGTGGGATGGGCGTTTCGATTGGGATGCCGGCCTCTCGCACGCGCGCTACGACATGACCATCGAGATGCCGTACTTCACGACGGACCGCATCAACGACTACTTCTTCGGCGACCTGCTCGGGTATGTCGGGACAAACAAGTATCCGAGCTATCACGTCCGGGTGGACCGCCTGTTCAGTCCGATGTCGCCGGCGGACTACCAATCGCTGATCACCACCGTCCATTCGACCGCCGAATCCCAATCCACCCAGGGCCAGTTCGCCGTCACCGGCGATCTGTTCGATCTGCCGGCCGGGCCGGTCGGCATGGCGTTCGTGCTGGAAGGCGCACGCCAGAAATACGCGATCAATCCGGATCCGCGCAGCACCCCTGACTACACCGGCAAGGACAGCATCTACAACCTGACCAGTACGCGGGGTGGGGGAAGCCGGGATCGCTACGCGCTCGGCCTGGAGTTTGGCGTGCCCATCCTGCACAACCTGAAGGCCAACCTGGCCGGACGCTATGACCGCTACGACGACCAGACCGATGTGGATGGCGCATTCACCTGGCAGGCGGGCCTGGAGTGGCGTCCGGTGAGTTCGCTGCTGCTGCGTGGCACCCACGCGACCAGCTTCCGGGCGCCCGACATGCACTATGTCTACTCGGGCAACTCCGGCGGCTATACCTACATCACCGACGCCTACCTCTGCCGGACGAAGGGCATCGACCCGACCTCCCCGGATTGCTCGGGTCCGGACTACAACTACCAGGTGTTCCGCACCTACGAGGGCCGGAAGGACCTGGTGGAGGAAGAGGGCCGCTCCAACACCGTGGGCGTGGTCTGGGACGTGATGGACCAGATGTCCGTGAGCCTGGACTACTACAGCATCAAGCTGGAAAACCAGGTAGGCGAAATCGATTCCGACTATCTGATGCGCACCTACGCCGACTGCCGCCTGGGCACGGACATCCGGGGCAACCCGGTGGACGGCGGTTCGCCCTCCTGCACCCACTTCATGGGTCTCATCAGTCGTGACGAGTCCTCCTTGGGCAATGGCAAGGTGGATCGTTACTCCGCCTATCCCGTCAACCAGTCGATGATCCGCACGGACGGATTCGATGTCACCTGGAAGTACGCGCTGGACACGGACCGCCGGGGCAAGTTCAGCTTCCAGGCCAACTACACCCATGTCACGAAGCTGGATCTGCAGCGCTTCGCCGACGACGAGGTGGAGAACATCCGCGACGGCCGGCGTTACTTCAACTTCCGCAGCCGCGCCAACTGGATGGTCGGCTGGGAGAAGAACGACTGGCAGACCAACCTGTACGGATACCGCTACGGATCACTGCCCAGCTGGGACGAATCCACCCGCATCGCGCCGTACTTGCTCTGGAACCTGGACGTGCAGAAGAAGATCACGCCGAAAGCCACCATCGGCGTCAGCGTGGTCAACGTCTTCGACAACCTGCATCCCCGCGATGACAGCTACACCAGCTATCCCTATTTCTGGCGGGCCTTCAGCCCGGTGGGGCGACAGGTGTTCGCCAACTATCGGTATACATTCTGATTGCCGAACGCTCTTTGTGGTTCCCTTGGACCCGGCGCAAGCCGGGTCTTCTTTTTTCCCGGACAAACCCAGCGCTGGCCGGCGGGTCTCGATACCCCTGAAAGGCCCGGACGTCCGGGCCTTTCAGGGAGCATGTGCGGGCGCTGGAGTGAACTGGACCGTGCCGGTTAGGGCTGGACGGGGTGCTGGTACTGGCCATTGGGTGTCAATGATCGCTAACGGCCTATTCCGTTGAAAAACTCTGTTGAATCGGCCGGCTGATGCTGATTCACTGACGTCCCATCGATCGAGCGGAAGTTCACGCGATGATGGGACGTCAGGAAGTCGGCCAAGTGCCG
>NZ_JANJUE010000248.1 GCF_024710765.1 Pseudoxanthomonas sp.
CACGCGGGCGATCCCGCGCCGCATCTCGAGCGACTCGGCGCTGCTGATTTCGCTCGAGACCGCATCGTGGGATGCAGCACCCGCTGCCACCGCCGAGCCCGATGCCGACGCCGCAATCACGCACAGCCGATCCATCGTCACCTCGGCCGCCCCTCGCGCCAACGTGAGCGTTGCGCGCACTTCATCGTTCGAGAACTTCAACGCCTTCAAGTCGCGCTCGAGCGTCCGCGCCGGCGCCGCGCCCGGCTCCACGAAGAGCGCGGCCAGCCGCAGCATTCGCCGGTCGGGGCGCCGCACCAACGCCGGACGCGCGAGATGGTCGATTGCCGCGAAACGCGCCTGCGGGGCATCGGCCAACAGCGGAATCAATGACGCGAAGATCCCCGCGTCGCGATACCGCTGCAGCGTGACCGAGGGCCGCGCCACCTGCTCCATCACCTTCTCGAGCTCCTGCTTCACGCGCTCCATCGAGAGACGCGAGAGATGCGGCGCGCTCTCCTCGATCGCCGTCCAGGTCGCGGGGTCCAGCGCAAAATCAAAGCGGCCCGCAAAGCGCAGGGCGCGCAACGCCCGCAGACGATCCTCGCGCATCCGCTCCGCGGGCTCGCCCACGCAGCGCACGATGCGCTGGGCGAGGTCCGCGCGCCCATCGAAGGGATCGCGCACCTCGAGCGTCTCGGGGTGCACCGCAATCGCGTTGATCGTGAAGTCGCGCCGCGCGAGGTCCTCGGCGAGCGAGGCCCCGAACTTCACGACGGCGTGCCGTCCATCGGTCTCCACGTCGTGCCGGAACGTCGTGACTTCGTGCAGCACGCCATCACGATCCAGCACGCCCACCGTGCCGAACTGGATGCCGACGGGGATGGTGCGCTTGAAGAGCTTCTGCACCTGTTCCGGCCGCGCACTCGTCGCGATGTCCCAGTCGAGGGTGGCGATGCCGAGCAGGGCGTCGCGCACGGCGCCGCCGACGCACCAGGCCTCGTGACCGGCGGCTTCGAGGGTCTCCGTGATGTCC
>NZ_JANJUE010000011.1 GCF_024710765.1 Pseudoxanthomonas sp.
CAGTTAGTCAACAACCGAATCGGGAGCTGAGCACTTGAAGGTTCGCAATCAACTGCAGAATGGTTTCACCCTCATCGAGTTGATGATCGTCGTGGCGATCATCGGCATCCTGGCTGCCGTGGCGCTGCCGGCATATTCGGATTACCAGGCCAAGGCGAAGGTTGCCGCGGGTCTTTCGGAAATCTCGTCTGGCAGAACGGCCTTCGAGGAGCGAAGCAATAACGCGCAAAGCATCAGCGCTCCTGGCGACATCGGACTGCAGGGATCGACGGGCAACTGCACGATCACTGCAAACACGACCACGATCGTCTGCACGATCAAGAACGCGCCCTCGCAAGTCGTCGGCAAGACCATCACCTGGACCCGTACTGCGAGCACTGGTGGATGGGCATGCTCTTCGAACGCACCGGCGAAATACCTGCCGAAGACCTGCGGCGGCTAATCTGATCGGCTGACTCTTCACGACAAGGGGACCGGGTTTCGGTCCCCTTGTCTTTTCCAACGACCAGAACGCCACAGAAAACGATGCCATACGCCGCGAAACCCCCGTTCCGCCCCGCGGCCTGGGCCGGGTTCGCTCTGCTGCTCCTCGGGACCTACCTCCTTTACCGCCCTGGTCTAGGAGGGGCGCTCTACTACGACGACATCCGCCCCCTCTCCGGCCTGGCCAACGTCGTCGACCTCGACTCCGCGCTCTACTACCTGTCCTCGGAGATCTCCGGACCGCTCGGCCGTCCGCTCTCCATGCTCAGCTTCCTGCTGCACATCGAGGACTGGCCCGGAAGCATCGAGAACATCCTTCTCTTCAACGTGCTGCTGCACCTTGCCAACGGCACGCTGGTCGCCCTGCTCGCGCATCGCTTGCTGAGCCTGTGCGGCCTCAAGGGCAGCACGCTGGCCTGGATCGCGATCGGCGCCTCCGCACTCTGGATGCTGATGCCGCTGCAGGTGTCCTCTTCGCTGATCGCGGTGCAGCGCATGGCGACGCTGTCGGCCTTCTTCGTGCTTGCCGGCCTGCTGATCCATCTGCAGGGCATCGCAATCGAGGATCGGCGTCCGGCGCTCGGCGCAGCCCTGCAGGCGTTCGGCCTGGTGGGATTCACCCTGCTTGCGATGCTCGCCAAGGAAAATGGCATCCTGCTGCCGGTCTTCGCGCTCGTGCTGCAGACCACCCTGCTCGCCGACCGCACTTCACCGGGTCGACTTAGGGCCCTGCGCACATTCGCGGGAGGCGCGGCGCTCGCGATCATCCTCGCCTACCTTGCATACGGCGCCATCCGCTCCGGCGGTGTGTTCTGGGGACGCGAGTTCAACCTGCTCGAACGCCTCCAGACCCAACCGCTGATCCTGCTCGAATACCTGCGCGAGGCCTTTGCACCCCGGCCCTACGGTCTCCATCCCTTTCACGACGGTTACCCCAAGATCAGCTCGCTCGCCGAGCACCCCCTCGCCCTCTTCGCAGCCATCCTGTGGCCGACGCTCGCAGCGCTCGCGATCCGCCTCCGCCGCAGCCATCCGGTCGCAGCCTTCGCCGTGCTCTGGTTTCTCGCGGCCCATCTGCTCGAATCCAGCGTCGTCGGACTGGAGCTGTATTTCGAGCATCGCAACTATCTCGCGCTCGTCGGGCCTTGCCTGGCGCTCGCCTGGGCCATCGGGCGCACTCCGGCGCCGTACCGTCGGATCGCCATCACGGGCTTCGCAGCCTATCTCGCAACCTTGGCGGCAATTCTGTTCCATGTGACCAGCCTCTGGGGCGACAAGCTCGACGCGGCGGAAACCTGGTTCGTCCATGCCTACAAGTCCCCGCGCGCCGCAGAGCACCTGGCGCTTCTCTACCTCGAGCAGGGACGTCTCGACGAGGCCTACCAGGTCATGCGGATCCAGGTGGATGATTGCCCCAAGTGCCTCGCCTCGGTCGCCCAGGCCGCACTCCTCGCCTGCGCAGCGGGTGACGCGCAACGCACGCGGGACTACATCACCCGGACGGAAGACCTGGCCATCGAGGCCCGTAACGTCGGAGGGGCAGCGTCGGCGTTGAATGCGATGCACAATGCAATCGAGGAAGGGAAGTGCACTCTCGTGGATTACGATCAGCTCGAAGTGCTCAACCG
The DNA here is from genome assembly GCF_024710765.1 of Pseudoxanthomonas sp. Classification (GTDB taxonomy): domain Bacteria; phylum Pseudomonadota; class Gammaproteobacteria; order Xanthomonadales; family Xanthomonadaceae; genus Pseudoxanthomonas_A. The sequence continues at coordinate 2,112 of NZ_JANJUE010000011.1, forward strand.
CAGCCTCCTTCGGCACCAGACGCTGGGCCTCGGCGCCCTCAGCCGCAAGTCCATCCACATCAACTTGCAACGGATCGCAGTGGCCAGGGGTGACACGAGTTCCGCACTGGACCATTTGAAGAAGGCCTGGGCAGCAGATCGGGACCGCGCGCTCGGCCATGCGATCATTCGCAGACTGCTCGAACGGAACGCGATCGAGGATGCAGAATCCTTCCACCGAGAGGAACTGTGCCGAGACCTGCCGAAGCACCCGGTACTCGCCCGCACAGCCCGCAAGCAATGCGATGAATCGATGCAGGCCATACTCGGGGCCGCAAGCGGTCATCCGCAGCGCACAGGTGACGCAAAGACAGGCTCGACACCATGAAACCACAGGTATCGGTCGTACTTCCTGCACGTAACGAGTCGGCTCCCATCCGCGATGTAGTGATGCGGATTCGCGCACTGCTGCCCGAGGCCGAGATCATCGTGGTCGACGATGGATCGAACGATGGAACGGGCGAAGCCGCCGCGAAGGCCGGGGCGCGCGTGGTCCGCCACCCGTATTCGAGAGGCAACGGCGCTGCGATCAAGGGCGGCGCACGAGCAGCCACCGGC
>NZ_JANJUE010000055.1 GCF_024710765.1 Pseudoxanthomonas sp.
CCCTTATCGAACAACCTTGGCTCCAGCTGCTTGGTCACATGGCACTCCGCTCAAGAACAGAGTTTTTCAACGGAATAGGTCGAAAGCGGACTTTGCTGCAGATTGGTCGCCCTATCATTCTGCCCCCCAATGGTCAGTACCAGTCCCTAGTCGACACAGCCGTACAGTCAGACTGGGAATCCGCAAGCATGGGGAAGTCCGGTGGTAGCCGGACCTTCCGCGAATGAGGGCCTAGTCGAAGTCCTCATCCTCGTCGTCATCTTCATCGACGGAAACTTCCTCCAGATCGTCTTCAATGTAGGTGGCATCGGACACCGTCGGTGTGTGGGCGCTCACCACCCCGTTTCGACTCGCGACCTCGAACCGGACTTCGATGTTGACGTCATCGGTCGAGATGTTGGCCACATACAGGCGTTCGAACTGGTATTCCCCGTCGCCAAGATGGCGTCGCCCGCTTTCCGCGAGTTCAAAGTCGGCTGCCTCCACGTCATAAAACTTTCCGTTGTCGGCGCGCACGCGTACGCCGCCACTGAGTGAATTGCTCATAGCACGTTCCTGATTCGTTGAAATTTATGGAAATGCCCGCCAGGCCGTGACAGCGTCAAAGCCGGATAGAGCATTCATGGGTCGGTCTTGACCGGTAAAGCGTGTGTAGCCAGGTAGATCTATCTCTATGGCGAGCCGCGGACTCCGAGATAGAAGAGGAGAATGTTCGCCGTGGCGTAGGCCTGGAACTTCTCACAGGGGGCCGGCGCCTGGAGCCGGCCTGTACCTTTCGCTTATGAGCCAGGCTCATTGAATCCAGGATTCCGTAGCGAAGCAGGCAATCCGCCTGCGAATCAATACTTCATGCTCGAACAGGAGGGTGGGAAGTGCTGGAACGCTATCACGGCGCCTGATCAGCCTGCAAGGGAGGCGAGCCGGGCCAAGATGCTGGGGGCAAAACCATGTCTGAGCCACAAAGGGTAGTGCTCACCGGAATACGGCGGGCCATGAATCGAAATACGGCGCGCAAAGTGCGCGTCGAGCATTGTCGCCCCCATCGTCGTGCGGCACGTCGTCGAGAATCGCCGGAACAACCGGCGACCGCTCAGCGCGCGCTGAAGGGAAACGCGGCGCAGACCAGTGCGGTCACCATCATCAGCAGGCAGATCAACACCGCCCATTTGAGGGTGAATCTCTGGTGATCGCTGAATTCCACCCCCGCCAGTCCCACCAACAGGTAGGTGGAAGGCACCAGCGGACTGAGCAGATGCACCGGTTGGCCGATCAGTGATGCGCGTGCCATCTCCACTGGCAGGATGCCGTAGGCCTGGCCGGCTTGCGAGATGACGGGCAGGACGCCGTAGTAGAAGGCGTCGTTGGAAATGAAGAAGGTGAAGGGCAGGCTGGCCAGGGCGGTGATGGTGGCCAGATACGGTCCCCACGACGCCGGAATGATCGCCAGGAAGCTGTCGGACATGGCTTCGGCCATGCCCGTCCCGGTCAGGATCCCGGTAAACACGCCTGCTGCGAAGATCACGGCCACGACAGGAAGGGCGTTCCGCGCATGCTCTGAAATCCGTTCACGCTGGAGCTTTACGCACGGATAGTTGAAGACCACGGCAATGGAAAAGCCGACCATGAACAGGACGGGGAGCGGAAGTACACCCAGCACGAGGCATGCCATCAGCGCGGAGGTCAGGCCCACGTTGAACCACAGCAGGCGTGGGCGCCCGAGCGCGGCCGCGTTCTCCTCCGGGGGCAGCAATGCGCTGTCCTGGCTTTCCGGCGCGACCCGCAGTTCGAGCGTGCCCAGGCGCCGGCGTTCGCGTTTGCCCAGCACATAGGCCAGCCCGAACAGCCCTGACATTCCCACCACCATCGCGGGAATCATCGGCACGAACACCGCCGCCGGATCCACATGCAACGCGCTGGCCGCGCGCGCCAACGGCCCTCCCCACGGGGTCAGGTTCATCACGCCACCGGCGAGCATGGTCATGCAGGTCAGGTTGAGCGCATCGAGCCCCAGTCGCCGGTAAAGCGGCAACATGGCAGCCACGGTAATCATGTAGGTGGTCGAGCCATCGCCGTCGAGCGAGACGAACGCGGCCAGGGCGGTGGTGCCGAGGATGACTTTCAGCGGATCCCCACCCACCGCCCGGAGTATGCGGCGAACGGCCGGATCGAACATGCCCGCATCGATCATGATGCCGAAGTACAGGATGGCGAACATCAACATCACGCCGGTGGGCGCGAGCGTCTTGATGCCCTCCAGCATCATGGCGCCCAGCGCCGGCATGGCGACGCCCGCCCCGATGGCGAATACGATGGGAACGGTGATCAGCGCAACCAGCGGTGAAAGCCGCTTCGTCATGATGAGCGCCATGAAAGCGGCGACCATCCCGAATCCGAGCCACGTCAGCACGGCCTGTTCCCCCGGTCCATTTCAAAAGAAAAGATGCGGCGGCGCGGCGCACGCCATTCCCGCGTTGTCGTGGATGGAGCCGGCGGAACGCGCGAATCGAGCCGGCGAGCGGTCGGCGGCGCGCCTACGGAACGCCTGGAACGGGTTCGTGTCCTGGCGGAAACTTCACCCGGAAAACCAGGACGATGCCGATTGCGCTGAAGATCAACGGCACGAAGAGCGCGTACTTCCACTCGCCCGTCCAGTTGACGAGATACGCCATGATGATGGGCAGCAATCCGGCGCTCAGGTTGCCCCAGAACGAGGTCCAGCCGGCGAGCAGCGCGGTCCGGCGGCCGCCGATGTCCTGGATGGTGGACCAGATCATTCCCTGCACCAGGCCGACACCGAACAGCGAGCAGCACAGGGTCACCAACACCCAGCCGACGTTGCCGATCCAGGGGACGAGCGCCAGCGAGATGCCGCCCATTCCCAGGCCGACCACGGCCGCGGGCAACCTGGCCAGTTTGAGGGAGCCGGTGCGTCGGATGATGGCGTCGGCGACGAATCCATACAGCGTGACGCTGAAGTACAGCGTCAACCAGGGCATGGCGGTGTACCAGGCCGATGTGCTGAGCGACAGGCCGTGCTCCTTCATCAGGTAGATCGGCAGCCAGCTCAGGAAGAAGGCCTGCACGCTGACGAGGCAGAAATAGAAGGACGACATCACCCAGGTGGTCCGGGTGGAGAGCATTTCCCGGAGTTCCGAACCTGCCGAGGGGGGAGCTGGCAGCGCCTGCGCCTTCTCTTCCACGGCATCATCCTGGCGCGTCAGCGCCCACCAGATGGCGCAGAGAACGAACCCGACGATGGCGTAGGTATAAAAACAGTTCCGCCATCCGTAGTGGGTGGCGAGGACGCCGGTGAGAATGGAACCGGCGACCGGACCGATGTACTGGCCGGAGAGGGCAATGGAAGTGAACCGTGACCGCCGGTCCGCCGGAAACCAGCGGGATATCGCCGCCACTGAACTCGGCCAGTCCGGCGCCTGGGCCGCGCCCAGCAGGAGGCGGAGCAGCAGCAGGCTCCAGAAGCCCGTCGCCATGGGCATCAGCCCCACCGCCAGCGACCACAACGCCAGCGCGATGGCCATCAGCCTGCGAAAGCCGAAGCGCTGGATCAGCCAGCCCGCCGGCAACTGGAATATCGCGTAGGTCCACGAGATGGATGCCAGCAGGTAGGACATCTGTTCGAGATTGAACCCGAACTCCTGCTGGACATCCGAGGCGACCACCACGAAGGCGTTGCGGTCGATGGAAAGAACCAGGTTGATGGGAACCAGCGCAACGATGAAGGGAATCAGTACCCGGCGTTTCGCCGGCGTTCCAGCCAGTGCCATTTCAGTCATGTCATCCCCATCTCGGTCGTGCACGGTCTCAATCAACATCTACTTGCCACCCTTGCGGCCGGAAGCCAGGCCAGGGTCTTGCCATCCGGTCAGAAATCGAATGTCACGCTCGCGAAGTACGTCCGGGGATCGCCCAGGAACATGTACGTGGCCGACCCGCCGATCCAGTATGTCTTGTCGAACAGGTTGTTGATGCCGGCGCGGTAGGTGACGGCGTGGCCGCCGACCAGCTGCTGGTATTTCGCCGACACATCGTAGAGGGTGTAGCTCGGCGTCTTGATGGTGAGCAGCCTGGCGGTGTTCTGGTAGGCGACGGTCTCGCCCGTGTAGCGCGCCTGGGCCGAGAAGGAGAGCCCCTCGACCGCCGGGACGGAATAGTCCGCATGCAGGGACCCGCTGTACCGGTACGAACCCGGCACGTTCTTCTCGATGAGCCAAGCCGAGGAAGAATTCAGATAGTCGGCCTTGTCCAGCCAGACGAACGAACCGCCGACCTGCAGATCCTCGCCCAGCCGCAGGTCCAGCGAGCCGTCCAGGCCCTGGTAGCGGCTGATGCCGCTCTGGACCCACACATTGTTTTCGTTGGCGTAGGCCGTTCCCCGGTCCACCCTGAAGGCGGAGATCGCCGAGCGCACGGTCCGGCTGTCGTTCTTGAACCCGACCTCCCACTGCTTGCTGGTATTGGGATCCAGCAGCTGGCCATAGTTGACGTACTGCGCGCCCACGGTGCTTCCGGGTTCGAGCGCTTCGGAATAGCTGGCATACACGGTGGTTTCGGCGCGGGGCTTGAACATGACCGCGAGCGTCGGGGTCGTCTCGTTGGTGCGGATATTGAGCGTGTTGCGGGTATAGCTGGTCGCCGAGGCGAAGGCGTACTGGGTCTGCGACTGCTCGTAGCGGGTGAAGCGGACACCGGCGATGGCCAGCCAGTGCGGGGTCAACTGGATGGTGTCGCTGACGAACAGCGCCTGCTGGCGGTTCCAGTTGTTGGGGAACCGGCTCTGGTCCTCCACGGCGATTGGCGTGTATGAAAAGTCCGTCTTCGTGTACAGGTTGCGATATCCGTAGTTCCGGTAGCCGGGAAGCTGGTGGGACAGGCCGCGCGTCTCGCGCTGCTTGATCAGGGTCGCGCCCAGGGCCAGCTTGTGGTTCACGCCGAATACGTCGGCATCGCCATTGACCAGCAACTGGACGGCGTCGTTGTTGTAGATCTGCAGGCTCTCGAAGGTGCGATCCTGATAGCGCCCGCTGGCATCCAGCAGGGTCAGGTAGCCCTTCGAATACGCCTGCTCGGTCTTGCTGTGGGTGAACCGGAGGTCGGCGTCCCAGGACGGCGCCAGCTGCCAGTTCAGGGCCGCGCCGACATACAGGAAGCTGGGATTGTCGAAGGCTTCCGAGGCCTGCGCATTGCGGTTGACGCCCTTCGGACTCGGCAGATCGCTCTGGTTGTAGGAGGTGAGGAACACCATCGGCGCAGGCTTGGTGAACTCCGACTTCAGGTAGATCGTGTCGAAAGAGAGCTTGAGGGATTCGCTGATGCCGGCCTGCAGCGCGAGCGAGAAGGCACTGCGCTTGACGCCCGTGCCGGTGGAGGTGGTCCCGTCCTCATGGACCGCGTTGATGCGATAGCCCACGCCACTGCCATCCTCCGCGCCGCGCCCGATGTCCACGTGCCCCTTGAGGATGTTGTCGGATGTCCAGCCGATGCCCGCGCTCAGCTGCGAGCCCTCGACGGGCTTCTTGGTGACGTAGTTGACCGCGCCGCCCGGCGAGGTGAAGCCATACATGAAGCCGGAGGCGCCTTTCAGGAGCTGGATCTGATCCATGACCTCGATGGGCAGGCTCAAGCCCCAGGTCGTGACCGGTACGCCGTTGATCTTCTGGCTGCCGTCGGTGGAGGAGATCGGGATGCCGCGGACCGAGATGAACGACGACCAGCCGGTATAGGCACTGCCGGCCTGGCGGGTGACGCTGGCGTCGGAGGCGAAGGCTTCGTACAGCGAAGCCGGCTGCTTGTCCTGCAAGGCTTCGAAGGGCACGGCGGAAATGGAGAACGGGGTATTGAGCCGGGACACGACACCCAGCGCTCCGCCGGTCACGTCCTTGATTTCGCGCGTGCCCTTGGTGATGACCCTCCCCAGTTCCTTGACCTCGGTGCCTTCGCTGGCGACCGTGGTGTCGTCGGCCTGCTGGGCGCGCGCCGGCGCGGCGCCCAGCGCCAGGATGGAGGCGACGGCGCAACTGAGGACCGCGGCTTTCTTCCGCGACAGCGGCGATGGCGTCGGCTGGGTCCTCGGATCGTCGGCAAACAGGTTCATGGGTGGTTCCTTTGTTGGCGGAAGGCTGGGAGGAAATGCGGCGCCTTGGATGACTCGTTCAAACGGCCGCATTCATGTGGGATGGCGGGCGTCCCGCATGGCCGAGGGGTGGCGGCAGGAGCGGGTGGAAACGGTGGTGCGTGATTCGGGAAAACTGATCGCTGCGCCCGAGTCCCGTGTCGCGGACCCGGGCACCGTAGTTGCGTCGGGAAAACGTGGAGG
>NZ_JANJUE010000092.1 GCF_024710765.1 Pseudoxanthomonas sp.
CTGGCGGGAAAGCCGGTCTCGATGATGTCCACGCCCAACTCGGCCAGGCCGCGCGCCATCACCAGCTTCTGTTGCGGGGTCATGCTGCAGCCGGGCGACTGCTCGCCATCGCGCAGGGTGGTGTCGAAGATGCGGACGTGATCGGATGGGGGGGATTGGGGAACGTTCGTATTCACCAGCTGGATTCCTCTGCGACGGCGGCAGCGCGGCGTTGGCGGGGCACGGGCGGCGCTGCGATGGATGGGGTGGAAGCGGGACTGCGCGGTGGCGTCCCGGTAAGCGAAGGTTCGCCTTCGCGATTGCGGCGGCGCGGCTTGCGCGGCGCACGCGGGCGGACTTCGGACAGCAGGCGCGCCAGCACGGTCGCGTCGATGTTGCCGCCGGACACCACCGCGCATTTGCGCTTGCCGGCCACGCGCCGGCCGGCGGCCAGCGCCAGCGCGCCGGCGCCCTCGGCGATGACGTGTTCCTCCAGCGCCAGCCGCACCAGGGTTTCGCGCAGTTCGGCTTCGCGCACGATCACCACGTCGTCCAGCAGGTGCGCGCACAGCCGGCGGGTGATGAAGCCGGGGATCTTGACCCGCACGCCATCGGCCAGCGAGGCGGCGGGATCGCGCGCGATGGTGTCGCCGCGGATGGCACGCGCCATCGAATCCACGCCTTCCACCTGCGCGCCGATCACCCGCACGCCCTGCGACTTCAACGCCAGGGCGACGCCCGAGGCCAGGCCGCCGCCGCCGATCGGCACGATGACGACGTCCGGCGCGTGTGGGGCGATTTCGATCCCGACCGTGCCCTGTCCGGCGATCACATCCGGATCGTCGAAGGCGGACAGGAAGCGGTAGCCGTTCTGTTCGGCCAGGTCGCGGGCGAACGCGAACGCCTCGTCGTAGCTGGCGCCGTGCTGGCGCACGGTCGCGCCCCAATGGGCGACGCCGGCAATCTTGGTTTCCGGTGCGCCGTGCGGCATCACCGTGATGGCCTGCACGCCCAACCGGTAGGCGGCCCAGGCGACACCCTGGGCGTGATTGCCGGCGGAGGCGCAGATGACGGGACGGCTGTCGCCGCGTTCACGCGCGGCGAGCAAGGCATTCAGCGCGCCGCGCACCTTGTACGAGCCGGTGCGCTGCAGGTTCTCCAGCTTCAGCATCACGCCGAAGCGTTCGGCATGGTGCAGGGGCGTCGGCGGCAGGTAGCGGCGCAGGCGCGCCTGCGCGGCCAGCACGTCGGCCACGCTGACCCGGACGTCGCCGACGTCCGGGTCTTCGCTGCTGGCGGCGCGTCCGGCATCAGGCATCGCGGCACGCGAACGGCTGATGTTGAAGAAGACGCCTCCGGACGTGGGTGTCGACGGTGTGGGCGGACAACGTGTTCATCACGCGGCCTCCCCGGAATCGACGGCGGTGATCTCGACTGATTCGCAGTCGTAGATTTTCTGCATCTGCAGGCGCAGGGTTTCGGGCGGGCGCTGGCCGTCGACCACCAGTTGCACGCGCCAGCGCCCGTCCGAGGGCGCGGGCTCGCCGCTGATGGCGCGCGGCGCGAAGCCACGCCGTTCGGCCATGCCGATCACGCGCGTCAGCGCGCCCTCGGCCGGTTTCAGCACCAGGTCAAGCCGGTATCGCATGGGAGGAGGGCTCCGGGCTCTGCTTGGCGGGATTGGCGTCCAGCATCGAGCTGTTGGCATGGTTGGGCGGCACCAGCGGCCACACATTGGCCTTGATGTCGATGGCGACGTGCAGCAGCGCCGGACCGGGCTGGGCCAGCAGTTCGGCCAGCGCCTCGTCGACCTGGTTGCGCAGTTCGATGCGGCGGGAAGGGATCCCGAACACCTGCGCCAGTGCGGCGAAGTCCGGGTTGTCGGACAGGTCGATCTCGCTGTAGCGCTCGGCGAAGAACAATTCCTGCCACTGCCGGACCATGCCCAGCGCGCTGTTGTCCAGCAGCACGATCTTCACCGGCAGTTTGCAGCGGGCGATGGTGGCCAGCTCCTGCACGTTCATCATGAAGCTGCCGTCGCCGCTGACCAGCACCACCGTGCGATCCGGGCAGGCGAACTGCGCGCCCATCGCCGCCGGCAGGCCGAAGCCCATGGTGCCCAGCGCGCCACTGGTCAGGTGGTTGCGCGGATGGCCGAACTTGCAGTGCTGGGCCACCCACATCTGGTGCTGGCCGACGTCGCAGGCGACGATGGTGTCGGCGGGCGCCACTTCGGTCAGCCGCTTCAGCAGGGCCGGCGCATAGATGTCGCTACCCGGTGCGTCATAGCGGAAGCCATGCCGCTCGCGGTTGCCGGCGCAGCGCTTGCGCCACTCCTCGCAGGTGCTGCGGGCCGCGCTCAGGGTCCGCAGGCCGGTGGCGACGTCGCCGGGGATTGCGATGTCGGCGCCGCGCAGCTTGGAGATTTCGTAGGCGTCGGCGTCCAGGTGCACGACCCGCGCGAACGGCGCGAACTCGGCCAGCTTGCCAGTGGCGCGATCGTCGAAACGGGCGCCGACCACCACCAGCAGATCCGCTTCCTGCACCGCCATGTTGGCGGCGCGGGTGCCATGCATGCCCAGCATGCCCAGGAACTGCGGATGGTTGCCCGGCAGCGCGCCCAGCGCGCGCAGGGTCAGCACGGTGGGGATGCGGGTGGCCTCGACGAACTGGCGGAACGCGTCGACCGCGTCCGCCAGCGAGATGCCGCCGCCGCCATAGATCACCGGCTTTTCCGCGCCGGCGATCGCCGCCATCGCCTCGGCCAGCCGCGCGTCCGCGGGAGCCGGCACCGGGTCGACCGTGGCCGGGACGTGATCGGGCAGATGCGAGGCATCGGCCATCTGCACGTCCTTGGGCAGATCGATCAGCACCGGCCCGGGCCGGCCTTCGCGCGCGATGCGGAAGGCTTCGCGGACCATCTCCGGCAGGTCTTCCACCCGCCGTGCCAGGAAGCTGTGCTTGACGATCGGCATGGTCAGGCCGAATACGTCCAGTTCCTGGAACGCGTCCGTGCCCATCAACGGCGTGGCGACCTGCCCGGTCAGGCAGACCATCGGCACCGAGTCCAGCATCGCGTCGGCGATGCCGGTGACCAGGTTGGAGGCGCCGGGGCCGGAGGTGGCCACGCACACGCCGACCTTGCCGCTGGCGCGGGCGTAGCCGTTGGCGGCCAGCGCCGCGCCCTGCTCATGGCGCACCAGGATGTGCTTGAGCGGGGAATCCACCAGCGCGTCGTAGAACGGCATGATGGTGCCGCCCGGATAGCCGAACAGCGTGTCCACGCCTTCGGCTTCCAGGGCCTGGGTCAACCAGCGGGCGCCATTGCGTGGGGCAGTGGCAGCGTCGGCGTTCATGCGGCGGCGGCCTGTTCTGTATCGGGTTGGGAGGCGTTGGCCTGCAGCCACACCATCTTGGCGCGCAGCTGCTTGCCGACGACTTCGATCGGATGCTCCAGATCGGCCTGCTTGTACTTCTTGTAGTTCGGCAGGCCGGCTTCGTATTCGGCGATCCAGTTCTTGGTGAAGGTGCCATCCTGGATGTCCTTCAGCACGTCCTTCATGCGCGCCTTGGTGCCGGCGTCGATCACGCGCGGGCCGCTGACGTAGTCGCCGTACTGGGCGGTCTCGGACACGAATTCCAGCATCCGGGTGATGCCGCCTTCGTAGAACAGGTCGACGATCAGCTTCAGCTCGTGCAGCACTTCGTAGTAGGCGATTTCCGGCTGGTAGCCCGCTTCCACCAAGGTCTCGAAACCGGCCTGGACCAGCGAGGACGCGCCGCCGCACAGCACCGCCTGCTCGCCGAACAGATCGGTCTCGGTTTCTTCCTTGAAGCTGGTCTTGATGATGTTGGCGCGGGCGCCGCCCAGGCCGGCGGCATAGGCCAGCGCCAGCGCCTCGGCCTGGCCGCTCTTGTCCTGGTAGACGGCGTAGATGCACGGCACGCCGCGGCCGATTTCGTATTCGCGGCGAACCAGCGCGCCCGGTCCCTTCGGCGCGACCAGCACCACGTCCAGGTCCTCGCGCGGGGCGATCAGGCCGTAATGGACGTTCAGGCCATGGGCGAACAGCAGGCAGGCGCCGGCCTTCATGTTCGGCGCCAGCACCTCGTTGTAAAGCTGTTTCTGCACCATGTCGGGCGTCAGCACGGCGACCAAGTCGGCGTCCTTCACCGCCTCGGCCGGTGATTTGACCAGGAAGCCATCGGCCTGGGCCTTGGCCTCGGTGGGACCGCCGGGGCGCAGCCCGACGGTGACGTCGAAACCGGACTCGCGCAGGTTCAGCGCGTGCGCGCGGCCCTGGCTGCCGTAGCCGACGACGGCGATCTTGGGTTGCGGGGCGGAGGAGGCGGCGGTGGTCATTTGCGGAGTTCCTGAGTTGGGAAGGGCAGGGTGGGTTGGAAACTGCGGCAACAAAAAACCCCGCACTTCTCAGTGCGGGGTTTTTGCGAATCTGGCGTTGTTTTCTGCTTACACGCCGGTTCGTCCCGCACCTGTTGGCGAGGTAATAAGGACGACGACGAGAATGGAGGCCGCGCTGGGCGCGGTCCGCAGGTCGTGGGTCAGGGGCGTGTGGCGATGCAACATGCGGCAAGAGAAACATGCCCGTTCGCGGCTTGTCAAGCACGTCGGGAAAATTTTCGGTAATGTCCCGATGAGAGGCCGGTTTGCGTGGCGATGGTTGCAACTGCAACCATGAAAAGCCCGCAGAATCGCCGCCTTCCGCGCAACACGACTCCCCCGCAGACCATGCCTGAATACCGATCCAAGACCTCTACCCATGGGCGCAACATGGCCGGCGCCCGTGCGCTCTGGCGCGCCACCGGCATGCAGGACGGCGACTTCCAGAAGCCGATCATCGCCATCGCCAATTCGTTCACCCAGTTCGTCCCGGGCCATGTGCACCTGAAGGATCTCGGCCAACTGGTCGCGCGCGAGATCGAGCGCGTCGGCGGCGTGGCCAAGGAGTTCGACACCATCGCGGTCGACGACGGCATCGCGATGGGCCATGACGGCATGCTCTATTCGCTGCCCAGCCGCGAGGTCATCGCCGACTCGGTGGAGTACATGGTCAACGCGCACTGCGCCGACGCGCTGGTGTGCATTTCCAACTGCGACAAGATCACCCCGGGCATGCTGATGGCCGCGCTGCGGCTGAACATCCCCACCGTGTTCGTGTCGGGCGGACCGATGGAAGCCGGCAAGACCCGTCTGGCCGATCACAAGCTGGACCTGATCGACGCGATGGTGATGGCGGCCGACCCGAACGCCAGCGACGAGGCGGTGGCGGCGGTGGAACGCAGCGCCTGCCCGACCTGCGGCTCCTGCTCGGGCATGTTCACCGCCAATTCGATGAACTGCCTGACCGAGGCTCTGGGCCTGTCGCTGCCCGGCAACGGCACGGTGGTGGCGACCCACGCCGATCGCGAGCAGCTGTTCCTGCGTGCGGGCCGGCTGGCGGTCGAGTTGTGCCACCGCTGGTACGGCGGCGAGGACCCGGCCGCGCTGCCGCGCGGCATCGCGACGTTCGAGGCTTTCGAGAACGCGATGACCCTGGACATCGCGATGGGCGGTTCCACCAACACCATCCTGCATCTACTCGCCGCCGCGCAGGAAGGCGAGGTGCCGTTCGACATGCGCGACATCGATCGCCTGTCGCGGCGGGTGCCCCAGCTGTGCAAGGTCGCACCAAACACCCAGAAGTACCACATCGAGGACGTGCATCGCGCCGGCGGCATCATGGCGATCCTGGGCGAGCTGGCGCGCGGTGGCCTGCTGCACACGCAGGTGCCTACCGTGCACGCGAAGACCCTGAGCGACGCGATCGCGCGATGGGACGTGGGCGTGGTGGAGGACGAGCAGGTCCACACCTTCTACAAGGCCGGGCCGGCGGGCATCCCGACCCAGGTCGCTTTCAGCCAGGACACCCGCTGGCCGTCGCTGGATACCGATCGCGCCGAGGGCTGCATCCGCGATGTCGAACATGCATTCTCGAAGGAGGGCGGCCTGGCGGTGCTGTACGGCAACATCGCCCGCGACGGCTGCGTGGTGAAGACCGCCGGCGTCGATGAATCCATCCATGTGTTCGAGGGCAATGCGCGCGTCTACGAGAGCCAGGACGCCGCGGTGAAGGGCATCCTCGGCGACGAGGTGAAGGCCGGCGACGTGGTGGTGATCCGCTACGAAGGGCCGAAGGGCGGGCCGGGCATGCAGGAAATGCTGTATCCGACCAGCTATCTGAAATCCAAGGGCCTGGGCAAGCAGTGCGCGCTGCTGACCGACGGGCGCTTCTCGGGCGGCACCTCCGGGTTGTCGATTGGCCATGCGTCGCCGGAAGCGGCGGCGGGGGGGGCGATCGGCCTGGTGCGCGACGGCGACCGCATCCGCATCGACATTCCGGCGCGCGCGATCAACCTGCTGGTGGACGAGGCGGAACTGGAGGCGCGCCGCGCCGCGCAGGATGCCGCTGGCTGGAAGCCCGCGCAGCCGCGCGCGCGCCGGGTGACCACCGCGCTCAAGGCCTACGCGTTGCTCGCCACCAGCGCCGACAAGGGCGCGGTGCGCGACAAGGCGCTGCTGGATCGCATATGAGCTTGCTTGTCATGCGCGCATGCGCACGCCTGGTCACCGGCAAGCTTCCCGGTTTGACGGCACTGGCCTGGATGGCGCTCGCCGTTCCGGCGCACGCTGCGGATCCCGAGCCCTTGGTGGTGGCGACCTACGCCTATCCGCAACGCGACCGCGCGGCGGCGATTCGGCCACTGGCCGACTACCTGGGCGGGCAGCTCAAACGCCCTGTCGAGGTGCGCGTGCTGGCCTCACCCACCGCATTGATCGCGGGCATGGCGGCGGGCGAGGTCGACGTCGCGGTGCCCAACCTGCACGGTTACCTGCAGGCGCTCAAACTCCCGGCGGGCAGTGTCGCCACGCTGCCGGTGCCCGCGGTTCCGCCCGCGCAGGCGGAACGCTATCGTGCGGTCATCGTCGCGCGCCTTCCGCTGACCGGCCAGACGCTTGCCGCCGAGGCGGCCAGGCTGCGATTGGTGCTGGTCGGACCGGACTCGGCTTCCGGCGGATTCGTGCCGCGCGGTCATCTGGGTGATCTCGGCATCGCCCGCCCCGAGGCCGCGTTCGCGTCGGTGGATCATGCGGGCTCGCATGCCGCATCGCTGGCCTGGCTGCGTGAAGGCCGGGCCGAAGTCGCCGCCCTGGCGGCCGATGTCTACGACGCGGAACCGCATGCGGGCCTGCACGAGATCTGGCGCTCGCCGGTCATTCCGCCCGGACCGCTGCTGTGCCGTCCGGCGGCGGACGTGGACTGCGCGGCGATCCGCGACGAACTGCTCGCGGTCGAACCACGCGATCCGGCGGTGATGGCCGGACTGCGCATGGGCTGGCCGGAGTTCGGCGACGCCACCGGACTGACAGGCGCCGACGAAGCGGCGCTGGCGAAACTCGCCGAGCGGATCGACTGACGACGAGCGTCAGTCGCCTCCGTTCTGGTTGGCGTCCTCACGCGCGATCCAGTCCATGATCAGTCGGCGTGCGCGCTGCTCGCGCCGGCGTCCCAGCAGGTATTCCTGGTTCAGTGCCCGGTACAGGCCGAGCATCACCAGCAACAGGAGCAGGGCGAAGGGCAGGGCGGTGATGGTGATGACCCCCTGCAGCGCATCGAGCCCACCGGCGAGCAGCAACGTGCCCGCGACCAGGGCCACGCCCACGCCCCATACCAGGCGGCGGCGCAGCGGCGGGTCGCCGGGCGCGTCGGTGGACATGCTGGCCAGCACCAGCACCGCGGAGTCGGCCGAGGTGACGAAGAATATCATCAGCAGCACCACCGCGATGCCGGCCAGCAAGGTGGACAGCGGCAGGTGATCGAACAGGGTGAACAGCACCGTTTCGTAGCCGCGCGCGAGTGAATCGCCCATGTCGACGCCCCCGAGGATCTGCATCCACAGCGCGGTGCCGCCGAACACCGAGAACCAGACGAAGCCCAGCAGGCTGGGCATGACCACCACGCCGAACACGAATTCGCGGAGGGTGCGGCCACGCGAGATGCGTGCGATGAAGGAACCCACGAACGGCGCCCAGGCGATCCACCAGGCCCAGTAGAAGATGGTCCAGTCGGCCACCCAGGTGCTGCCGGAGAACGGCGACATCCGCAGGCTCATGTTGACCAGCTGGTTGAGGTAGGTGCCCAGGCTAGTGGTGAAGGTGTCGAAGATGAAACCGGTTGGTCCCAGCACCAACACCATCGCCAGCAGCAGCGTGGCCAGGCCGAGATTGAAGTTCGACAGCCATTTGATGCCGCGATCCACGCCGCTGATCGTCGATGCCATGTACAGCAGGAACGCGATGCCGATGATCGCCAGTTCGGTGCCGATGGAGTCGGGAATGCCGGTGACGCGCGCCACGCCGGCGGCGATCTGGATGGTGCCGAATCCCAGCGTGGTGGCCACGCCGACCGCGGTGGCCACCACCGCGGCGATGTTCACCGCATGGCCGATCCAGCCGCGATGATGGCGGCCGATGACCGGTTGCAGCAGGTCGCTGATCAACCCACGGCCGCCGCGATTGAACTGGAACCAGGCCATCGCCAGTCCGATCAGCGCGTAGATCGCCCAGGGATGCAGGCCCCAATGGAAGAACACATAGCGCATCGAGGCACGCGCGGCGTCGAGGCTACCCGGCACCAGGCCTTCAGGTGGCTTGAAATAGTGCGAGACCGGTTCGGCCGCGCCCCAGAACACCAGGCCGATGCCCATGCCGGTGGCGAACAGCATCGCCAGCCAGCTGGCGTTGGAGAACTCGGGTTCGGCATCTTCGCCGCCGATGCGCAGGTTGGCAAAACGCCCCACCGCCAGGTACAGCAGGAATACCAGCGTGGCGAACACGATCAGCAGGTACAGCCAGCCGGCACTGGAAATGATCCCGGCCAGCTGCTGCTGGATCCAGGTGTTGAACGGGCCGGGCGCAAGACCGGCGACGGCGACCAGGATGGCCACCAGCAGGATGGAGATACGGAAAACCACGCAGGCCTCCTTGTCATGGACGGAGTCGCTCGCCGAAGGAAGGAGAAAAAAGCCCGCGCAATGGGGCATGGCGTCACCGGCGAGCGCGCATGGTAGCAGCCCGCCTATTTACGCCGCCTGATGACGGAGCCGGGACGGAAATGCGGGTTACAGGCGCGGCAGCCAGGCTGGAAGCGGGGAGCACGCAACAGGCCCGCCATCCGCCCTGGACGGATGACGGGCCACGATCACGGCTTGCCTGGACCGATGTTTCGTGAAAGGAAGGCTTCCAATCGCTGGTAGAAGGCGATGTTGTTCTCCTCCTTGTAGAAGCCGTGGCCTTCCTTGGGCACGGCCATCCATTCGGGCTTGTTTCCCGCGCGTTCAAGCGCATCCTTCATGGCGCGCGCCTGCGCGAACGGCGTGCGTTCGTCGATTTCACCGTGTGCCAGGAGCACCGGCACCTTGATGGCCGCCGCGAGCATGGTGGGCGAATTGGCCGCCAGTTCCGCATCATCCCGTCCAACCACGCGTTCGAGATAGTTGCGGCCATAACGGGTCGATTTGATGTCGCCCTTGCTGTACATCATCTTCAGATCGTAGAGGCCGGACACGCCGACCGCGCACTTGATCAGTTCCGGTGCCTTGGCCGCCGTCATCATCGCGGAATAAGCGCCGAAGCTTGCGCCATACGAGCAGATACGCGCGGGATCCGCATAGCCCTGTGTGATTGCCCAGCGCACGCCATCCAGCAGGTCGTCCTGGATGCGGGTACCCCATTTCAGGAAGCCGGCCTGCTCGAAGCGATAACCACGCCCCCTGGAACCCCGGAAATTGACCTGCAGGACCAGATAGCCGCGGCTCGCGAGGAACTGCGCGTCGGTATCGAATGCCCAGTCATCACCGGCCGCGTGTGGTCCGCCATGCGGAAGCAGGATCATCGGCAGCCGGGAGGGCTGCTGGACGCCCGCCGGAAGGGTCAGGAAGCCATCCAGTTCCAGGCCATCGCTGGCCTTGAAGCGGAACGGACGGCGTTCGCCCATGCGCGCGGGGTCCAGGCCTTCCCGTCCCGCCAGCAGTCGGGAAACCTTCATCTGCTTGCGGTCGAACAGGTACCAGGCGCCGGGATCGCGGTCGCTGTAGGCATACAGCAGCGAGACCGCGCCGTCGCCGCTGTGATTGACGTAGGTGACGTACATGCCCGGGAAGCTCTGGTTGAGCTTCTGGTGCAATTGCGCCTCCGCGGAAGCGGCATCGAAGTACACCATCCGCGGCTTGCCTTCGCCCAGCGTGGCGGCGAAGGGCTCCATGGGGGCGGTGGTCCATTCCACGTCGCCGACGCTGCCGAAATCGTCCCTGGCCAGCACGACGCGGTTCTGCCCACGCAGGTCCGATTTGACCAGCCTGGACGGCCCGCCGTCTTCACTGAAGAAGGCGAACAGGTGCTGTCCATCGGCCGAGAAGGAGTACGGTACGAACTTTCCACCCAGTTCCTTGCCGGAAACAGGGCTCCAGTTGTCACCCTGCGCGTCGGCGGCATACAGGAGGTAGTTGTTGTCGTCGTCGGTCCCCGATGCGAAGCGTGGCACGCCATTCCGATCCAGCGTGAACGACAGGTCCTTGACCGGAATGTCCGCGACCAGGCGGGCGGTCGTGCGCTCGGCATCCACGTCATACAGTTGCGAGCGGGTCGTGCCCATGGACAGCCGGCGCATGTAGAAGTGGCCGTTCCGTATTTCGGGTACACCCTCGATGTAGCCGAATCCTGCATCGATGCCGGCGGTGCGCGTGCTCTGCTGGTAGCCGAACACGTACTTCTGGTTCTTGCCGTCGAAGTCGGTGGCGATGATTTCGCCCATCGGGGTCGGCTCCTCGCGCGAACCCATCTGTCGGCCCTTGGCGATCACCAGCCGCTTCGGACTGACCCAATGGATCTGCGCGGGCAACTCGTAGCGGGGCAACCGCAGCAAAGCGGTCTGTTGCATGTCCTGCAGCCGATAGATCATCAGCGCGTGGTTGCCGTCGCCCAGGTCCGCTGCCACCGAGAGATGCTGTCCGTCGGGTGACAGGCGCGGCGAGTGCAAGCGGTTGGATTTGGCAAAGGCTTCGACCGGGACGGGCTCTGCCGCGCTGATGTGCGACGAAAATACACACAATGCTGCGAATGCAGCAATCTTCCCTGCGTTCATGTTTCCCCTGTTGGCTCTGTTGGATCCCCGACGGCAGGTTAACCCGGCATCCTGCCCGGCGCCACCGGCCGCCAATGGCGTTCCGGGCGGTTTGGTTGTCTAATAGCGCCCGAAGCGGGGGTATCGCCGGCCTGTCGGGCGGCGGTTGAGACAGACCCTTCGAACCTGATCCGGTTAAGACCGGCGTAGGGAAGCTTCGCAGGACGCGACCGATCCCAGCGATCCGCCCGCGTTCCATGCGCCGCCGCTTCGTCCCGCTTTCCTACCAGGACGATGCCGATGAACGCCGTGCCCTCCCGCCTGCTGCAGGACACCCAGCAGCTTTCCGAATCCGTCACCCGCCCGATTCCCGGTTCGCGCAAGATTTTCGTGACCGGTTCGCGTCCGGATCTGCGCGTGCCGATGCGCGAAATCGCGCTGACCCGCACGCCGACGCTGTTCGGTGGCGAGGAGAACGCGCCGGTGACCGTCTACGACACTTCGGGTCCGTACACCGATCCGGAGGCGCGCATCGACCTGGCCGCGGGCCTGCAGGCGCTGCGCGCGCGCTGGATCGAAGAGCGCGGGGATACCGAGGAACTGTCCGCGCTGAGTTCGGAGTTCGGCCGCTCGCGCGAGACCAACCCGAAGCTGGACGCGGTCCGCTTTCCCGGCCGGGTGCTGCCGCGCCGGGCCAAGGCCGGCGCCAACGTCAGCCAGATGCACTACGCGCGCAAGGGCATCGTGACGCCGGAGATGGAATACGTCGCCATCCGCGAGAACCAGAAGCTGGAAGCGGTGCGCGAAGCGCTGCTGCTGGCGCAGCACCCGGGCGAGAGCTTCGGCGCCAGCATCCAGAAGATCATCACCCCGGAATTCGTCCGCGACGAAATCGCCCGCGGCCGCGCGATCCTGCCGAACAACATCAATCACCCGGAAAGCGAACCGATGATCATCGGTCGCAACTTCCTGACCAAGATCAACGCCAACATCGGCAACAGCGCGGTCTCCTCCGGCATCGCCGAGGAAGTGGAGAAGCTGGTCTGGGCGATCCGCTGGGGCGGCGATACGGTGATGGACCTGTCCACCGGCAAGCACATCCACGAAACCCGCGAGTGGATCATCCGCAACTCGCCGGTGCCGATTGGCACCGTGCCCATCTACCAGGCGCTGGAGAAGGTCGATGGCCGCGCCGAGGAGCTGACCTGGGAAATCTTCCGCGACACCTTGGTCGAACAGGCCGAGCAGGGCGTGGACTACTTCACCATCCACGCCGGCGTGCTGCTGCGCTACGTGCCGCTGACCGCCAAACGCGTCACCGGCATCGTCTCGCGCGGTGGTTCGATCCTGGCCAAGTGGTGCCTGGCGCACCACAAGGAGAACTTCCTCTACACCCACTTCGAGGAAATCTGCGACATCATGAAGGCCTACGACGTAGCCTTCAGCCTCGGCGACGGCCTGCGTCCGGGCTGCATCGCCGACGCCAACGACGCCGCCCAGTTCGGCGAGCTGGAGACGCTGGGCGAGTTGACCAAGATCGCCTGGGAGCACGATGTCCAGACCATGATCGAAGGCCCCGGCCATGTGCCGATGCAGCTGATCAAGGAGAACATGGACAAGCAGCTGCGCGAATGCGGCGAGGCGCCGTTCTACACGCTCGGACCGCTGACCACCGACATCGCGCCGGGCTACGACCACATCACCAGCGCGATCGGCGCGGCGATGATCGGCTGGTACGGCACGGCGATGCTCTGCTACGTGACGCCGAAGGAACACCTGGGCCTGCCCAACCGCCAGGACGTGCGCGACGGCATCATGGCGTACAAGATTGCCGCGCACGCCGCGGATCTGGCCAAGGGCCATCCGGGCGCGCAGGTGCGCGACAACGCACTGAGCAAGGCACGCTTCGAGTTCCGTTGGGAGGACCAGTTCCACCTGGGCCTGGATCCGGAAAAGGCCAAGGAATTCCACGACGAGACCCTGCCCAAGGACGCGCACAAGCTGGCCCACTTCTGCTCGATGTGCGGACCACACTTCTGCTCGATGAAGATCACCCAGGACGTGCGCGACTACGCGGCCGAGCACGGCGTGGATGAACAGCAGGCCATCGAGGCCGGGATGGCCGAGAAGTCGGCCGAATTCCTGGCCCAGGGCGCGAAGGTCTATCACCAGGGCTGAACCACGCGGCGGGCGGATGCGTCCGTTCGCCGCTTTTCCGGGCCGGCGGGGCTTGTGCCGCCGCCGCGCCCGCGCGACGCTTGGCGTCCCGGACAGGAGAATGCCGAACATGCGCCAAGCCACTTCATTCCTCACCCGCGCCCTGTTGCTGGCGTGGGTCCTGCTGCTGGCGGCCTGCGCCACCGGCCCGCGCATCAGCAGCGAAGCCGACCCCTCCGCGGATTTCGCGGGATACCGCAGCTTCGCGTTCTATTCGCCGCTGGCGGTGGAAAGCGAGGGCTATGCCACCATCACCAGCGCCCGGCTCAAGGCCGCGGCCCGCGCGCAGATGGAGTCGCGCGGCTACGTCTACGACGAGAAGTCGCCGGACCTGTGGCTGAACATCAACGCCTACATGCAGGAAAAGACCGACGTGGTCAGCATGCCGGACGTGGATTACAACTATTACTACAGCTATCGCGCCCGCCGGTACGTCGCGGTGCCGTACTGGTATGACCGCACCAACGTCTACCAGTACACCGAGGGCACGCTGAACTTCGATCTGGTCGACGCCAAGCGCAACCAACTGGTCTGGGAAGGCATCGCGGTCGGCCGGGTCGCCAATGCCAAGCCGGCCGAACGCGCCGCGCGGCTGGACCAGGCGGTCGCCGACATCTTCGCGCGCTATCCCTACCGCGCCGGCAGCGGTACGCCGGTCGTTCCCGCGGCGCCGCGCAAATGAGCGGCGCGGCGAGTGCGGCCAGGGCGGGCATCGGTTTCGGCACCGCGCTGGCGATCACCATTTCCTGGAGCGCCAACAAGTCGCTGCTGTGGGCGGTGATCCATGGCCTGCTGTCATGGATCTACGTCATCTATTACGCGCTGGTCTACCACTTCAAGGGCTGAAATGGGCATGACCTGGCTCCGCTGGCTGGTCACCGCGCGCCGGCACCCGTCGGCGTGGTTGCTGCTGGTGCAATTGCTGGGCGTGCTGCTGTACCCGCTGATGGAGGACACCGCCGGCGGCCGCGCGGTGTTCGGTGCGTTCGGCATCCTGGTGCTGGCGCTGGCCCTGTGGGTGGTCAACCGCAGTCCGTCCCGCTTGTGGATTGCCCTGGCCCTGGCGATGCCGGCGATGGTGCTGTCGCTGCTGGCGGCCGCCTTCGACAATGCCGCCCTGGGCGTGTTCGCGCATCTGCTGGAAAGCGGCCTGTACTTCTATACCGCCGGCAGCCTGATCGCCTACATGCTGCAGGACCACCAGGTGACCAGCGATGAGCTGTTTGCCGCTGGCGCGACCTTCACCCTGCTGGCGTGGGCGTTCGCGTTCGCTTTCTCGGTCTGCCAGCAGTGGTATCCGGGCAGCTTCATTGCGGCGGTGGCGGCGGACCAGCCGCGCACCTGGATGGAACTGCTGTTCCTCAGTTTCAGCGTGCTGTCCGGCGTGGGACTGAGCGACATCGTCCCGGTGCAGGCGGAGGCGCGCGCGCTGGTGATGCTGGAGCAGTTCGCCGGGGTCATGTACATCGCGCTGGTGGTGTCGCGCCTGATCGGCCTGACCACCTTGCGGATGGGGATGCGCAGGGACGATTGAAAAAAAGCCCGCCATTGGCGGGCTTTTTCGATTCGGGCGCGGGAGCCGGTTACTTCTTCAGATCGGCGTAGCGCTGCATGGCGTCGACCAGCACCTGCTTGGCGTCGGCGGCGTTGCCCCAACCGTCGAGCTTCACCCACTTGCCCTTCTCCAGGTCCTTGTAGTGCTCGAAGAAGTGGCCGATGCGCTCCAGCCAGTGCGGGCTGACCTGGTCGATGTCGGTGATGTGCTTGTAGCCGGAGAAGACCTTCTCCACCGGCACCGCCAGCAGCTTCTCGTCGCTGCCGGCTTCATCGCTCATGCGCAGCACGCCGACCGGGCGGCAGCGGATCACCGAGCCGGGGATCAGCGGCAGCGGCAGCACCACCAGCACGTCGGCCGGATCGCCGTCGCCGCACTGGGTGTTGGGCACGTAGCCGTAATTGCAGGGGTAGCGCATGGGGGTGGAGAGGATGCGATCGACGAAGATCGCGCCGCTTTCCTTGTCCACTTCGTACTTCACCGGTTCCGAATCCTTCGGGATTTCGATGATGACGTTGATTTCTTCCGGCGGGTTCTTGCCGGTGGAAACGTGGTCCAGACCCATGATGCGTGTGCTCCAGAGCGTGCGGAATGACAGGGCCGGCAATTCTACGCGCTTGTCTGCTGCGGCGCAGCAGGGCCGGGGCGGTCCGCCCCGCCGGAACCGGAGGGGCGGGGCCCGCCGGCCGTCCGGCAGGGGCCGCGAAGGCCGTTTCCATGGGGTTGCCGCTCAGCTTGCCGGCCCTAGAATCCGCCCCCATGCACCCGTCCCGCCTGCTTGTCCTGGTCTGCCTGCTGGCCGTCTTGGCCGGCTTCGGCCTGCCCGAAGCCCAGGCGCGGACGGTCTACCGCTGCGTCCGCGACGGCACCGTCAGCCTGGCCACCGCGCCGGAGCCGGGCTCCCGCTGCGAGGCGCGCCAGATCGAGGACGACGCGGTCCAGTTGCCGAACCTGTGGGGCCGGATGGGCATCTTCAGCGGCACCCTCTACGAGCGGGAGCAGGACGGCCAACTGGTCTACAGCACGCGCAACCTGCCGGGCTCGCGCGTGTACCTGAAGTTCACCGTCGCCACCCCGCCCGGGGAGCCCGCGCACGCCGGCTTGGGCAAGGTCGGCAAGCCGCGCCTGAACATGTATCCCAAGGATTTCCGCACGGCGGCGAAGAAGACCGGCGTGGACGACGCCTGGCTGCGCGCGATTGCGCATGCGGAAAGCGATTTCGACGCGGCCGCGGTGTCGGCGAAGGGCGCCAAGGGCGTGATGCAGCTGATGCCGGAGGTGGCGAGCGAATACGGGGTAACCGATCCGTTCTCGTCCGCCCAGTCCATTGACGCCGGCGCGCGCCATATGAAGCTGCTGATGCGCCGCTACAAGGGCGACCTCACCCTGGTCGCGGCGGCGTACAACGCCGGCATCGGCACGGTGACCCGCTATGGCGGGGTGCCGCCTTACGCGGAAACCCGGGAATACGTGGCCAAGGTGACCGCGCTGTATGACCTCTATCTGCGCGCCCTGGGCCGCAAGAGCGCAGCTGAACGCCCGGCACAGTGACCCCGCCGGACGCTGGCGGGCGCGGGCTTTCTTCACTCCCGCATCCCGTGCACGGGCCTATGGTCGTCCCGAGGCTGGATGACAGCCGCACACGGGAGTCCGCCATGAATCGACGTGTTTTCAGCGCGCCGGACCTGGGTACCGCGGAACAGGCCATGGGTGCCGCGCTCCGACTCGGCATCCGTCCCGGCCACGCCGCGGTCCTGGCCCAGTCCGACATCGAGATGACCCAGGTCCCCGACGCCGAGAAGGAGGCATCGCCGACCGATTTCATGCCCGCCGCCTGGCGCGGGATCGTGGGCGGTGGCGTCATCGGCCTGGTCGGTGGCTTGATCGGCATGTGGTTGCCGCAAACCGGTTTCCATGCGATGGGCGTGCTCATCACCACGCTCGTGGGCGCGACGGTGGGCGGCTGGTCGGCGGCATTGGCTGGTTCGACCGTCCCCAGCGAGGTGCGGCGGGACTACGAGCGCGAAATCGAAGCCGGCCGCCTGCTGGTGGTGATCGACGGTGAGGACGACGCCCTGCTGGATCGCGCGAGCCAGGCCATTGCCGCCACCGACGGCATGCAGCCGCTGCGCCAGGTCCCGCATGGCCTGTTGCGCTGAACCGGACATCCGCGGCATTTGATGACAACTGTCACTGGTCCAGGCGTGGCGCCTGGACCTAAGGTGTGCGCCATCCATCCTCTGGAACGCATGCCATGCCCGCCGTCGCCTTGCCCGCGCTGACCCCCTATCTCGTCACCGCCGGAATCGGCTGGATCATGTATCGCCGTATCCGCCGCAGCTTCGGCCGGCAGCCCTGGCAGCCGAAGCGCACGGCATTCCGCCTGGTGCTGATGGTGCTGCTGCTGGCCATGCTGCTGGCCGCCGCGGTGTACCTGCCGGGCGTCGCGGTCGGCATCGCCGGCGGCCTGGCAGGCGGGCTCGTGCTCGGCGCGTTCGCGCTCCGGCACACCCGGGTGGAGTGGCACGAAGGAAATCCCACCTATGTGCCCAACCCGTGGTTCGGCGGAATCCTGACCCTGCTGCTGATCGGGCGCCTGGCCTGGCGCTGGTCGCACGGCGCGTTCGCGGATGGCGCGGCGGCCACGGCGCAGCAGGCCAGTCCGTTGACGATGGCGTTCGCCGGCGCGCTGGTCGGCTACTACCTGCTGCTCAACAGCGGGCTGCTGTGGCGCATGCGGCGTCTGCACGCCGCCGCCGGCTGATCAGCGGGGAATCGCCTCGGATTCGATGATCCGCATGCCGGGGGCTCCGGCATGCGCCGCATCCAGCAGCGCGGCCGCGACCGCCGTCGCCGGCACCACCCGGTAACGGCGGGGAACGATCGGATCCAGCGCGGTCAGCAGGCGCAGCGCCACGTGTTCGCCGCTGCGCCGTTGCGCGCGTTCGCCGCCCAGCAGGGCAGGGCGGACGAAGGTGAGCGAGGCAAAGCCGCAGGCGGCCAGCGCCTGTTCCAGCTCCCCTTTGGTACGGCTGTAGAAGACCCGCGAATCCGCGCGCGCTCCGGTAGCCGAGGTCACCGCCAGCGTGCGCGCACCCTGCCGGTGCAGCAGGCGCGCGATGGCCAGTGGATAGTCGAAATCGACGCGGACGAAGGCGGCCCGCGATCCCGCATCGCGCAGGGTCGTGCCCAGCGCGCTGATCATCGCGTCGGCGCGCCAGTAGTCCGCGTCCGCATCCAGGCGCTCGAAGTCGATGACCGGGTTCAACAAGCGTGGATGCGGCGGCAGCGGGCGCCGGGTCGGCGCGATGACGGTGCCGATGCGGTCGTCCGCCAGCGCCAGCGCAAGCGCCGCCTGGCCGACCAGGCCGGTACTTCCCAGCAGCAGCAGGCGATCCATCCGCTTCTCCCTTGCGCCGGGCACGGCGCCGGCATGCCTCACGTATCCTATGCCATCGGTCGCCGGCTACTGCCGGCCCATCGCGATCCGCCCGCGCGGATCCCATTCCGCGTGACGGGAGCACGCACGACGCCATGAACCTGCCCTTGCACTTCGGATTCCTCGGCGCGCTGGAAGCGTGCCTGATCGCCTTCGCCGTGGGCCTGCTGGTCTACGCGGGCTGGCAGGCGATCTGCCGCGCGCTGGGCTGGTCGATCGGGCATGCGGTGGGCTGGGCCTGCCTGATCGCGATCGCCATCGGCGCCGGTGTCGACACCTGGAACCTGTTCTACATCGGCATGGTGAAGCTGGAGTCGCCGCTGTATGCGCGCATCGCTTTGAAGGCAATCCACGATCCCGACGCGCTGGGCACGCGCGTGGTGCTGGAGATCGTCGGCGCGCTCACCGGCGTCGTAATGGGTTGGCAATGGTTCAGCCGTGGCCGGCGTGAAGGAGTCGTTTCGCCGGAACAAAAAAAATACGCGGATTGAACACTGATCTGACGCGTGCATCACGCTGCGATACCGCTTGCACATAGCCATCACGTATCGCTAACGAACCAAGTAATCGAAAAAAAATCGCGGATGGTTAAGCCTGCGTGCACGTTCATTTCGGGCCGCAGGGTTGATTCAGAAGCACGAAGGCATCGTCGGCATCGTGCGCTACAGGACGCACTTCCTACTTTCCATAACGGAGCAAACGACGATGACCAAGAACAACACCCGCAAGCCGCTGATTGCCCTGATCGCCCTGGGTGCCGCCGTCGCCATGCCGATGGCCTTCGCGCAGGACACGCAGGCCCAGCAGCAGCCGCAGCCGACCGAACAGGCCGAGCCGGCCCAGCAGGCCCAGCCGACCACCGATCAGGCGACCGGCGGTGCGGAACAGTCCGCCCAGCAGTCGACCCAGTCGGGCAGCCAGCAGGGCTGGGCTGATATCGACAAGGACGGTGACGGCAACATTACCAAGGAAGAGGCCGCGGCCAATGCCGGTCTTTCCCAGGTCTTCGACAAGGCCGACGCCGACGCCGATGGCAAGCTGACCGCCGACGAATACAAGTCCTTCGTCGAAAAGAACTACAGCGAGCCGCAGAAGTAAGACGCGCACCGCGGTCATCGTGACCGCAACGCGATGGCGCACCGGCGCCATCGCCCAGCGCCCGCGGAGGGCGGCCATGCCGCCCTCCGCCTCCGAGCGAGTCGTTGTCGTCTTCCCTGCCACCGCACGGTCGGGAGTACACGCAAAGCAAAAGGAGACGCGCATGAAACCTTCATCCCGCCTGTTTTCTCTGCCGTTCGCCCTGCTGGCCGTCGCCCTCGCGGCCCCGGTCGCCGCATCCGCGCCGGAACCCACCGCGCAGGAACGCGGTGCGCAGGAACAACGCCAGGAAACACCGCCACGGCAGGCCGACACACCGCCCGCGAGCGATGCGGCGGCGCCCGCGCCACGACCTTTCGAGGAACTGGACGCCAACGGCGATGGCAACATCGGCAAGGACGAAGCGGCGGTCGACCCCGCGCTCACCCAGGCTTTCGGCACGCTTGACCAGGATGCCGACGGCAAGCTGGCGCCGGCCGAATATGCCGCCTACAGACCGGCCGGGAACGGCCGCTGATCCTTTTCACCCGTCGCGGCACGATCCGCGGATCGGCGCGGCAAAAGGAGGAAACGAATGAATTCCCATTCCCACAGCAACACGCAGACTCGCAAGCGGCCCGCCTGGCTGCTGGTGGCGATGCTGGGTGGCGCGATCGCGTTGACGGCATGCAGCAAGACCGAAGAGGAAACCATGCCGCCGCCGACCGACACCGCGCCGCCGGCCGAAACCACCCCGCCTCCGGCGGAGCCGGCAACCACGCCGCCGCCAGCCGATCCGAACGCGCCGCCGGCCACGGATCCGAACGCACCGGCGACGACTCCGCCGCCGGCCGATGGCACCACGCCGCCGGCCAGCGATCAGACGCCACCGCCTCCGGGTGACGGCGCCGCACCGGCCAAGTAGGCAAGAGTCCGCAACGCACCCCTTTGCTCCTGGTGCGGACACGACGGAACCGGAACACAGGGCGGCCTTCGGGCCGCCCTGTGCATAAGGGCCGCTGTTATGCTGCGCGCCCCACGAAGAACAGAAGGCAGCAATATGGCCGGCATCCGCTGGGTCGGTTTCGACGGTGACGACACCCTCTGGAAGAGCGAGGACTACTACCGCCAGGCGGAGCAGGATTTCGAGGCCATCCTCGCCCGGTACATCGATCTGGGCGACCGCCGCATGCAGCAGCACCTGCTGGATACCGAACGGCGCAATCTCAAGGTGTTCGGCTATGGCGTGAAAGGCATGACGCTGTCAATGCTGGAAACCGCCATCCAGCTGACCGGGGAGCGCATCAGCGCACGCGATCTGCACCGGGTGATCGAGATCGGCCGGACCACCCTGCAGCATCCGGTGGATCTGTTGCCGGGCATCCGCGAAGCGGTGGAAGCCATTGCCCGGGATCATGAAATCGTACTGATCACCAAGGGCGATCTGTTCCACCAGGAAGCCAAGATCGCCCAGTCGGGCCTGGCGGATCTGTTCCATCGCATCGAAGTGGTGTCGGAGAAGGATGTTCCGACCTATTCCCGCGTGCTGCAGGAACTGGAAGTGGAACCTTCGCGGTTCGTGATGATTGGCAATTCGCTGCGCTCCGACATCGAGCCGGTCATCCAGCTCGGGGGCTGGGGCATCCACATGCCCTATCACGTCACCTGGGCGCTGGAGACCGAACACGGCCTGGGCGAGGACGTGCCCCGTCTGGCGACCGTCGCCGGAGCGGCCGAGTTGCCCGCGGCGCTGGCCGTCATCGAGGGACGCGCCCGCTGACGCGGGGCATCCCGGGGCGCGGGCCCAGGACAGGAAGCGACGCCTCTGCTTGAACGGAAGGTGTCCGCCATCACCGACCCCGATTCCGTTTCCGCCGGGTTAAATCCGGGTTCACGCGTCAGGCGACATCTTTCACGCACAGGCCCGCAGGAACCGGACCTTTCACTTACCGGCCCGCTGCGGCGGGCCACCGGAGGATGTCATGGCAAGCTTCTCGCTCACGCGTCTGTTGGCTCCCACCGTCCTGGCCGCCGGCCTGGGGCTGGCGGCGCTGGCTCCCTCGCCGGCCCGCGCGGACGACGATCTGGTCCGGGTCCTCGTGGACGTGGCCGATGTCATGTACCACGGCGGGCAGCCTTACTACCGCTATGGGGACGGCGACCGCTACGGCTATGGCAATCGCGTGGTCATCGTCCGCGATCGCTATCACCGCCCGACCTACTACCGCTACGTGCCGCGCCAGTACTACCGCACTCCGCCCCGCGGCAACGCCTACGGCTACTACCGCAACAATCCGCACTATGTGCGCTACGTGGATCGGGATCGCTACTACCGGTATGACCGCTACGATCGCCACGACCGCCGTGACCGGCACGATCGCCGGGATCGCTGGGACGACGATGACCGCCGCTGGCGTCGCCATGACGGACGTCGCCACCACGACGACGATTGATCCGGACATCGCTGCAGGACCGAATGGCGGCCGGCATTTTTTGCCGGCCGCCTGCTTTTGCGCAGCCGCTGCGGCACAATGCCCGCATGTCGGCGTCTTCCCGTTCCCGCACCGTTCTTTTCCGGCTGGGCCTCGTGCTCGGCCTGCTGGCATGCGCGACGGTGGACGCCGCCACGCCCGCGCCGCCACAGGCCGAATGGCCCGGCAGCGGCGATGCCTCCGTGGACCGCCACCTCAAGGACATCAACGATTACGCGGCACGCTACCCGGCCGCGTTCGCCGACGAGATGTCGCGCTACTACAGCGTGCCGCGCGCGTACGTGGAAGCGATGATGAAACAGCCGGACTGGTCCGCCGGCGACATCTACATGGCCTGCGCGGTCGCGCAGGTGGCGGGGCAACCGTGCCGCGCGGTGGTGCGCGAATGGTCGCGCGATCACGCAGGCGGCTGGCGCGCCGTCGCCGAGCGCCTGGACGTGCATCCGGGCACCGCGGACTACCGGCGCCTGCGCAAGGGGCTGGACGATACTTATCGCCGCTGGGAGCGTCCGGCGCCCTGATCCGGCATCGGCTCCGACGTGGTTTCCGGCGGCCTGTCGATGCGGGCACGCGGACGATGGCCGCGCGCCGTACACTCCGCGTCCGGCACATGAATTGACAGGGAAGGGAGACAGGGTGGGGAAGGTCGTCTGTTTCGGTGAATTGCTGTTGCGGCTGGGCGCTCCCGGCCGCGAAACCCTGCTGCAAACCCCGGCGCTGGAAGTGCATGTCGGCGGTGCCGAAGCCAATGTCGCCGTGTCGCTGGCGCGATTCGGCCATGCCGCGCGGATGGTCGGCGTGGTCGCCGACAACCCGCTCGGCGAGGCCGCGGTCGGCGAACTGCGACGGCACGGGGTCGACACCACGGCGGTGCAGCGGCAACCGGGGCGGATGGGGCTCTACTTCCTCACCACCGGCGCCGTCCATCGCCCTTCGCAGGTGCTCTACGACCGCGCCGGTTCGGCATTCGCGCAGGTGGGGGGCGGACGCCATGACTGGCCCACGCTGCTGGCCGGCGCCGACTGGCTGCATGTGTCCGGGGTAACCCCGGCCCTGGGCGCCGAAGCCGCGCGCGGCACGCTTGAAGCGATGCGCGCCGCGCGCGCGGCCGGGATCCGGGTTTCGTTCGATGGCAACTACCGCCCGCAACTCTGGCAGGCCTGGGACGGCGACGCGCCGACCCTGCTGCGGGGCCTGATGGCCGAAGCGGACGTGATGTTCGCCAGCCATCGCGACATCGAAGTGGTGCTTGGGCATGTGTTCGAGGGCGACACCGCGCAGGAGCGCTTCGCCGCCGGAGCACAGGCGGCGTTCGCGGCGTTCCCGAACCTGCAGCGGATGGCCGCGACCGTGCGGGTGCAACGCAGCGTGGATCACCACGCCTTGTCGGCGGTGTCGCTGCGACGCGGCGAACGCCTGCAGGGAACGCCGGAATACGAGATTCCCGGGATCGTCGACCGCATCGGCACCGGCGACGCTTTCGCCGCGGGCGTGCTGCATGGCGCGATGAGCGGCCGCACCGACGCCGACGCGCTGCGTTTCGGCCTTGCCGCCGGTTGCCTCAAGCATTCGTTGCCGGGTGATTTCAGCACCCTGGGCGTGGCCGACGTGGAAGGTTTCCTGGCGCAGGCGGGATTCGACGTCCGCCGCTGAACGCGGCGACGCGGGTTGCGTTGCAGCAAATCCGCGGGACGAAGCGGGAGAGCGGGCGGCGGCGGCGCCTCCCTCCCGCGCAACGGGCGGCGCCTCCCGACGCGGAAGGCCGCCGGATCACCGGCGGCGCGGGACGTGGGCCGTGCGTGCCCGGGTATCGCAAGCAAATGTTGGGTCTGAAGATGCCGGGCAAGACTTTTCTTTGTGTCCGCATCGTTGAAACTGCCTCGCCATGAAGAGTGCGGTCCATGCGTAGCAAGCTGTTCGTGCCCGGCAGTCGCCCGGAACTGTTCGCCAAGGCCATGGCGAGCGGCGCCGACGCGATCTCCTTCGACCTGGAGGATGCGGTGCCGCAACCGCGCAAGGCCGAGGCGCGCGCGAACCTGGCCGACTTCCTGGGACGGCCGGGCCTGCCGGCGGACAAGGTGATCATCGTCCGCACCAACGCGCCGACTTCGCCGGAGTTCGCCGCCGATCTGGTCGCGCTGGCCGGCCGGCGCGTGGACATGCTCAACCTGCCCAAGATCGACAATGCCCGCGACGTGACCACCGCCGTGGTCGCGATGGCCTCGCTGCTGGCGACCGAGCAGGCGCCGGAACTGCTGGTCAACATCGAAACGCCGTCGGGCCTGCGCCATGCCGCCGAGATCGGACGCGCGCATCCGCGCGTGGCCGGGCTGCAGCTGGGCCTGGGCGATCTGTTCGAAAGCCTGGGCATCGAGCGCCGCGATCCCGCCAACCTGCATGCCGTGCTGTACGCGCTGCGGATGGCGGCCGCCGAGGCCGGGGTGTTCGCCTATGACAGCGCGTATCCCGATGTCGAGGACGAAGCCGGATTCCGGCTCGAAGCCGGGATTGCCCGCCGCCTGGGCTATCTGGGCAAGAGCTGCATCCATCCGCGCCAGGTCGCCCTGGCCAACGCGGCGTTCCAGCCGTCCGAGGAAGAAATCGCCCGCGCGCGGCGGATCGTCATGGCCGCCGCCGAGGCGGCGCAGCGGGGGCTGGGCGCCTTCCTGCTGGAAGGTCGGATGATCGATCCTCCCTACCTGCATCGTGCGCAAGCCATCGTCGCGGCGGCGGATGCATGAAGATCGCGGGGGAAACGCAGGGCCCGCGTCCGCGGAGGCGCCTGACGGGCATGTCCGGCGCCGCAACCACACCGAATCAAGCAATCATGGAAACCCGATGAGCCGAACCGCCGTCCTGTCCGCATCCCAGGGGATGTTTGGCTTTCTTCGCACCGTGTCCTGCCTGCTGCTGTTGTTGTGCGCCGCCATGCCCGCGCTGCATGCAGAGAACCTGACGCCGGTCGAGCGCGGTACCCTGCCTGCGCTGCCGGCAGGTGCTTCCCCCACGGCCCTGCACGCCTTCGCGGATCGCTTGATCGTGCTGGGCGAACAAGGGGCGGCCTGGTCGCTGTCCGCCGACGCGCGGGACTGGCAGGCGCTCACCTGGAAAGACGGCGTCGCACCGCGCATTCTCGATGCCGGCAGTGGCGGCAACGCATTGTTCGCCCTCGTCGATGAAGCGGGCGCCCGTCGCATCGTCCGGATCCAATTGAGCGGAACCGTGCTCGCGCGCCAGCCGCTGCCCGCAACGCCGCAGGTGTTGGACTGGGCCCGCTTCGCCGTGATCGGTGGAACCTTGTACATGGCGGGGGGAGACGACGGGGGCGCGGGTATCTGGCAAACCGACCTGGCCACGCCGGCGCGCTGGAGCCAGGGACCGGCATGGCCGGCCGGCGCCGGGCGGGGCGATCTGCTGGCGCAGACCAATGCCCTGTACGTCCTGGGCAACGGAACCGGCTCGCAGCCGATGTGGCGCTGGACCGCCGACGGCGGCTGGGAGAGCAAACCCGCGGTTCCCGGCACCCGCGTGCCCGGCTCCGCGCGCGCGCTGGGCCAGGCGCACCTGATGATGCTGGTACGCGACCACCGCGGCATCCACCTGATGACCTATCACACCATCACCAGCGCCTGGGCGACGCAAGACGCGGATGTCGGAGACGCCGCGGGTGCGGCCGGCTGGCGGAATGGCCTGGTGTGGGCACTGCCAGGCGAGACTGGAAGCCAGCCGCTGGCGACGGCACAGCTGGCATCGGGCAAGTACCTGCTGAAATTCACCGACTGGCTGGTCATCACGCTGTACCTGGCGGCGATGATCGGCATCGGCATGTACTTCTACCTGAAGGAGAAGCGCAGCTCGACGTCGGATTTCTTCGTCGGCGGACGCAGCATTCCCTTCTGGGCGGCGGGCGTCAGCCTGTACGCGACCAATACCAGCTCCATCAGTTTCATCGCCATCCCGGCCAAGGCATTCGAGACCAACTGGCAATACCTCACCAACAATCTGATTGCCGTGCTGGGACTGCTGTTCGTCGCGGTCTGGATCGTGCCGCTGCTGCGCCGGCTGGACCTGATGTCGGTGTTCTCGTACCTGGAAACCCGTTTCCACCCGGTCATCCGGATGCTGGCCAGCGCGCTGTGCATCATCATGCAGATCGGCAGCCGGATGAGCGTCATCCTGTTCCTGCCGGCGCTTGCGATTGCCACGATTACCGGCATCGACGTGGTGTGGAGCATCCTGATCATGGGGGTGTTCACCATCATCTACACCACCATGGGCGGCATGAAGGCGGTGATCTGGACCGATTTCGTGCAGGTGTTCGTGATGTTCGGCGGCGCCATTTTCGCGATCGGCTTCATCATCTGGCACATCAACGGCGGGATCCCGGAATTCCTCGGCACCGCGATGGCCGAGAACAAGATGAAGCTGTTCGATTTCAGCTTCGACCTGACCAAGGCCACCGTCTGGGGATTCATCTTCCTGGTGGTGTTCGATGTGATCCTGACGTTCCCGAAGGACCAGGTACTGATGCAGCGCGTGCTGTCGACGAAGTCGGACAAGGAAGCGGGGCGCTCCATCTGGACCTTCGCGGCCATCATGATTCCGGGCGGATTCTTCTTCTACCTGATCGGGACGGCCCTGTTCGTCTATTACAAATCGCATCCGGAACGAATGAATCCGTTGCTGCCGATCGACGCCACCTTCCCCCTGTTCATCGCCGCCGAACTCCCGCCCGGGGTGACCGGCCTGATCATCGCCGGCATATTCGCGGCCGCGATGTCCACCCTGTCCAGCATCATCAACAGCGTGTCCACCCTGGCGTCCGTGGATTTCTACGAGAAACTGGTTCGCAACCCGGACCCGAAGAAGAGCGTCGTCTTCGCGGAGGTCATCGGCGTGCTGGTCGGCCTGGTCGGCATCGGCTTCGCACTGATCCTTTCCCGCTACGACATCCACTCGCTGTTCGACGTGTCCATCGAGCTGGCCGGCCTGCTGGGTGGCGGCTTCGCCGGCGCCTACACGCTCGGGATGTTCACCCGCCGCGCCAACGCGCAGGGCGTGGCGATCGGCATCGCCGGCAGCATCATCCTCACCCTGATCATCTGGTCGTTCCAGTGGATCCACCCCTACTTCTACCTGGCCATCTCGATCCTGTTGTGCATCGTGATCGGCTACCTGGCCAGCCTGTTTTTCCCGCCGCCGCAGCGCTCGCTCAAGGGCCTGACCATCTACCGCGATGCCGAATGAGCACGCGCTCCGCCCCTGCCGTTGGTCCTGTCGCGCCCGCGTCGGGGCTGCGGTAGCCTGCTGAGCGCACGCTAGGGGGAGAACCGTGGATACCCAGTTCCTGAATACCTTCGTCACCGTGGTCGATCGAGGCTCGATGGCGGCGGCCGCTCGTGAGTTGAACATCACCCCGGCAGCGGTGGCCCAGCAGATCCGTACCCTGGAACGCGAACTCGGCGCTTCGCTGATCGCGCGGGTGGGCCGGACCGTCAGCGTCACCGAGGAGGGTTCGCGAATCATCCAGCGCGCCCGCGACCTGCTGCGCGACGTGGCCGACATGCGCAGCGTCGCCAACGACAGCGCGGTTTCCGGCGAACTGCGCCTGGGCGCGTGCCCGACCGCGCTGGCCGGCATGCTGCCGGACATCCTGGCGCGGATGGTGGAAACGTTTCCGCAGATCAACGTATTCATCAAGCCGGGCTATTCGGCCGATCTCTATCGCGCGGTGGAATCCGGCGAACTGGACGCGGCGATCGTGCTGCAGGCCCCGTTCTCGCTGCCCAAGACCTGCCAGTGGCAACTGTTGCGCGAGGAACCGCTGGTGGTGCTGGCGCCGGCGGCGATGGCCGGCCGGGACCCGCATGAACTGCTCGCCACCCAGCCGCTGATCCGCTACGACCGCAACCAGTGGGGCGGTCGCCAGGCCGACGAATACCTGCGCACGGCCGGCATCGTTCCCCACGAGCGGTTCGAACTCAACGCGCTGAACGCCATCGCGGTGATGGTGGACCGCGGCCTGGGTGTGTCGCTGGTGCCCAACTGGGCCCGCCCCTGGCCGGAAGGACTGGACCTGGTCCGGATCCCGCTGCCGAACGAATGCGTGCCGCGCCGGATCGGCATGGTCTGGTCGCGTTCGACCGTGCGCATCCGCCTGGTCACCGTGTTGCTGCAGGAAAGCCAGGCGGTTTCGCAGCTGTCCTGATCGCGGCCGATGTTGCACTGCATCGATACCGCCGGCCCGGATCACCCAACAAAAACTAGGCTCTGAACATAGGCGCGGAGGATTCTTTCCGTGACGGCGTGCACCTAGGCTCTGTCGACATTGTCGAGGCTGTCGCCGGCGTCTGGGAGGAACGCCTGGCAGCGCGGGCGCTTTTCCTGCCGCCCGCGGATGCGAAACCACAAGAACGCCATCGGGGAGCCCCGCGGCCATATGCCGGGGTTCTTGCAGCCACCATCTCAGAGAAGAACACCATGAAGCACGTGCCCGCCGCTTTCGGCGTATTCCTGCTGGCCGCCGCCGTCAGCGCCAGCGTCAAGGCCCAACAGAACACCCCGCCGCCGCCGGACGACGCCACCCAGTCCGGCGAGGTGGAAGCCACCAACCTCGACCAGGTCATCGTCACCGGCGTGCGCACGCCGAAGGCGGTGGACAAGATCCCGGGCGCGATCACGCTGGTGTCCAAGCAGGAAGTCGAGCGCACCCTTGGCCTGACCGAAGATGCGACCGCCGTGCTCGCACGCCAGGTGCCCGGCTACTCGGAATCCTCGCAGGCGATGAGCAATACCGGCGAGACGCTGCGCGGGCGCATCGCCCTGCGCCTGTTCGACGGCATCCCGCAGACCTCGCCGCTGCGCGAGGGCAATCGCTCCGGCACCTTCACTGACATGGGCCTGGTTGGCCGCATCGAGGTCATCAATGGCCCCTCGGCCTCCGAGGGTATCGGTGCGCAGGGCGGCATCATCAACTATCTGTCCAAGACCCCGACCAAGGACGGCAGCGAAACCACCGTCACTTCGCGCTACAGCACCCAGAACGGCGACGACAGCGAAAGCTGGAAGCTGGGCGTCACGTACGCGTACAAGGCCGATGACTTCGACCTGCTGACCGCGGCTTCCTTCATCGATCGCGGTATTTCCTACGATGGCCGCGGTCGCCGGATTGGCATGAATGCGAGCGGCTCCATCTCCGATTCCAAGGCCGACAACCTGTTCATCAAGTGGGGCATGAACTTCGGCGAGGCCGGGGAACAACGCGTCCAGGGTTCCTTCAGTCGATTCAACGTGAAAGGGAACAACAACTATCATTGGGTTCCCGGCGATCGCGAACAGGGCATCACCGATACCGCCGAACGCGGCCGTATCCCCGGTTCAAGGGCCGAGTTCAACGATTTCACCCAGTTCGCGTTCTCCTATACCCATGGTGATTTCTTCGCAGGCACCCTGAAAGTGGACCTGTACAAGGCCAACCAGGCCATGCGTTATCCGGCGGAGAATGGAGATGATCGCCAGGATCCGGTGATCGCGCCGATTGGTACCTTGTGGGATCAATCCGAGATTCATTCCAGCAAGCAGGGCCTGCGCACGGCCTGGACGCGGCCGCAACTGTTCGGCGTGGATGGCCTCGAAATGCGCATGGGCCTGGACCTGGTCGAAGACGAGACCGAGCAGAGCCTGGCATTGACCCATCGCGTCTGGGTGCCACCGATGACCTACAAGAGCACCGCGCCCTACGTGCAGCTCTCCTATGACATCGGCCCGGTGACCTTGAGCGGCGGCCTGCGCCGCGAGGATGGCGAGCTATCGGTGGACGACTACACCACCACCTGGTTCCGCGATCGTCGCTCCGTCCTGGGTGGAAAGCTGTCCTACGAGGAAACGCTCGCCAACTTCGGTGCCATCTGGCGCCTGCCGGCTGGATTCTCGGTGTTCGCGTCCTATGGCGAAGGCTTCGGCCTGCCCAACGTCGGCATCCCGCTACGCAACCTGCAGTGCTCCAACGACTCGCCGGAAGGTACCCAGCCGGACGGCTGCCCCAACGACCCGCAGGCCACGGTGGCCGGCATCGTCGATCTGCAGCCGATCATCGCCGACAATCGTGAAGTCGGCTTGAACTGGCAGGGACAACGCGGCAGCTTTGGCCTGTCCCATTACAAGTCGGATTCGGATTTCGGTGTTTCCCTGGCGGTGGACCCGATCAGCCGCGATTTCGTGATGGTTCGCGCGCCCGTCGAAATCAAGGGTTACGAGTTCAACGGCGAATACAACTTCAACGATCAATGGAAGGCAACCGCCCTGTACTCCCGTATTCGCGGCAAGACCACGTTCGTGACCAACGGTCCCCTCGACAAGGAAATGGGCATCAACGACATCAGTCCCGACAAGATCGGCGCGTCGCTGACCTGGAACTTCCTGCCGCGCGGCAACGTAATCCTGGGCGCCACCCAATGGCTGGACCGCGATATCAACGAGGGCCGCTCGGGTGAAGAGCACACCAAGGGCTATACCCTCTACGATCTGACCGTCAACTATGAAACCGAGAAGTACGGCAAGTTCACCCTGGGCGTGGAGAACCTGACCGACAAGTTCTACATCCTGAGCTGGTCGCAGATCGACTTCTACCGTAACTACTTTGCCGGTCGCGGTCGGGTGATCTCGTTGACCCACACCATCAACTTTTGAAACGGACGACTCCCCCACGCCGGATGTTTCAGGGAACGCACGGGCAGCGGGTGTGGCTGCTGCTGATGGCCGTGCTGATGGCCGTGCCCGCGGCGCGGGCGCAGGCGCCGGTGGTGGATC
>NZ_JANJUE010000332.1 GCF_024710765.1 Pseudoxanthomonas sp.
AGCGCCAGATTTTGAAGCAGTTCCATCATCGAACTCCTGGCCACACGGGCAGCGGCAACTGCAGCCCGTAAATGAAGATCAGATAACACGCCCCGGTCAAAACAATCACCGACAGGATCGTGTATTTCCAGCCAAACTCATGGCTGGCGATGGCGCTCGCAACCACCAGTACGAGTGACGCGAGGATGAGTCCGAGCGGCACTAACAATGCGCCGAACAGAGCGACCGAGCCGAGGACCAAGACAAACGGCCGCAGAACCATAGGCTCAATCTTCTTTTCATCGGCATGCTTGGTGACGCTCTGTGCTGCGATGACACACCCGAGGACTGCAAGCAGCCCACCGAGCAGCAGCGGGAAATATGCGGGTCCCATTTTTGCCGCAGTTCCAAGGCTGTACCCGGTCGCCATCCAACTGAACGCAACGCCCAGAACGATAAAGAACAAACCAGAAAAAAAGTCCGGTTGGTTTCGTATCTTCAACTTCATACACCTTCTCCTTTGGTGAGTTCAATTATTTTTATAGAAAGCTGCACCGCAGCCGAGCCCTTCGTACACGAGACCGCTACATTGGCTTCGAGATCGTTGGCTACATCGTCACTGCCGCAACGTTATCTTTCTCTTGTCAACCCATGCTACGTATCCCACTTGAAATTCAAAAGCGCCTCATAAGTTCTCCTCATCGCTCCAGGAAGCTGATTGCCGCTCTCCAGCACGTGTCAAAAAAAACTCGGTTCGATGTCCATGGACGCGAACCGAGCAAACGACCGGCTGATCGGGAGGGAGAGGAGAACCACATCAGCCGGAAAGGGTGCTCGCGCACCACTTCGGAAGCGTTCCCTTGATCAGGCGCTGCTTCATGATCCAGTGTAGAAAACACCCGCACTGCGCGTCCATGGCGCTTTTCGGGACGCCGCGTGCGTACTTTCCGAAGGCTAAAATCAGACATTATCTTCGAAAAGCACGAGGACCCTTTCGAACAGCACCTCGAAGGCGAACGTCCCGTGGTGGTGCGCTACCACGCGAGAGCCAACGAGAACTTGTGTTCGATACCCACATCGAACCCGCCAATACTTTAGCTTACGACGCTGTCCCGAAGATGGGGGGAACTCGTCCTGAGTC
>NZ_JANJUE010000117.1 GCF_024710765.1 Pseudoxanthomonas sp.
CTGCTTGTCGATGGCCGGCATGAACTCCGGATTCTCCGGCGCCAGCCGGGCCAGGTCCTCGGCGCGGCGGACCACGCGTTCCAGCGCGGCGTCGTTGAACTCGTTGATGGTGGCCACGCCCACGCGCTTGCCGAAGGCCACCTGCACGGCCAGGTCGGCGTTGCTGACGATGCCGCTGGTGGAGACATCGTTGAGCGCGAACCGGATGTTGCCGCTGATGCTGCCACTCAGGCTGGCCGTGCATTCATCGGCCTTGGACAGCGCGATGACCTTGTCCAGGATGGCCTTGGCCTGCTCTTCGGTCAGGATGCTCATGTTCTGGTGTTCTCTCGTAGGGCGGAGCTCGCTCCGCCGCCTTTCGCTGTCGGGAACCTCGGGTAGCGATGGCGCCGGGCGGACCCGGCGTCATGCCTCAACCCAGGCTGCGGGCGGTATTGATGACGTTGATGCCGTTGAAGCGTGCGGTGGAGGAACCGTGCGACACCGCCGACACCTGGCCGGGTTGCCCCTTGCCGTCGAAGAACGAAC
Source organism: Pseudoxanthomonas sp. (assembly GCF_024710765.1). Classification (GTDB taxonomy): domain Bacteria; phylum Pseudomonadota; class Gammaproteobacteria; order Xanthomonadales; family Xanthomonadaceae; genus Pseudoxanthomonas_A. The sequence continues at coordinate 529 of NZ_JANJUE010000117.1, forward strand.
CACCCAGGCGGTAGTCGCTCTCGTCGCATACCGCGGCACAGGCATTCCAGAACTCCGGCGTGCGGATCTGGTAGGCCACGTCCTCGATCTGCTGCGTGATCCTGCCGTTCTTGATCTCGTAGAACAGCTGCCCGCCGAACTGCGCGTTGTAGCGCTGCTGGTCGATGGAGAACGAACCGTCGCCGATGATGTAGATGCCGTTCTCGACGTCCTTGATCATGTCGGCCACACTGAGCTTCTGCTTGCCCGGCTGCAGCGAGACATTGGCCATGCGCTGGAACTGCACGCTCGACCAGGAGTCGGCGTAGCAGCAGCCGTCGGATTCGGTCTTGCCCAGGATGTGGGCCTGATCGCGGATGGTCTGGTAGTCCACCAGCTTGCCGTCGCTGATCAGGTTCCAGCGCTTGGTCTTCACGCCCTCGTCGTCGTAGCCCACCGCGCCGAGGCTGCCGGGCTGGACCTTGTCGGCGAAGATGGTGACCTTGTCGCTGCCGTACTGGAAATGCGATTCGCGCTTGTCCAGGGTGGCGAAGCTGGTGCCGGCGTAGTTGGCCTCGTAGCCGAGCACGCGGTCCAGTTCCAGCGGATGGCCGACCGATTCGTGGATGGTCAGCCAGGTATGCGAGGGATCCAGCACCAGATCGTACTTGCCCGGCTTCACCGACGGCGCCTTGAGCTTGGCGCGCGCCTGCTTGGCCGCGGCGACGGCGTCTTCCTTCATGTCGTAGGACAGGCCGTAGTTGATCACGCCGTTGGGCGAGACCACCTTGCCGGACGCATCGCCGTCCAGGTATTCGAAGCCCATGCCCATCGGCGAAGACAGGCCGTCGCGGGTGCGGAACTTGCCGCTGGCCTTGTCGATGGCGGTGACCGTCATCGGCACCCAGATGCGGTGCACGTCCTGGTCGATGTAGGAACCGTCGGTGCTGGCGAAGTACTTCTGCTCGTTGACCAGGAACAGCATCGAGTTGACGAAATCCGCGCCGGCGTTGATCGCCGCCGCGTTGACCCCCAGCAGCAGATCGGCCTTGTCCTTGATCGGCACCGCCATCGCGTTCTTGCGGATCGGGGTCTTCCAGGACACCTCGCCCACGCCCGGCGTGGCCGCCAGTTGCACCGGCTTGGCCTGCACCTTGCTGTTGGCCTTGGCGATCGCGGCGGCCTGCTGCGCGGCGCGCGCGACGCCCTGCGCGGTCAGCTCGTGGGTGGCGGCGAAGCCCCAGGCGCCGTTGGCGATCACGCGGATGCCGACACCGGTGGACTCGGTGTTGACCACGTTCTGCACCTTGTCCTCGCGGGTGATCACGAACTGGCGCAGGTAGCGCCCTATGCGCACGTCGCAGTAGCTGGCGCCGGCCTCCTTGGCCGCGGTCATGGCGGTGTCGGCCAGACGCTTCTTCAGGCCGACATCGAGGGAGGTCTGCAGTTCCTCGGCGGCGATGGCCTTGCCGAAGTACGCCGGCAGCATCAGGCCGCCGAGGCTGAGGCCGCTGTAGGCCAGGAAGTCACGTCTGCGCAAGGCTAGCTCTCCATCGATGAGCCCCGCAGCGCGGAGCTGGAACGGAACGAAACGGAATGAGGCGGGGCGAAGCAGGTGATCGCGATTGCGGTGCGTCCGGATTCTTGCCGGTGGCTGAATCGTCCGTCAAATGACTTTCGGCATAGACGCCATGCTTTCCGGCGCGCATCGGTCGGAAAGCCCGGACTCCCCGACCACGTGCCGCGGCGCGGTGATCGCGCCGGGACGACCTGTCGCAGACAGATGCCGGGCGCGTCCCCGCGGGCGTTCAACGCATCGGACGGCGCGATGCGAAAGCCGCGCGCCGACGAGGCTTCGATTGTCGATGTGTCCGTGGACGCGGCCGGGTAGCGATGAGGCCGCCCGCGCGGCCTCAGTCGAGCAGATCGCGCACGCGATACTGGCCGGGCGCACGTCCTGCCAGGCGGCGGGCCACGTGCAGCGCGCCGCGCGCGAAGATGTCCCGGTTGGTGGCGCGATGGGTCAGTTCGATGCGCTCGCCCAGGCCGGTGAACTGGACCAGGTGCTCGCCGACGATGTCGCCGGCACGCAGGCTGGCGTAATGCACGGCGGCGCCCGCCGAACCGGCGGCCTCGCCCAGGGTCAGCGCGGTGCCCGAGGGCGCGTCCTTCTTGTGGATGTGGTGGGACTCGACCACGTCGCAGTCCCAGCCCCCCAGCGCCGCGGCCGCGCGTTCGACCAGTTCGGTCAGCACCGCCACCCCCAGGCTGAAGTTGGAGGCCCACGCCACCGGTATCCGGCTGGCGGCCTGCGCCAGCGCCTCCCGCTGTGGTCCGGCCAGGCCGGTGGTGCCCGAAACCAATGCGGCGCCGCGCTGCGCGCACAGCGCCAGCACCGGATCGAAACCTTCCGGCAGACTGAAATCGATGGCGACGTCGAACGCCGGCACGCCGCCCAGTTCACTGGCGGCGAAGTAAGGCACGCCCTCCACCACCCGCTGCGCGGGCGATTTGCGCATCACCGCCGCGACCACCTGCACCTGCTGCGGTTGTTCGGCGGCCAGGCGCAACAATGCCTGGCCCATGCGCCCGGAGGCGCCGTGGATGAGAAGACGGGTGGGCGTGGTTTCCATGCCCGGCATGGTAGCCGAGCCGGCCCCGATGGCGAAGCTGGCAACGCCATCCCCTCGCTGGAGCGACGTGAGCCGCGACCGGATGCGTTCCCGTCAACGACAGCCGCGGCTACCCGGTAACGCGGGAGCGATTCCTGCCGCCTGTCGTGACAGCGACGTCAGTCGCGATGCTCTGAAACACCAGCTCTCCCTTCGCGACTGACGTAGCTCCCGCAAGGGCGCCCACCGGGCTGCCTTCACGCCACCGCGGCGGCGACTTCCTCGCGCACCAGCGCGCCCAGCCGCGCCATGCCCTGCTCGATCTTCTCGGCCGATACGGTCACGAACGACAGGCGCAGGGTATTGGGTTGCGGATCGACGGCGAAGAACGGCGCGCCCGGCACGAACGCGACGTTCTGCTCGATCGCCCGGGCCAGCAGCGCGCTGGCGTCGACGCCCTCCGGCAGCGTGACCCAGATGAACATGCCGCCCGCCGGCCGGTTCCATTTCGCCTCGGCGGGGAAATGCCGCTGCAGCGCCGACAGCATCAGCTCGCACTGGTTGCCGTAGAGCGTGCGGATTTCGGGAATGTGCCGATCCAGGAAACCGCCCTGCACCGCCTCGAAGACAATCCGCTGGGAGAACGACGGCGTGTGCAGGTCCGCCGCCTGCTTGGCCTGCACGAGTTTGGCGTGCAGCGCTTCGGGCGCGATCAGGTAGCCCAGCCGCAAACCCGGCGCCAGCACCTTGGAGAACGAGCCCATGTAGACCACGTTGTCCGGATCCATCGACAGCAGGCTGGGCAACTGCTCGCCCTGGTAGCTCAGTTCGCCGTAAGGGTCATCCTCGACCACCAGCACGCCGGCGGCGCGGGCACGCGCGATCAACGCCGTGCGGCGTTCCAGCGGCAGGCGCCGGCCGGTGGGGTTCTGGAAGTTCGGCAGGCAATACATGAAACGACCGCCGCGCAGCTGCGCCTCGTCCAGCGCGTCGACCACGATGCCTTCGTCGTCGCTGCGCATGGCCGAGAACGCGGGCTGGAACAGCGAGAAGGCCTGCAGCGCACCCAGGTAGCTCGGCGTTTCCACCAGCACCTTGCTGCCTTCGTCGATCAGCACCTTGCCCAGCAGATCCAGTCCCTGCTGCGAGCCGGTGGTGACCAGCACCTGCCCGGGCCGGATGGTGACGCCGTCGCGGCTGTGGCGCGCGGCGATCCATTCGCGCAAGGGGGTGAAGCCCTCGGTCGGTCCGTATTGCAGCGCGGCCTGCGGCGCCTCGGCGAACACCTTGTCGGTGGCCGCTTGCATGCGCTGGATCGGGAAGGTCGCCGGGGAAGGCAGGCCACCGGCGAAGGAAATCACCTCGGGACGCTCGGTGACCTTGAGGATTTCGCGGATCGCCGAACTGGTCAGCGCCTGCGCACGACGGGACAGGGTGAAATGGCTGTTCATCGGCGCAGTGTAACGGCGATACCGGTCGCCGCCGTCATGCACTGCGCCAATACGCCGGCGTACCGCTAGCGGCCGGCCGCCACCAGCACCCGGCCGATCCCGCTGGCATCGATCTCGGCCGCGGCAAGACGCAGGGCCGCCACGTCGACACCGGCATCGAAACCGATGCGGAAATGCACTTCGCCGTCGGGGGTGCGCGAGGAATGGATCGAGGACAGGCTGACCCCATGCCGCTCGAACACGTGCAGCAGCGCGCGCAGCGAACCGGGGCGATCTTCGGGCAGGTGCACGCTCATGGCCTGCGCTCCCGCCAGGTCCGCCAGCAGATAGCCCAGACGCTCGTAGCTGTAATTGCCCTCGGCCAGCGCCCGCGTTCCCAGCGCCTCCCGGTTGCCGGACAGGAATTCCGCGCGAAACGCCGCCCGCGCCGCATCGTCACCCTCGCCCACCAGCGCCGCCATCCGCCCGATCTGGGCATGCAGCGCGGTCAGGATTTCATGGGCATGGGGGTTGCCGAACTGGATGTCTTCATAGATGGCCGGGTTCAACGAGAGGATGCGCGCCAGGATGGCCGCGTCCATCTCGAACGAGGCCGAACGGAACGGCAGCACGTCCGCCAAATCGCCAACCCGGGCTTTCTGTCCACGCAGCACGCCGGCCTGGGCGAGGTGGGTGGCATGCACCATGGCCTGCACCAGCGCCATGATGCGATCGTGCTGTTCGGGCTCGGCCCGCACGTATTCGCCTTCGAGCGCATGCAGGAAATCGTCCAGCCAGGGCCGCCAGGCGTCCAGCCGGGCCTCGCAGACCACCGTCACCCGCCCCTTCAGGGTTGGCGCCTTGGGCGGCGCGGTCATCGGGTGCAGGCCCACGACCTCGGCGCGCGAATCCAGCATCGCCGCGATCGGCGTGGCCTTGATCGAGGTGACGTCCAGCCACAACCGCCCCGCCTCGCCGCCGCCGGCCAGTCCGATGTAGCGCTGGATGATCCCGGCGGTGTGCCGGATGGGCGCGGAGAAGATCAGCACGTCGGCGCGCCGCGCCAGTTCGGCTTCCGGCAGCGAGTCCGGATCCGCGGGATCGTGCCCGATGACGGCCAGGCCCATGCGGGTCTCGAAGAAACGGCGCAACCAGCGCCCATAGGCGCCAGCGCTGCCGACGATGCCGATCAGGGGTGCGGACACGAAAAAGGGCTCCAGGGGGGAGCCCTCATTCTAGGTCAGACCCTCGTGCGGGTCAGGACGTCATCCGGTCCCAGAAGCCCTTCACGCCGTCCAGGAAGGTCGCCGACTTGGGCGAGTGCTTGCGCGCTTCGTCGCCCACGAAGGTCGCCTCGAACTTCTCCAGCAATTCGCGCTGCTCGGTGGTCAGGTTGACCGGGGTTTCCACCACGACCCGGCAATACAGATCGCCCTCGCTGCGGCTGCGCACCGACTTCACGCCCTTGCCGCGCAGGCGGAACAGCTTGCCGGTCTGGGTTTCGGCCGGAATACGGATCTCCGCCTCGCCATTGAGGGTGGGCACGCGGACGGTGTCGCCCAGCGCCGCCTGGGAGATGCGGATCGGCACTTCGCAATGCAGGTCGTCGCCGTCGCGCTGGAAGATCTCGTGCTCGCGCACGCGCACTTCCACGTACAGATCGCCCGGCGGCGTACCGGGGGGGCCGGCCTCGCCCTCGCCGGTCAGGCGGATGCGATCGCCGCTGTCCACGCCGGCCGGAATCTTGACCGACAGGACTTTCTCTTCTTCCACGCGACCGGCGCCATGGCAGGTCTTGCACGGATTCTTGATGGTCTGGCCGCGCCCGCCGCAGGCCGGGCAGGCCTGCTGCATGGCGAAGATGCCGCGCTGCATGCGCACGTTGCCGCGCCCGCCGCAGGTGGCGCAGGTCTCGACCTGGCCATCCTCGGAGCCCGAACCATGGCAGGGCTCGCAGGCCACCAGGGTGGGAATCTCGATGCGCTTCTCGATGCCGGCCACGGCCTCTTCGAGATCCAGCTCCATCACGTAGCCGATGTCGGCGCCGCGGCGGGCCGCGCGCGCGCCGCCGCCACCAAAGATGTTGCCGAAGATGTCGCCGAAGATGTCGCCCATGTCCGGGCCGCCCGCGCCACCGCCCATGCCGTGCTCGAACGCGGCATGCCCGTGGGCATCGTAGGCGCGGCGCTTGGCGCCGTCGGACAACACCTCGTAGGCCTCCTTGCATTCCTTGAACGATGCCTCGGCCGCGTTGTCGCCGGGATTGCGATCCGGATGGAACTTCATCGCGCAGCGGCGATAGGCCTTCTTCAGCTCATCTTCGCTGGCGGTGCGGGCCACGCCCAGGACTTCGTAGTAATCGCGTTTCATCGGCAAGCAGGGATTGGAGATTCGGGATTGGGGATGGCGGACAGCATCGGAACTTCAGATACCGGAAGGGGATCCGGAAACCGGAAGCGCTGTTCCGAATCCCGAATCCCCATTCCCGATTCCCGGCCTTACTTCTTGTCGTCCTTGACTTCGGTGAACTCGGCGTCGACCACGTCGTCGCCACCGGATTGCGCGCCCGGGGCGGCACTGTCATCGGCGCCCGGCTGCTGGCCGGCGGCGGCCGCCGCGTACAGCGACTGGGCCGCTTCTTCCAGGGTCTTGGACTTGGCTTCGATCTGGGTCTTGTCGTCGCTCTTCATCGCCGTTTCCAGCTCGGCGATGGCACCCTCGACCCGGCCGATCACGTCGCCCGGCACCTTGCTGCCGTGTTCGGTGATGGCGGTGCGGGTGGCGTGCAGCAGGCCGTCGGCGTGGTTGCGCGCCTGCACCAGCTCGTGGAACTTCTTGTCCTCGTCGCGATGCGCCTCGGCGTCGGCGACCATGCGCTGGATTTCTTCCTCGGACAGGCCCGAACCGGCCTTGATCTCGACCTTCTGTTCCTTGTTGGTCTTCTTGTCCTTGGCCGAGACGTGCAGGATGCCGTTGGCGTCGATGTCGAACGACACCTCGATCTGCGGCAGGCCGCGCGGCGAGGGATCGATGCCGGCCAGGTCGAAGCGGGCCAGCGACTTGTTGAAGCGGGCCTGCTCGCGCTCGCCCTGCAGCACGTGCACGGTCACCGCGGACTGGTTGTCCTCGGCCGTGGAGAAGGTCTGCGAGGCCTTGGTCGGGATGGTGGTGTTCTTCTCGATGATCTTGGTGAACACGCCGCCCAGGGTCTCGATGCCCAGGCTCAGCGGGGTCACGTCCAGCAGCAGCACGTCCTTGACGTCGCCGGCCAGCACGCCGCCCTGGATCGCGGCGCCCAGCGCCACGGCTTCGTCGGGGTTGACGTCCTTGCGCGGATCCTTGCCGAAGAACTCGGCCACCGCCTGCTGCACCTTCGGCATGCGGGTCTGGCCACCGACCAGGATCACCTCGCTGATCTCGCTGGCGCGCAGGCCGGCGTCGTTCAGCGCGATGCGGCACGGCTCGATGCTCTTCTTGATCAGGTCTTCCACCAGCGCTTCCAGCTTGGCGCGGGTCAGCTTGATGTTGAGGTGCTTCGGGCCGGACGCGTCGGCGGTGATGTACGGCAGGTTGACTTCGGTCTGCTGCGAGCTGGACAGCTCGATCTTGGCGCGCTCGGCGGCATCCTTCAGGCGCTGCAGGGCCAGCGGATCCTTGCGCAGATCGATGCCCTGGTCCTTCTGGAACTCTTCCACCAGATAGTCGATGACGCGCTTGTCGAAGTCCTCGCCACCCAGGAAGGTGTCGCCGTTGGTGGCCAGCACTTCGAACTGCTTCTCGCCGTCGACGTTGGCGATCTCGATGATCGACACGTCGAAGGTGCCGCCGCCCAGGTCGTACACGGCGATCTTGCGATCGGTGCCGTCGGCCTTGTCCAGGCCATAGGCCAGCGCCGCGGCGGTCGGCTCGTTGATGATGCGCTTGACGTCCAGGCCGGCGATCTTGCCGGCGTCCTTGGTCGCCTGGCGCTGGCTGTCGTTGAAGTAGGCCGGCACGGTGATGACCGCTTCGGTCACCGTCTCGCCCAGGAAGGCCTCGGCGGTCTTCTTCATCTTCTCCAGGATGCGCGCGGAGATTTCCTGCGCGGACAGCTTCCTGCCGTCGGCGGTGGCCACCCAGGCGTCGCCGTTGTCGTGCTGGACGATGGAGTACGGCACCAGGCCGATGTCCTTCTGCACTTCGGCGTCGGTGAACTTGCGGCCGATCAGGCGCTTCACCGCGAAGAAGGTGTTCTTGGGGTTGGTGACGGCCTGGCGCTTGGCCGAGGCGCCCACCAGGACTTCGCCGTCCTTGGTGTAGGCGACGATGGAGGGGGTGGTACGGTCGCCTTCGGAATTCTCGATGACGCGTGCCTTGCCGCCTTCCATGATCGCCACGCACGAATTGGTCGTGCCCAGGTCGATGCCGATGATCTTGCCCATTGTCGGGTTCGCTCCCTAAAAAATGTCTGTCTTGGTCCGGCGTTGCGCCGGGGATGGTCTGGATGTGGGGTCCGGCCGGCGCGGTTCAAGCGCCGCCGGGTCCACGCGTTCAGTCCTGCCGGGCCACCACCACCAGCGCGGGGCGCAGCAGGCGGTCGTTGAGCAGGTAGCCCTTCTGGAACACCTGCACCACGCTGCCGGGGGCAGCGCCGGGGGCGTCGGCCTGGCTGATGGCCTGGTGGTGTTCCGGGTTGAACGGGGCGCCGACCGGATCGAGCACGGTCAGGCCGTTGTCGCCGGCGACCTTCAGCAACTGCTTGTAGGTCAGTTCCAGGCCTTCACGCAGCGGATTGGCCTCGTTGCCGGCCGCAGCCAGCCCGGCATCCAGGCTGTCGAAGACCGGCAGCAGGTCGCCCAGCAGGCGTTCGTTGGCGAACTTGCGCGCCATCTCGATGTCGCGCGCCACCCGCTTGCGCTGGTTCTCAAGGTCCGCGCGCTCCAGCAGCGAGGCGGCCCGCAACTGGTCCACCTCGTTGCGGAGCGTTTCCAGTTCGGCGATCAGGGGGTTGTCGGTTTCTTGCGGTTCGGGCATCTGGCCCGGTTCGGAATCGTGTTCGTTTTGGTTCATTTCGGGTCCCGGCGCGGCGTTTCCTGCCGCATGACAGCCAACTTATTGGGCCGGGCTGTCGGGATTCAAGGCGGCGCCCAGCGCATCGGCCGCCGCCTGCACCACCGGGATCACCCGGTCGTAGGCCATCCGGGTGGGGCCGATCACCCCCAGCACCCCCAGCACCTGGCCGCCGGCCATGTAGGGCGCGGTGACCACCGAGACGCTGTCGTGGCGGGCCAGGCCGGTGTCCTCGCCGATGAAGATGCGCACCCCGGGGGCGCGCAGGGTTCGCTCCAGCAGCTGCAGGATCTCGCGCTTGCGGGCGAAGGTCTCGAACAGATCCCGCAGGCGTTCCAGGTCGGACAGGTCCTGCACGCTCATCAGCCGGGTCTGCCCGGCCAGGACCACGTCGTCGCCGGGCGGGACCAGCGCCTGTTCGGCCAGGTCCACCGCCTCGGCCAGCAACCCTTCCATCTCGCTGCGGGCCGCGCGCAGTTCCCGCAGTAGGGTCGCGCGGATGTCGGCCAGCGGGCGTCCGGCGAAATGGGTGTTCAGATAGTTGGCGATCCGCTCCAGCTCGGACCGGTCGTAGGTCCGGCGCGGTTCGATGACCCGGTTCTGCACGTCGTTGTCGGCGAACACCAGGATCGCCATCACCCGGCGGCCGTCCAGCGGCACGAAATCGATGTAGCGGAACGCGAACTGCTCGCGCCGGGGCGCACTGACCACGCCGACGAAATGGGTCATCGCCGACAGCAGTTCGGAGGCATTGCCCAGCAGGGCCTGGGTGCCCGCCCCGGCCGGCAGTTCGGAACGCAGGCGGGTGATCTCGCCCTCGCCCAGCGACTTCACCTGCACCAGGCTGTCCACGAACACCCGATAGCCCTGGGCGGTCGGCACCCGTCCGGCGGAGGTGTGCGGCGAGCTCAACAGCCCCACTTCCTCCAGCTCGGCCAGGATGTTGCGGATGGTCGCCGGGCTGACGTCCAGGCCGCCGTGGCGGGCCAGGGTCTGCGAGCCGACCGGCTCGCCGTCGCGGATGTAACGGGAGATCAGCGCCCGCAGCAACTGGCGGGCGCGGGGGTCCAGCGGGGTGTCGGCGGGTGCGGCCATCATCGCGAATAGATAGCGGCATCGCCTCGCGACCGCAAGCGTTGAAGTGACTTCCGGCCACTTGGCCCGCGCCGGCGGATGCGGGTCAATGGGCATCCCTTCCGCACCGAGCGCACCGCCATGGTCTACCTGTTGTTCAAGCTGCTGCACGTGGTGGCCGTGGTGCTGTTCCTCGGCAACATCACCATCGGCGTGTTCTGGGTGCGCCATGCCGCCCGCCACCGTTCCCCGCCGCGGCTGGCGGACGCGATGGCCGGGGTCATCCGCAGCGATCGCATGTTCACCCTGCCGGCGGTGATGGTGATCATCGCCAGCGGCGGCCTGGCCGCCTGGCAGGGCGGCTGGCCGGTGCTGCGCACGGGTTGGATCGCCTGGGGCGTCGGCCTGTTCGTGTTGTCCGGGCTGGTGTTCGCGGCATTGGCCCCGCTCCAGCACCGCCTGCGGGTGCTGGCCGCCCGCGATGGAATCGGCTGGGAAGACTGCGCGCCGCTGCTGCGGCGCTGGAACCGCATCGGCATCGCCAGCCTGGTGCCGGCCTGGCTGGCCCTCGCCGCGATGGTGCTGAAGGTGCCCGCGTAGCGCCGTCTCGGTTCCTGCGACGGCGCCCGCCGATGCTGCCGCCGCGTGCCATGCGCGTCATGGCTGGCCCTTACAATACGAGCATGCTCAGACACCTCGCGATCAAGGATTTCGCCGTCGTCCGCGCCACCGAACTGGAATTCGGCCCCGGCATGACCGTCATTTCCGGTGAAACCGGCGCCGGCAAGTCATTGCTGGTGGATGCCCTGGGATTCCTGTCCGGCCTGCGCGCCGACAGCGGCGTGGTCCGCCACGGCGCCGAACGCGCCGAACTGTCGGCCGAATTCGCCATCGAGGCCAACGCCCCGGCGCTGGCGTGGCTGCGCGAGCAGGAACTGGACGACGAACTGGCCTGCCAGCTGCGCCGTATCATCCGCGCCGATGGCGGTTCGCGCGCGTGGATCAACGGCCGCAGCGTCACCCTCGGCCAGTTGTCGGATCTGGCCGGGCGGCTGGTGGAAATCCATGGCCAGCACGAGCACCAGGCTCTGATGGACAAGGCCAGCCAGCGCGACCTGCTGGACGGCTACGCCCGCAACGCCGCCGAATGGCAAGCCGTGGCGACCGCCGCGACGCGCTGGTCGGAACTGCTGCAGGAACGCGATCACCTCTCGCGCCAGGGCGACGTCTCCGACCGCATCAACTACCTGGAACACCAGCTCGGCGAACTGGCGCGCGAGGATCTCGCTCCAGCCAGCATCGAGAACCTGGTCGCCGGCCACCGCCGCCAGGCCCATGCCACCGGCCTCATCCAGGCCTGCGACGCGGCGCTGGCGCGGCTGGGTGGCGACGAATCGCCGTCCCTGTCACGGCAGCTGCAGCAGACCCGTGGCGACCTGACCCGGCTGGCCCAGCACGAACCCCGGCTGGCCGAGATCGACGGCATGCTGGAAAGCGCCAATATCCAGATCGAGGAAGCGCTCGGCCTGCTGGGCCAGATCCGCGACGATCTGGACGCCGATCCGGAGCAGTTCGAGGAGCTGGAACTGCGGCTCGGTCGCATCCACGACCTGGCCCGCAAGCACCGCACCACCCCGGACGACCTGGCCCGCGTGCGCGATGCCATCGCCACCGAACTGGATGGCCTGCGCGGTGCCGGCGAACGCCTGCTCGGCCTCAACAAGGAAATCGAGGCCGCCCGCGACGCCTGGAAGACCGCCGCCGCCAAACTCACCCGCAGCCGCCAGCGCGCCGCCCGCGAACTGGGCAAGGCCACCACCGCCCTGATCGGCGAACTGGGCATGGGCGGCGGGCGCTTCGAGATTTCGCTGGAGGCCAACGAAGGCGATCGGCCCGATCCGGCCGGCGCCGAGCGGGTCGAGTTCCTGGTCGGCGCCAACGCCGGCCAGCCGCCACGGCCGCTGCGCAAGGTCGCCTCCGGCGGCGAACTGTCGCGCATCTCCTTGGCCATCGAGGTCGCCGCGCTCGGCGTGGACGCGGTGCCCACCATGGTGTTCGACGAGGTGGACTCCGGCATCGGCGGCGCGGTCGCCGACATCGTCGGCAAGAAACTGCGTGCGCTCGGCGCCCAGCGGCAGGTGCTGTGCGTGACCCACCTGCCCCAGGTCGCCGCCCAGGGGCACGCGCACTACCGGGTCAGCAAGGCGCCGGTGGATGGCATGACCCAGAGCGCGGTCGAAGTGCTGACCGCGCGCCAGCGCGAGGAAGAACTGGCGCGCATGCTGGGCGGCGTCGAGGTCAGCAAGGAAGCCCACGCGGCGGCCAAGCGGCTGCTGGCCGACGTCGCCGGCTGAGGCATGCACCCCCGGGGGCGTGTTCCTTTCCCGGCATCGGGATGGAAGGCGCCTGGATGGCCCGGAAGCCTGCGGGAAAGTTCGCGGCCGGAGACCGCTCCCGCCCGGCATCGGGCTGGAGGCGGATGTCGAATCGCGGGAATCAGCGCTTCTTGCGCACGTACAGCACCAGCGAGTGCTCTTCCAGCACGTAACCGTGCTTGGCGGCGATTTCGCGCTGCAGCTTCTCGATTTCCGCGCTTTCGAACTCGATGATCTTGCCGGTATCCACGTCCACCATGTGGTCGTGGTGGCCGCCGCGATCGAGTTCGTAGACGGCCTGGCCACCCTCGAAGTTGTGCTTCAGCACCAGACCGGCGGCCTCGAACTGGGTCAGCACCCGGTACACCGTGGCCAGTCCGATTTCATCGCCGTGCTCCAGCAACTGGCGGTAGATGTCTTCGGCACTGAGGTGGTGCTGTGAGCTTTTCTGCTCCAGCAGCTCCAGGATGCGCATCCGCGGGTGGGTGACCTTGAGGCCAACCTTGCGAAGTTCTTGGGATTCCATATCGGCGTCTCCGTTCATAACCGGTTTAGCGCCGGCTGCCTGAAGCTGGGTTGCGGCGGTCGCCGGAAGTGTATCATCGGCATGTTTTCCACCTGTAGCCGTCCCATGCGCAAACTCCTGCTGGTCGCCGCCCTCGCCTCCCTGACTGCCGGCTGCGGCATCCTCTACAAGCAGCCGATCTACCAGGGCAACCTGCTGGACAAGGCCGCGGTGGATCAATTGCAGGTGGGCCAGAGCAAGCAGCAGGTGCAGGCGCTGATCGGCAGCCCGTCCATCGCCGATCCGTTCCATTCCCAGCGTTGGGACTACGCGGCCAGCGAACGCACCAACCGCCGCGGCACCACCGAGATCAAGACCCTGACCCTGCTGTTCCAGGGCGATCAGCTGGCGAGCTGGGAAGGCGAGTATTTCCCCGAGAACGATCTGCAACTGGCCTCGGATGTGCGCAAGTTCGGTCCCAATCTGGCCAAGGACAAGAAGAAGGGCGGTCGCGGCGGCCGCTGAGCCGGCCTAGGCCTTGCGGGCGCGGCGTCGCCGCGCCTCCTTGGGGTCCAGCGTCAACGGCCTCAACAATTCAACCCGGTCTCCCTCGCGCAGTTCGGTTTCGGCCTGCGCCGCTACGCCGTGGATGGCGTAGCCGTTGATTTCCGGATCATCGGCGAATCCTGATGCCCGCACCGCATCGCCCACCCGCGCGCCGGCAGGCAGATCGAGCGTCACCGTGTCGAACCGGTGCGGCCAGGCGCGGATGACCTCGACCCGCATGCTCATTCCCCGCGGTCGGCCACGCGCACGAAGTCGTCGACCATGCGGTCGGCCAGGCCCTGGAAGCCCAGGGTCAGCGCGGGCAGCAACAGCCGGCTGGACGGCTCGAATTCCAAGGTCAGGCTGACCTTGCAGGCACTCTCGTCCAGGGCGTGGAATTCCCACTGCCCGTGCAGCTTGCGGAACGGCCCGTCGACCAGCTTCATGTCGATGCGGTGCGGACGGTCCAGGGTGTTCTCGGTGGTGAACCAGGTGCTCAGCGAGCCCAGCCCCAGATCCAGCCGGGCCACCAGGCGCTGCTCGCCGGACTCGATGACTTCGGCGCCGCGGCACCAGTCGAAGCGGCGGGGATAGGCGGGAACGTCGTTGACCAGGTCGAACATGCGGCTGGCGGCGTGTTCGACCAGGGCGCTGCGGCGGATGGTTTGCATTTGACTCGCTTGTGGTTCCGCCTTCGGCGACAATAAACGGATGGGCAAGAAACCGGACAAGAATAAAGCAACTGGCACCATCGCGTTGAACAAGCGCGCCCGCCACGAGTACCACCTGGAGGAGCGCCTCGAGGCGGGACTGGCGCTGCAGGGCTGGGAGCTCAAGGCCATCCGCGCCGGCCGGGCCAACATCACCGAGGCCTACGCGACCATTCGCCATGGCGAGATCTTCCTGTTCGGTTCCCAGATCACCCCGCTCATCCAGGCCTCCAGCCACGTGGTGGCCGAGGATCGCCGTACCCGCAAGATGCTGCTGCACCGGCGCGAAATCGACCGCCTGATCGGCAAGGTCGAGCGTGACGGCTACACCCTGGTGCCGACCTCGCTGTACTGGAAGGGCAACAAGGTCAAGGCCGAGATCGCCCTGGCCAAGGGCAAGCAATCCCACGACAAGCGCGCCGCCAGCAAGGAACGCGACTGGGCCCGCGAGAAATCGCGCGTCATGCGCCAGCACAACCGCGACGCCTGAGCCGGTTTTCCCGTAGGAGCGACGTGAGTCGCGACCGGGATTTCCGGCACAGGTTCCCGGCACGGATGACGGGTACGTGCCCAGACTGCTTTATTCATCCGGTCGCGACTCACGTTGCTTCTACGGGACGCCCTCGGCCGTCACCCGGCTAACCACCGGTTGACCGGCTCTCCGTCACAACCTTGTAAGCGCCCCACCCCGCCCCTACACTGTCATGGTCAGGAAACATTCTGGCTCCCGGGGGTGCACTGGCTTCGACGGGGGTTGCAAAGTTGCCTGGTGCATGCCGAGGGGGCAGCTTTCCTCGTAAATCCAGCGGCAAAACTCTAGTTGCCAACGACGACAACTACGCTCTCGCCGCTTAAGGCGTAAGCCCCGAAACTGCTTGTGTCCGTGCTCGCAGCGTAGGGTCACTATCACGGAATCGCCGGGAGCCGCTGCCTGTCAGCTCCCGGTCAACCTCTAACAGGCTGGTCCTGCGGTGCGCTTTGCCCACCGTGCTGCCGCAGGACGAGACTCAACGGGGGGATAAGCATGTAGTACCGGGGATGGAGTGCCTTCGGACGGCGGTTCAATTCCGCCCACCTCCACCATTTCAGGAAAAAGGCCCGCTTCGGCGGGTCTTTTTCTTTGCGCGTCTTGCAGTGAAAGAACGTTCCCGCCATGCCGTCCTGCAGGAAATAACGACCGGGAACTGCTTGCGCGGCTGTCACGCCCGTCGTCCGGAACCCCGCACCCGCTGGCGCGCATCCTTGGCTTTCTGCGCCATCGCTTCGTAGTGCTGGCGCAACCGTTCCAATTCGGATTCTTCCAGTTCCTCCAGGTCCAGCAGTTCGTTGTTCGCGCGCGATGTCACGTGGATCAGTTCGTCCAGCTTGATCTGCATCGCCTGGGTGTCGCGGTTCTGGGTGTTCTGGATCAGGAACACCATCAGGAACGTGATGATGGTGGTGCCGGTGTTGATCACCAGTTGCCAGGTATCACTGAAGCCGAACAGCGGACCGCAGATCGCCCAGAGCACGACCACGCCCAGGGCCAGGCCGAAACAGGTAGGACGCCCGGTAAAGGAGGACGCCTGCTTGGCCAGGCGGGTGAAGGCGGAAACCTTGTTGTTCATGGCGCGGGTCCTGGGGGCTGTCGATGCTGGCTCGACTGTGCGGTCGCCTGCATGTGCAAGCGGTGAAGGCGCGCCTGCGCCGACCGAGGGAGCCTTGCCCCGCCGGCACCATCCACCGCCCGGCCCGGTGCCGCCAACCCTGTCCATGGCATGCGCATGGATTGCCATGGCCGGGTTCGCGAACGTTCTCTCCACCGCGGATGCGAAACCCTGCAGGCTCTCCCCACACAAGTCATCGAGGTGACGCATGAAATCCCGAATCGCATTGCTCCTGTTCGTCGCCGTGTTCGCCAGCGCCATGACGACGGCGTGCCGCAACACGGATCCCGCTCCGGCCGGCCATGCCGCCGGAGCCCGATAGTCCACAGGAGTCCGAAACAGGCCGGCTCCCGCTCACGGGGCCGGCCTCCGGAGTATCCGTCTTCGCCGTCATCCGGCCGGTTCCAATGCTCAGGCCCGCGCGGCGCGTGGGTTCAGTTGATCAACTTCCTCGCCAGCGATTCCGGGTCGTACTCCAGTGCTCCGTCCGCGGTCGAAACCAGCGTCGCCGAGGCTGCCAGCCGCAACAGGGTTTCGCTGACCTGATAGCCATCCTTCGACCGCGCGACATGCTCGCGCGTGCGGGGATCCCGCGCCATCTTTTCCACCAGGTCGCCAAAGGCCAGCACGCGGTAGACCAGCGACAGTTCTTCCTCCGGCTCCAGGCCATGGCCGTCTATTTCGGAGATCACGGCCTTGATGCCGACGTGGATGGCCGACTCGCCTTCGGCCCATTGGTAGTCGCAGGGAAAGTTTCCGGCCAGCGCGGCATGGAAGATCTCCACGCCGAAGCCGAGCAGGTCGGGTCCCACCGGGAGCACGGTGTCCACATCGTTCCGAAGGCTGCGCATGGCCAATCCCCGGGCGCCCAGGCCCCTCGATGAAGTCATGGTGATGTCGCGAAGTCATGGGCCGGCCCCGGCTAGGGATGGGGCCGGCCGCGCGTTCCTGCGCGAGCCATTGCTCGCGGAAGGCGTCGCCAGGGTCCGACCAACGCTGCCCAGCGGACGGGAACCCTCTGCGACACCGCAAGCTTGCACCCGCATGGATGAAAAGCGGGTCAGAGCGGGCACGACGCGGGCATGCACGAACGCAATCCGACAACCGGTCGCCCGCGAACCGCCATCGCGGATCGGGATGGAAGCGTGGACGAAGCCCGCGCCCGCCCACGCATCATCTTTCACAAGACCTTGCCGCTGCGCGGGGGACCTTCATGCAGGAGCCTGGTGCCCCCTGCACCATCTTTCCGGGACCGTTCGAATGAATCCGAAAAGAGACAATTTCTGGAAACGAAATGGCCTGTCGCTGGTCTTGACGGCACTGTTTGCGCTGTTCCTGGTAGCGCAGATCATCGCCGGACACGCGGCCTGGAACACGGACCGGCTCGATCATCATCTGCCCCCCGAAGCGATGTCGTCCTATCTCACCAGCGGCCACTTCGTGTCTGCCACCTTCGAGAACTGGGAAAGCGAATTCCTGCAGATGGGCATGTACGTGCTGCTGACCGTCTGGCTGCGCCAGCGCGGTTCCGCCGAATCCCGGCCGCTGGATCCGGCCGAGGAGGAAGAGCGCATCGACCGGGGTCCGACACCGTGGCCTGTCCTCGCCGGCGGCGCCTGGCGCTGGTTGTATGCGCATTCCCTGTCGATCACGTTCTTCGTCTTGTTCGCCCTGTCGTTCGTGCTGCACGCCTGCGGCAGCTGGAAGCATGAGAACGATGAGCGCGCGATGGCCGGCGAGCCGCTCATCTCGCTGGCGGAGCATCTGTGCGGCGCGCAGTTCTGGTTTGAATCCTTCCAGAACTGGCAGAGCGAATTCCTTGCCGTGCTGTCCATCGTCGTGCTGTCCATCTTCCTGCGCCAGGACAAATCACCCGAGTCCAAGCCGCTTGCGGCGCCGCACGGGCAGACCGGCACCTGAGGCTGCGAAGGCGCAACCCGGACATGCCCGCTGGTCCACATCTTCATCACCCGCGCGACCACAGCCCCGCCGCATGGACAGGCACGATCAGGCAGACACTCCCGGCGTAGGCTGCCCGCTCATTCCGGAGGGCTACATCCGGGACGCAGTCATCCGCCCTGCTCCCGGGCTGGAACGCCACGACGCCCGTTGCGTATTGAACGCCGGTGACGAGGAGGTCGGGTGGCCATCACCCTATACCGCGTCGATCGCGAGCCGGTGTGCCCTATCGTTCCACCGTGCCCGCACGATGCGCCGGCCACCTGCCTGCCATCCGTTCGATGATCCCGAGGTGGCCATGGCTGCTCACGGATCGGCCAGGCGTCCACCTCCGTAGCCAACAGGTGAGCGACACCACCGAGCCCCCACATCACGGGTGCCTCCCGCATTACCCGGATCCGTTACGACCCAATCTGGCCTGGCAGGCCCGACCAGAAGCGTCTTTCATCACCTCTTGCCTTGCCCGGAGGGATAACCATCGCGTTCCCTCCTTGGAGCTCACCATGATCACCCAATCGAATCTGGCCTTCAGTCTGATCGCTTGCCTGGGCATCCTCGCCGGATGCGGGGACCGCGCCGATTCTTCGACCGAAACCGCCTCCGCGCCGCCGCCGGCCACGCCTGCCGATGCGCCCGCCGCACCTGCCGATACCACGCCATCGACCGCCGCCGACATCGCGACGTCCGCCGATGCCAGCGGCGCGATGCCCGTGGATGCCGCGGCGGCCACCACCACGGACGAACGCGCCGCGCTCGGCGTGCTGAACGCGATCAATGAGCACGAGATCGCGGCAGGCAACCAGGCCCTGGAAAAAGGCGTGTCCGGCGATACCCGGAGTTTCGCCGAACTGATGATCCAGGCGCATACCGAGAACCGGGACAAAACCACCGGATTCAAGCCCGATTCCGAAGGCGCCGACGTCAACGCCCAGCGCCAGAAGGGCGAGGCCGAGCTGGCCACGCTCGACAAGCTCAGCGGCGATGCCTATGCGAAGGCTTATGTGGATGCCATGGTCAAGGGCCATACCGACGCACTCGCGGCGCTTGATCAGAAGCTGATTCCCAAGGCCACCACCCAAGCGGTCAAGGATCATCTGGCTTCCACCCGTGAACACGTCGCCAATCATCTCGAACGTGCCAAGGCATTGCAGAAGAAGTGACGTATGGGACCGCGAAGCGCGCCGCGCCGGCCAGGCGCGGCGCGCCGCGTGGCTAACCCG
>NZ_JANJUE010000339.1 GCF_024710765.1 Pseudoxanthomonas sp.
CCCAAGATAAAAGTTTACTCTATCCGGGCAGGCTATCTTTCTTACCGAATCTTGGTTTGGTCGAAGGATAGGCGAATGCCGGTGGTGTAGAGCAGGTCGTTGCTCTTCAGGCCCGGCGGCGGATTGGACAAGTAGCGCGACGAGAACCCGATATTCCATTCGAGCCAGCCGAAGACGGGCATCGACGCGCCGGTGTCGAGGTTGAGGCGGTATTGGCCGGTGTCGCTGAGATTGGGGTAAAGCGACATGCGCTGGGAGAGCTTCAGCCGGGAATTCACCTTCAGCCCCAGTTCCTCATTGATCAGCAGTTCTCCGGCCTTCCGGATCAGGCCGGAACCGAACTTTTCCCGGTTGAAGACGCCACCCGAGCCGATGTCGAGGAAGCCACGGTTTGACTTCCACACCTTGAAACCAAGGCCGCCGCCGAGAACGGAGCGCAGATCGAGGTCGAGGAACTGGTCGTAATCGAAATCGGTCGTGGCGAACACGAACATCCGGCGGGAAACGTCGCGGTCCAGGCGGTAGCCGCCGGAGAGGCGGTTGGCCGTGGCGCCGAAGGGCTCTTGGGTGGACTGGGTGGCGTAGACCTGGTTGAAGTAGAGAGCCATCTTGTTCTTGCCTGCAGCGCGGGAAGCGGCGAGAGACGTGGAGTACGTGGCCGTGTCGGCGTTGCCGGAAGCGCCAGCGACAGAGAAGGAAACGAAGCCCTGCCAGAAATCATTCAGGCGGGGGTGGAGGTTCCGTTCGAGTTCCCGTTCGTAAGCGCGCTGGGAGGGGTCATTGCGGAAGGCGGCCACTTCGGCGATGGGGGCGGTGACGGCCTCGGCGCCGGGGGCCTGAATGACAACTTTTTCCGGCTCGGGGGCCGGGGCGACGGTCGCGACGACCGTCTTGTCCGCCATCTGCACATTGAGGGGCGCATCGGCGGCAATCGAGGCGATCGAATCGCGCTTGATCTTGATATCGCCCGCATACTCGGTCTTGAGGGTGAGCGTGGCGGCGTCGGAGGAAATGATCTGGCCGGTCAGCTTGTCGCCGTTCTTGAGGACGATCTGGTCCGCAAGGGCGGGCAGAGCGAACGCAAGACCGATTAGAAAAGTGAGCAGACGAATCATGGAAACACCTCCGCGTGAGCTAGAACCAGAATCACCCAAGGAACCAAAGCTTGTAAAGCAGGCCCGAACCGGGCCGGGATCAACCGGTTTGCGCTGATTTTTTTGTTGACGGATGTAACAAGTTCGGATATGCTCGACCAAACCATCAAGGAATGGAGAACGGGATGCCGAACTGGAACTGGGCCGGGACTGAAATGGCGCTGAGGACCGAAGCCGAGATGTTTCTCTGGGGCCTGTGCCTGCTCGTCGGGGCCTTGCTGGCCGGGGCTTTGGCGGTGCTGGCCGCCGAAGTGGTCCAGGCGTGGCGCAGCGGACCAGCGTTGTCCCCCTCGAGCGAATTCCAGGGGTTTGGGCAGCCGCTCCGGCGGC
>NZ_JANJUE010000345.1 GCF_024710765.1 Pseudoxanthomonas sp.
GACTCAGAACACTGGAGCGCAAGCAGCGACAGCGGCAGGCGCGCAAGCTCAGGCGCCGCAAGCCGCAGTAGCCCGCCCGGATGGCTGGCGCAAGAGCATGCTCAAGGCCGGGCCAGTGGCCAAGGCCATGGGCATTGACACGAAGGGAAAGCGACTGGCCCAGGTGGTGGCGGAGATTGATGCGGCGGATGCGCAGTCTGGCGGCGCAGTCAACACCATGCGCGGTCTGGCGCAGCAGTTCCGCGACCGCCATGCAATCACAAAGCAAGACACTGACCGCACGTTTGCTGCTGTGCTTGACCAGTTCGCTGGAGAGGTTGAGCAGGGCAAGCGCACGCCGCAAAGTGTGCAGCAGGCCATTGCGCGGTACCAGGAGCTGGCAGCACAACCGGTTCGCGGGATGACGCCAACGGCTCCAACGACGACATCAGTTGTTGCGGATTCGGCAGATGACATCGCGGCCCTGCACGAGGCGAACGGCCCATACCAACCAAGCGCAGCAACGCGCATTGGTGATGGGCAGTGGCTGCCAGCGGTGAAGACTGGCCCGGACAGTGGCCAGCCCATCGCTGGTGCGCCGACATTCAGCGACGCTGGAAGTGCTGCGGCCTGGGCGGGGTATGAGCAGGCCAAGGGCCGAGCCGGGGCAGACGTGGCGGCGCTGCAGCGGCTGCAGGATTCCATTGAAGGGCGCCAACAACCCATCGGAGAAACGGATGCAGCTCCACGAAATCTACGGCTGGCAGATGAACGCGCACCGGGCGCTGCAGCTCCTGCGCAGGACGGGGCAGGCCCAGCGGCTGGAGGTGCGGCACCTGCTGTCGGTGAGGGACGGCGGGCGGGAGGTAGTGCCGCCCAGCCTGCACCCGCTGTGCGAGCGGCTGTACCTGATGCAGGTGGCACCGGCAAACAGGGCTCCGGTGTAGCGCCGCAACCAATCACCCGCACCGACAACCGCAAGGCGGAAAAGAAGGATGCTGTTGAGGCTGCTCCCATCGAGGACGCGGGCGAGAAAATCGGCGGCGCCCGCAAGGACCGCTGGAAAGAGCGCGGGCTGAATCTGGACGACCTGAATGCCATGACGGAGGCCGAAGGCGCAGAACTTGCGACCAAGGCCAACGTGTGGAAGCCCGACTACGAGGCGCTGTCTGGGGCGTCAGAGCCTGTGACAGCAGCACTGGTCAAGACCATCTACGACCAACTTGCGGCAAAGCCCAAGAAGAAC
>NZ_JANJUE010000347.1 GCF_024710765.1 Pseudoxanthomonas sp.
ATACTAAGAGGCGGTCCGGAGGAAGGTTATCTGCTTGACGCATAAGCCGGATGACGGAGGGGAGGCACCCAGTGAAGACCATCATCACCAAATCAATTCTTGCGCTGCTCGCCTTGGCGCTGATGCTGCCCGCACAGGGCTTGAACACCCAGGCGTCGAAGGACGACTGGGAAGAGATCAACTTCGAATTCAATTCAGCGGTACTTTCCGACGGATTCCCCAGCCTGCTCCGCTTGGCTGAGCTTTTGAGTGCGAATCCGGAATTCAAGGTCAAACTGGACGGCCACACCGATTCGGTTGGAGGGGCGGACTACAACCAGAAGTTGGGTCAACGCCGCGCCGAAGCGGTGAGGGCATTTCTCATCAAGTACAACGTGCGGCCAGCGCAGATTGAGCTGGTTTCGCGAGGCAAAGGCGCACCGAAGGTCGACAATACGACCAGGGAAGGCCGCTTCATGAACCGGCGGGTCGGCCTGACAGTACTCGATGGACAGGGGCGGACGATCGGCGCGGGGGGTATCGCGGATGCCATCAAGACACTGCAACAGCACTGCCCGGACTACTCCCAGACCCTGAACGACATTTTGAAACGGCTGGACGATATCGCGCGCATGCTCGGCGATTTGAAGGGCGAAAACGCCGCTCTTCGCAAGGAACTCGATGGCCTGAAGACGGCCGCGGCGGCGCAACCCGCGGTCGAGACCGCCGTGCAGAAAGCCCTGGCTGATCAGCCGAAGGCGCCGGCGATGGATGAGATCGCTCGGGCCATGGACGCCGCGATCGAGAAGAACCGGGAGCCGCGTTTCGCGATCCTGGGCATGAATCTGGGCGCCGATCAGGACCGGAACGTGACCTTCCAGGGCCGCGCACGCTACTTCGCGCCGTTCCGCGAGAAGTTCGCGTTTCAGGCGCAGGGCGAGTACTTCCACTTCCGGGACCGCTCCGAAGGCCAGTTTGACGCCGGTCTCGTATCGCGCTTCACGCGCCGGGGCCAGGCCGGGCTGTTCTCGAGCTTCAAACATGTCGACCTGAAGGGCATGCAGAGCGGCGGAACGCTGGGCCAGGCGTCGATGACGCTCGACTATATCTTCAGCCGCGGACGCGTCGGTTTCTTCGGAACAAAGGCGTTTCTGAACAATGCCGTCATCAACCGGGCGCTGGTTTCGCGCAACATTATCGAAGAGTCCTACCTGCGCGTGGTCGACCAGGCGGGTGGGTCCGGCGCTGTCACGCTGTTCGGCAACACCGCGCTCGAAGGCAATCTCGGCTGGCTGGCCATGAAGAGCGGCGGCAATAAGCCGGGCGGGACCCTCCGCCTGGTTCAGCCGGTTTCCGACCGCGTGGCGTTCACCATTGAAGGCGGCTGGAACGAAACCATGGTCGCGACGGGCAAGACCTACGGGCGTCTGACCGCCGGCTTGCAGTTCGGTAACTACATGCAGCCGAAGGAATACCTCGGTTTCGACAAGCCGATCCCGGTGGATATCCCGCGGGTCCGCTACGAGATGCTGACGCGCCGGGTCCGCACGGGCAATGACGCCCCCGTGGCCGACGCGGGTCCGGACCAGTTGGGCATCCAGGAGGGCCAGGTGACGGTCGACGGCTCGGGCTCGTATGATCCCGACGGCGACCCGATTACCTATCAATGGGACCAGGTGTCGGGTCCGCCGATCTCGCTGACCGGACGCAATACGGCCCGGGCGGTCTTCACCGCGGCCCAAGGGGCGGCGTATTCGTTCC
>NZ_JANJUE010000135.1 GCF_024710765.1 Pseudoxanthomonas sp.
AGCTCGATCATCTCGTCGATGTTGGCGAGCGCGACGGTCAGGCCTTCCAAAATGTGCGCGCGCTGGCGGGCCTTGCGCAGCTCGAAGATGGTGCGGCGGGTCACCACCTCGCGGCGGTGACGCACGAACGCTTCCAGCATCTGCTTCAGGTTGAGCAGCTGCGGACGGCCGTCCACCAGCGCCACCATGTTGATGCCGAACACCGACTCCATCGGCGTCTGCGAATAGAGGTTGTTGAGCACGACCTCGGCCGATTCGCCGCGCTTGACCTCGATGTAGATGCGCATGCCGTCCTTGTCGGACTCGTCGCGCAACTCGCTGATGCCTTCCAGCTTCTTCTCTTTCACCAGCTCGGCGATCTTCTCGATCAACCGCGCCTTGTTCACCTGGTAGGGAATCTCGGTGACGATGATGGCCTCGCGGCCGGTGCGATCATCGACCTCGATGTCGGCCTTCGCGCGCATGCGCACGCGACCACGGCCGGTACGGTAGCCGGCGATGATGCCGGCGGTGCCGTTGATGATGCCCGCGGTCGGAAAGTCCGGGCCGGGGATGTACTGCATCAGGCCGTCGACGTCGATCTCGGGATCGTTGATCAGCGCAATCAGGCCGTCGATCACTTCCGACAGGTTGTGCGGCGGGATGTTGGTGGCCATGCCGACCGCGATGCCGGCCGAGCCGTTGACCAGCAGGTTCGGGAACCGGGTCGGCATGACCGTCGGCTCCAGTTCCTTCTCGTCGTAGTTGGGCTGGAAGTCGACGGTTTCCTTGTCGATGTCCGCCATCAGTTCGTGGGTCAGGCGCGACATGCGCGCCTCGGTGTAGCGCATCGCCGCCGCGCTGTCGCCGTCGACCGAACCGAAGTTGCCCTGTCCGTCCACCAGCAGGTAGCGCAGCGAGAACGGTTGGGCCATGCGCACCAGCGTGTCGTAGACCGACTGATCGCCGTGCGGGTGGACCTTACCGATCACGTCACCGACGATACGCGCCGACTTGTAATACGGCTTGTTGCTGTGCGCGCCCAGTTCGTTCATCGCGTACAACACGCGTCGATGCACCGGCTTCAGGCCATCCCGGACGTCCGGGAGGGCGCGTCCCACGATCACGCTCCTGGCGTAGTCGAGGTAGCTCTTGCGCATCTCGTCTTCGAGGTTGACGGGGATGATTTCCTTGGCGAGATCAGCCATTCGGGTTCCGTATTCTCAGGTTTTTCGAGCCGAAACCGGCCTGCCGGGACGGAGCCGGCAACGCTAGCGCGGGCGGGGTTTCAGGCAGGTTTTTACAACCTGCGGAGTGTACCACAGACGGGACTTTTCCGCCCGGTTTTCAGCCTCGGAAACAAGCAGTTAGCGCCCCGCGCGGGGTTCCCGCCGGGGCGCCTTCGTCACGTGCGCGCGCTGCCCGGGCAATGGCCGGGCCAGGCGCTGGCCGAGCCCGCGCGGACGCCTCCGGGCGCCCCGGCGAAGGGTCGGGATTCAGCCGAACGCGGCCTTCATCTTCGCCACGGTCGGCGACTCCACCACGCCCTTCTCGGTGACGATGGCGTCGATCAGGCTGGCCGGGGTGACGTCGAACACCGGGTTCCAGGCGGCGATGCCCTCGGCCACCGTGCGGACCCCGCCGATGCCCAGCAGTTCGCCCGGATCGCGTTCCTCGATTTCGATGGCCTCGCCATCCGGTGTCGCCATGTCCACCGTGGACGACGGCGCCACCACCATGAAGCGCGCGCCGTGGTGGCGGGCGGCGATGGCCAGCTGGTAGGTGCCGATCTTGTTGGCGGTGTCGCCATTGGCGCAGATGCGATCCGCGCCTACCACCACCCACTGCACGGCCCCGGTCTTGAGCAGGTGCGAGGCGGCCGAATCGGCGATGAGGGTCGCGGGAATCCCGTCCTGCTGCAGTTCCCAGGCGGTCAGCCGCGCGCCCTGCTGCCACGGCCGGGTCTCGCCGGCGAACACGCGGCCGATCCGGCCCTGCGCCACGCCGGCCCGGATCACGCCCAGCGCGGTGCCGAAACCGGCGGTCGCCAGCGAACCGGTGTTGCAATGGGTCAACACGCCGCTGCCGGCCGCGATCAGGGCCGCGCCCAGCTCGCCCATGTGGCGGTTGGCGGCCAGGTCCTCGTCGGCGATCGCCTGAGCCTCGTGTTCAAGCACCGCGCGCCAGTCCGCGCCCGTGCCGTGCAGGGCGGCGCGCATGCGTGCCAGCGCCCAGGCCAGGTTGACCGCGGTCGGACGGGCCGCATTGAGCCGTTGCAGCGCGGGCTCCAGGGCGATGGCGGCCTGCGTGCCATCGGCGGCCTCGATCGCGCGCGCCGCCAGCACCACGCCCCAGGCGGCGGAGATGCCGATGGCCGGCGCCCCGCGCACGGCCAGTGCGTGGATGGCGGCAGCGACCTCGTCACTGGTCGCGCAGGTCAGGTACTCGACCACGAACGGCAGCTTGCGCTGGTCCAGCAGTTCCAGGGCTTCACCGGTCCAGCGGATCGGACGGATGCGGTCGTAGCGGGCGTAGTCGAAGGCGTCGTTCATCGCGTCATTGTAACGGGCGGAAAAAAGCCCCGCGCGGGCGGGGCTTGTTTTCGACCGCGGTGACGGTGGTCATCACCAGACGCTGAACTCGCCGCGGCAGCCACCACTCACCCAGATTCCGTTGCGGTCCCAGCCCCAGCTGCGGCCTTCGATGCAGGGCGACTTGGAAATCTGCCGCTCCAGCCGGGCGCCGCGCCGGACGTAGGCATCGCAGCGGCGGGTGCGGTTGTCGTTGGAGTCGCAGCGCACGACGCGGTCGTGGCCGCCCCAGCCCCCGCCGCTGTTGCCGTTGCCGCCGTTCCAGCCACCGCCGCGTCCGCCCACCTCGAACTCGGCGCGGCAGCCGCCCGACACCCAGATCTGATCGCGCTCGCGGCCCCAGTTGTAACCTTCGGTGCAGCGGGTCCTGGAAATCTGCCGGTGCAGGCGGACATGGCCTCCGCGCGGAATCGGGCAGTTGCGATGGCGTTCGTCGTTGGAATCGCAGCGCACGATCTGGCTGCCGCCATTCCAGCCGCCACCGTTCCAGCCACCATTCCCCCAGCCACCGCCGCCGCCACGGGTGCGGAACTCGGCGCGGCAACCGCCGGTGACCCAGACGCCGTTGCGGTCCCAACCCCAGTTGCGTCCCTCGGTGCAGTAGGTGCGGGACAGGCCACGGATCAGCTCGACGCCACCGCGGGTATCCGCCTGGCAATGACGATACTTGGCGTCCTGGGACTCGCAGCGGATGACCTGACCATAACCGTTGCCCG
Source organism: Pseudoxanthomonas sp. (assembly GCF_024710765.1). Lineage (GTDB taxonomy): Bacteria > Pseudomonadota > Gammaproteobacteria > Xanthomonadales > Xanthomonadaceae > Pseudoxanthomonas_A. Next base: position 3,287 of record NZ_JANJUE010000135.1, read on the forward strand.
GGTAGTAGCCGCGATCCTGCGGCGCGGCGACGGCGGTCGCAGCCACGAAGCCCAGGGACAGGAACGACAACAACGACAACATCCGATGCATGACGTACGTCGTGGTGAACTTCATGGCGCGGCCATCCGTGTGAGTGGTGTTACGGAAGAATCTACCCGGTCATCATGAATGTGAACCCAAGAAACCGTTTCCTTTCCTTGGGGCGTCCATGAACGTTTGGCCGCCGCTCAGGCTCGCGCGAAATCGAAGCCCAGCACGTCGGCGATGCGCGGGGTTCCGAGCATCGCCATCAACAGGCGATCCACGCCAAGGGCCACGCCCGCGCAGTCCGGGAACCCCGCCGCCAACGCCGCCAGCAGGCGCGCATCGACGGCGGGCGCGGGCGCGCCGCGCGCCTTGCGCACCTCGACATCGCGATGGAAACGGCGCGACTGCTCCTGGGCATCGGCCAGCTCGTGATAGCCGTTGGCCAGTTCCAGCGGACCGAGATAGATCTCGAAACGCTCGGCCACGGGCACATCGTCCGCACGCACCCGCGCCAGCGCGCATTGCGAGGCGGGATAGTCGTACAGCGCCAGCAGTTGATCGTCGGCGAAGGCCGGCTGCAGGCGATGGGTCATCAGCAGATCCAGCCAGTCGTCGCGCTGCAGCCCCTCGGGATCGACACGCACGTCGCCGAGCGCGTTGCGCAGGACGTCGATCGCATCCAGCATCGGATCGATGCCGAGCATGCCGCGATACAGATCCCGATAAGCCACCCGGCGCAGCCGCGCCTCGCGGCCCACCAGGGCCAGGCAATCGCGCAGCAGATCCGCGCACTCGTCGACCAGGCGCTGGTGATCCCAGCCCACCCGGTACCACTCGAGCATGGTGAACTCGGGATTGTGGCGACCGCCGGCCTCGCCATCGCGGAACACCCGGCCCAGTTCGTAGCAGTCGCCCAGGCCTGCCGCCAGCAGCCGCTTGAGCGGAAACTCCGGCGAGGTTCGCAGCCAGCGACGGCGCGGGCCGGCGTTGACATGACCGCCGAATTCCAGCGAGAACGAGGCGATGTTGGGATCGGTGTTGCCGGCCTGCGACATCACCGGCGTCTCCACTTCCAGCACTTCGCGCGCGGCGAAGAACGCGCGCACGGTGGCATTCAGGCGGGCACGCAGGCGGATCGCCTCGAATGACGCCGAGGGTTGCCAGTTCATGCGTGTTTCGCCAGGAAGGCCAGCAGCTGTGCCTCGTCCCAGATCTCGATGCCCAGTTCCTGCGCCTTGGCCAGCTTGGAACCGGCGGCCTCGCCGGCCACCACCAGGCTGGTCTTCTTCGACACGCTGCCGGCGACCTTCGCACCCAGTGCTTCGAGTTTCCCGCCGGCTTCGTCACGGCTCATCGCCGCCAGGCCGCCGGTCAGCACGACGGTCTTGCCCTCCAGCGGACCGGCCGGCACCGCCTCGCCCTCCGGCGTGATCGCCAGCAGGTGCTCCACCATCTGCCCGGCGTGCGCCAGCAGCTTCGCGTGCTCCGGCACTTCCAGCCAGGTTGCCAGCGCGTTGGCGGATTCGGACGGCAGGCCGGCGCTGACGAACTGGTGCGCGGGTGCGTCCACCAGTGTTTTCACGCGCGGAAAGGCGGCGGCCAGTTGCTCGGCGCGCACGCGGGTAACCTTGGGAATCTCCAGATCCACCAGCAACGACGCCATGCCCAGATCCTCGCGCAGTTTCGGCTGCGGCGGGTGCGCGTCGGTGAGGGTGACGCCACGCGCCAGCAGATCGTCAATCACCTGCTGGTTGCCGGGCTGGTCGAAGAAATGGCCCAGCGAGCGCGCGACTTCCCCGCCGATGTCGGGCACGCGCTTGAACAGCGGCCACGGCATGCGCCGGATGAGTTCCAGATCGCCGAACCATTGGGCCAGCGCCTTGGCGGTGCTTTCGCCGACATGTTGGATACCGAGCGCGAACAGGAACCGCTCCAGGGTGGTGGTGCGGCTGCGATCGATGGCCTCGATCAGGTTGTCGGCCCACTTAGTCGCGACCTTGCCCGCCTTCACCGTTTCCGGCGTGGTGCCGTCGCGCTCGTCGGCGCGGCGCTTCATTTCCAGCAGGTCTTCGACCGTGAGCCGATACAGATCGGCCACCGAGGTGACATAGCCCAGATCGCTGAGCACTTCGACGTAGCGCTCGCCCAGGCCTTCGATGTCCATTGCGCGACGCGAGGCGAAATGGCCAATGGCTTCCTTGCGCTGGGCCGCGCAGGTCAGTTCGCCGGAGCAGCGCCAGACCGCCTCGCCTTCCTCGCGCACCACTTCCGAGCCGCACACCGGACAGCGGGTCGGCATCGACCACGGCTGCGTGCCGGGCGGGCGACGCTCCATGACCACGCGCACCACTTCCGGGATCACGTCGCCAGCGCGGCGGACGATCACGGTATCGCCGTTGCGCACGTCCAGCCGCGCGATCTGGTCGGCGTTGTGCAGGGTGGCGCGGGTGACGGTGACCCCGCCGACCTGGACCGGCTGCATCAGTGCCCACGGCGTGACCGCGCCGGTGCGGCCGACGTTGACCTCGATCGATTCCAGCACCGTCATCTGTTCCTGCGCCGGGAACTTGTGGGCGATGGCCCAGCGCGGCGCGCGCGAGACGAAGCCCATCTCGCGCTGGCCTTCATAATCGTCCAGCTTGTAGACCACACCGTCGATGTCGAACGGCAGCGTATCGCGGCGAGCGCCGATGTCGCGGTAGTAATCGAGCAGGCCGTCGACGCCGTCGACCACGCGGTTTTCCGCGCTGACCGGAAAACCCCAGTCGCGCAGGCGCGCCAGGGTCTGCGAATGCGTTTCCGGCAGATCGCCGCCCTCGACCAGCCCGACCGCGTAGGCGTAGAACGCCAGCGGACGCTGCGCGGTCATCCGCGGATCCAGTTGCCGCAGTGATCCGGCCGCGCCGTTGCGCGGATTGGCCAATACCTTGCCGCCCTCCTTCAGCGCGCGCTCGTTGTAGGCGCGGAACGCGGCCAGCGGCATGTAGACCTCGCCGCGCACTTCCAGTACCCGCGGCCAGCCCTTGCCGCGCAGGCGCATCGGAATGGCCTTGATGGTGCGCAGGTTGGCGGTGACGTCCTCGCCGGTCGCGCCATCGCCGCGGGTCGCGCCCTGCACGAACACGCCGTCCTCGTAGCGGAGGCTGATCGCCAGCCCGTCCAGCTTGGGTTCGACCGAGAAGAACAGGTGCGGCCGCTTGAGCTTCTCGGCGATGCGGCGGGCAAAATCCCTGACCTCCTGGTAAGGGTCCTGGCCGGGCTCGGGATCTTCCAGGGTGAAGGCATTGCCCAGCGACAGCATCGGAATCGCATGGCGGACTTCGGCGAACCGTGCCGAGGGCGCGTTGGCGGCCCGCGGGGGCGGCGGGTCCGGGGGGGTCAGGTGCGGGTTGGGCGCGTGCCGTTCATACCGTTGGCGCCCCCGGCGGGCGTGCTGGGGGGCCGGGCGGTTGGGGGGGGGGAGGACGGGGTAGGGA
>NZ_JANJUE010000049.1 GCF_024710765.1 Pseudoxanthomonas sp.
GTTTTCCCAGGAGTCCGCCATGACCACCGCCTACGATTTCTCCGCCATCGACATCGATGGACAGTCCCGGTCGCTGGCCGACTACCGCGGCAAGCCGTTGCTGATCGTCAACGTCGCGTCGAAGTGCGGCTTCACCCCGCAGTACACCGGCCTGGAAAAGCTCTGGCGCGACCATCGGGATCAGGGATTGATGGTATTGGGATTCCCCTGTGATCAGTTCGGCCACCAGGAGCCGGGCGACGAGGCCGAGATCCGCAACTTCTGCTCGCTCAACTATGACGTGAGCTTTCCGATGTTCGCCAAGATCGACGTCAATGGGGACGCCGCGCATCCGCTTTGGAAGTGGCTGAAGCAGGAGAAGAGCGGCCTGCTGGGCATCTCGGCGATCAAGTGGAATTTCAGCAAGTTCCTGGTCGGGCGCGATGGCAAGGTGATCAAGCGCTATGCGCCCACCGATACGCCGGAATCGCTGGCCGATGACATCGAGGCCGCGCTGGCCGGCTGATGGACGCGCAGGACGCTTCACCGCCGTTCCGCATCGAGTTCAGTCCCGCCGACTATGGCCTGAAGGCGCACGTGCGGGGCATCAACGGCACCCTGGAAACCACGCTGGCGTACTGGCGCCGGATTGCGATGGAAGTGCGGCGGCTGCGGCCGGCCGGTTTGCTGGTGGTCGACGACATGGAAGGCGAACCGCCACCGCCGGAGCAATTGCTGCAGTTCGTCCAGGCCATGCTCGGCGAGGGCCTGGAAGCGGTGCGGGTGGCTTATGTGGAAAAGCACCTGGACCAGATTCCGCAGGTGGAACTGGCCAGCATCCTGGCCAATGAAAACGGCTTCCAGGGCCACGTGTTCGACAACGAACGCAGCGCGGTCATCTGGCTGCGTTACGGCGAACGGTAGGGCGGGCCGTCGGCCCACCCGGCGTCACTTCTCGACGAAGGCGCGCTCGAACACGTACTGGCCGGGAGTGCCGATGCGCGGGGCGGCGGTGAAGCCACGCGCGTCCAGCAGGCCGCGGAAATCGGCCAGCATCTGCGGACTGCCACAGATCATGGCGCGGTCCTTGTCCGGATCCAGCGCGTCCAGGCCCAGCGTTTCCATCATCCGGCCGCTGGCCATCAGATCGGTCAGGCGACCGTGGTTGGGGAAGTCCTCGCGGCTGACCGCCGGGTAATACAGCAGCTTCTCGCGGATGATCTCGCCGAGGAACTCGTGCTGCGGCAGTTCCTTCTCGAAATAGTCGCGGTAGGCCAGGTCCTGCACATGACGCACGCCGTGGGTCAGGATGACGCGGTCGAAGCGCTCGTAGGTTTCCGGATCCTTGATGATCGACAGCCACGGCGCCAGGCCGGTGCCGGTACCCAGCAGGTACAGGTTGCGGCCCGGATGCAGGTCGCTGATCAGCAGGGTGCCGGTCGGCTTGCGGCCGATCACCACGGTGTCGCCGGGCTGGATGTCCTTCAGCCGCGAGGTCAGCGGGCCGTTGGGCACCTTGATGCTGAAGAACTCGAGCTGTTCTTCCCAGTTGGCGCTGGCGATGGAATAGGCGCGCAGCAGAGGCTTGCCTTCGGTCTGCAGCCCGATCATCACGAACTGGCCGTTGTCGAAGCGGAAACCGTCGTCGCGGGTGGTGGTGAAGCTGAAGTAGTCGTCGGTCCAGTGACGGACGTCCAGCACCGTCTCGGTGCCAAAAGCGGAGGACATGGGGAATCGTGCGTTATTCGAACCCGCGTATTGTAGCCGACCGCCCCGGGCCGGCCTTGATCCAGCGCAATCGGCAGGACCGGGGCAGGGCATGGATTCAGGCCGCGGCGGAAGCCTGTCCGCGGCGATGGAAATAGATCTGCTCGGCCATCCGGCGCAGCGGCGGCGACGCCAGCAGCAGGTCGAAGGGCCAGTCCCATTGCAGGTGATCGAAGGCCCAGCGCAGGGCACGCTTGCGGCGCCAGGCGGGAATGGCGCGGATCGTCGAGACCTGCGGCGCAATCCCGGACTCCAGCGCCTGGACGAGGGCGCGCCCGATGTCGGCGCCATGGCGCAGCCCCGAATGGATGCCACCGGCGGTCACCGGCGACACCACGCCGGCCGCGTCGCCGGCCAGCAGTACGTCGTGGCGGAGGCGCGGATGGACCGGACCGCCGCAGGGAATCAGGCCGGCGCGGACGCTGTCCGGCGGGCGGGGCCGCGATAGTCCGACCACCGGGGCGACGTGATCCAGGAAGCCGGCCAGATCCGGCGGGCGCGTTCCGGGGCGCATGCGCAGGGCCAGCCCGGCCTGCACGCCGCGCGGCGTCTGCGCGATCCAGCCGATGTAGCCGGGCGCCCAGCGCCGGCTGATGAAGCAGTGCAGCGCATCCGGGCGATGCAGTCCGGCACCGTCGTATTCGTGCTCCACGCCGTACAGGAATTCGCGCACGCGGCCCAGGCCGAAGTACGCGGCGACCTTCGAACGCGCACCGTCGGCGCCGACCAGATAGCGGCATTGGCCGATGCCGGGCAACTGCCAGCCGTCCGCGATGGCGCGCGCTTCGCGGAAGGCGCAGGACAGGCGCAGTTCGACACCGGCTTCGAGCGCCTGCTCGCCAAGCCAGCGCATCAGCGCGGGCGTGTCGGTGGTGTGGAAGCGATAGCCGGGCGCGGCCAGTTCGATGTTCTCCAGGCCGGGGGCATACAGCTTGACCGCGGGCACGGCATGGCGGATTGCGGCCGGGAGATCGGCCAGCAGCGGATCGGCCAGCGCCTCCTGCACCAGGATGCCGGTGGTGTGCAGGCGCTCGCCGAGATCGCGCTTGCGATCGAGCACGCAGACCCGTTTGCCGGCGCGAGCGAGTTCGCGGGCGCAGGCCAGGCCGGCGAAGCCGGCGCCGACCACGATGACGTCATGGTTTCCGTTGTGCATCCACTGCTTCGCTCGAAGGAACCCGGCGAGCATCGAGGGCGAACGCGGGAGGACGATGAAGTCCGGGTGAAGCCAGCGGATGCGCGCGTCCGCGCATGGCGGTGGCGCGAAAAAGGAAAAGGCGCCTTGGGGCGCCTTTTCCGTTCGCATCAGCCGTGATGGCCGCCGCCGCCGCCGCCGCGCGGGCGATGACCGCCGCCCCCGGGACGTCCGCCCGGGCCCCGGCTACCGGCCGGACGGGCGCCACCCGGGCGACCGCCGGGACGCGGGCCGGCATTCTGCGGACGGTTGCCGCCGCCGCCGGGGCGTCCGCCTTGCGGGCGCGGACCGCGCGGCTGGCCGTACGGGCTGAATCCGCCGGGCGTGGCGTGATCGGACGGGAAGCTGGGCGCATTGCCCGGATGGCCATACGGGCGCGCCGCACGCTGCGGCTTGCCGGCGCCGCCACCCGCACCGCCGCCGGGACCGCGCGGGCCGCGCGGACCACGGGCTTCGCCACCGTAGCCGCCGTAGTCATTGCCGAAGCCGGCGCCGCCGCCCTGCTGGGGACGACCGGCACGCTTGCCGGCGCTGCCGCCGCCCGGATCCTTGCGGCCGGGACCGGCATTGCGATGGCCCGACGGGCCTGTGTCGACGCCTTCCGGCACGTACCAGCTGCGGAACGCGGCCGGATTGCCATCCGGCAACGGCTTCGGGCCCTTCATCTTGCGCTGCTTGAAGGGCTTCTGCGCCTGCTTGGCCGCGGCTTCGCCGCTGACCGTCAGGCCGCCGTGCGGCTTCTTGCCGCGACCACGGCCGCGATCCTCGCGCACGTGATCGAAGCGGCGCAGTTCACGGCCTTCGTCAGCGGTGTTGTGGCCGTTGACGTAACCCTGGCTGCGGCCTTCGCGCGACACGTGCACGGTGGACTTGGCGGCGCGACGCTGGCCGATCACCGGCTGCAGGGTGAGCGCGGCGGGGGCGCCGTCTTCCAGGCCCAGTTCCTTGCGCAGCGCTTCGACCTGGGCATCGGACAGTTCCTGCGACTGCCCGCGCAGCAGCGGCTGCGGCAGCGAGATGCGGCCGTAGCGGGTGCGCTTGAGCCGGCTGACCTGGCAGCCCTGGGATTCCCACAGGCGGCGCACTTCGCGGTTGCGGCCTTCCTTGACCACCACGCGGAACCAGTCGTGCGAGTCGGTGCCGCCGATGCGTTCGATTTCGTCGAACTTGGCCGGGCCGTCTTCCAGGGCGACGCCGCGACGCAGGCGATCGGCGATGTTGTCCGGCACGGTCTCCTGGCCTTCCGGGGCGCGCACGCGCACGACGTATTCGCGCTCGACCTCGTAGGAGGGATGCATCATCGCGTTGGCGAGTTCGCCGTCGGTGGTCAGCAGCAGCAGGCCGGTGGTGTTGATGTCCAGGCGGCCGATGGCGATCCAGCGCGCGCCCTTGAGGACCGGCAGCGCCTCGAACACGGTCGGGCGGCCTTCGGGATCCTCGCGGGTGGTCACTTCGCCTTCGGGCTTGTTGTACATCAGCACGCGGGCGGGCTCGGCCAGCGCGCTGGCGACGAACTGGCGGCCGTCGAGTTCGATCTTGTCGCCGCTCTTGACGCTCATGCCGACCTGCGCGGTCTCGCCGTTGACCTTGACCAGGCCGTCGGCGATGCGTTGCTCCAGCGCGCGGCGCGAGCCCAGGCCGGCCTGCGCCAGCACCTTGTGCAGGCGTTCTTCCAGCTTGCTGGCGGGGGCTTCGGCGGCGGCGTCGCGCTTGAGCGAGAGTTTGTTGCGGGGGGGATTGCTCATGGTTTCTGCTCCGACGAGGCCCGGCCTTCCTCAAGGCTTTCAGCGTCGTCATCCTGGGTGTCGATGGAATTGCCGGTGTCGCCTTCGTCTTCGTCGGCGATCGGTTCGTGGGTGTCCGCGTCGTCGTCCTGCGCGGCCTCGGTGTCGGGTTGCGCGCCGTCCGTGGCGTCTTCCTGCGGTGGCTCGCCGGACTCGTCGCCCGTGGTTCCCGCCGTTGTCTGCATGTCTTCTTCGTCCTCGCCATCGGCAAGGGAGTCCGCCGGGCCGGCATCGGCGTCGCCCGCGTCTTCCGCATCGAGCGCGACGCCAGCCGGGACCGGTGCGCCGTCCAGCGGCAGCTGCGGTTCCAGTTCGCCGATGTCCTTCAACTCGGACAGCGGCGGCAGTTCGTCCAGGCGCTTGAGGCCGAAGTAGTCCAGGAAGCCCTTGGTGGTGCCGAACAGCGCCGGCCGGCCGGGCACGTCGCGATGGCCGACCACGCGGATCCACTCGCGCTCTTCCAGCGCCTGGATGATGTTGCTGCTCACCGCCACGCCGCGGACCTGTTCGATCTCGCCGCGGGTGATCGGCTGGCGGTAGGCGATCAGCGCCAGGGTTTCCAGGGTGGCGCGGGTGTACTTGGTCTTGCGCTCGGTCCACAGGCGGGCGACCCAGCCGTGCACGTCGGCCTTGACCTGGTAGCGGAAGCCGGAGGCCACCTCGACCAGTTCCACGCCACGATCGACGCAGCCCTCACGCAATTCCTCCAGCGCGCGTTCGACGCTGCCGGCGGGCGCCGGTTCCTCTTCCGGGAACAGGCCATGCAACTGGGCCAGCGACAGAGGCTGGTTGGCCGCCAGCAGGGCGGCTTCGACGATGCGATTGATGAGCGATTGATCCATTCGTGCGCTTGCGTTGGTCCAGGCGGATGGAATGCGGGAAGGCCGGTCAGGCGTCGTTGGCAGCGTCGTCGCTGTCGTCGAACTCGCTGGAGAACTGCAGCGGTTCGTTGGTGTTGTTCAGCGCCAGCGACTTGACGTAAATCGGCGCCAGCGGGGCTTCCTGCACGATATCGAGCAACTGCTCCTTGGCCAGTTCCAGCATGGCCAGGAAGGTCACCAGCACGCCGAGCTTGCCTTCTTCGGCGGTGAACATCGATTCGAAGCGGTGGAAGCGGCCGTCGTCCAGGCGGGACAGCACGTCGCCCATGCGCTGGCGGACGCTCAGTGCCTCGCGCTTGATGTGGTGGCCGCTGAACAGCTCGGCGCGCTTGAGCACGTCGTGCAGCGCCAGCAGCATTTCCTTCAGCTCCACCGGCGGCGGCAGCTTGACCGAGGCCCGATCCGGCACGTGCGCCTGCACCGGGGTGGTGTCGCGGTCCTGGCGGGGCAGGGTGTCCAGATCCTCGGCGGCCTGCTTGAAGCGCTCGTACTCCTGCAGCCGGCGGACCAGTTCGGCGCGCGGGTCGGTTTCGTCGCCGTCCTCGTTGACCGGCCGCGGCAGCAGCATGCGCGACTTGATCTCGGCCAGGATGGCGGCCATCACCAGGTACTCGGCCGCCAGCTCGAAGCGCAGCTCCTGCATGACGTTGATGTAGTCCACGTACTGGCGGGTGATTTCCGCCACCGGGATGTCCAGGATGTCCAGGTTCTGCCGGCGGATCAGGTACAGCAACAGATCCAGCGGGCCTTCGAAGGCGTCCAGGATGACTTCCAGCGCGTCCGGCGGGATGTACAGATCCTGGGGGATCTGCAGCACCGGCTGTCCATGCACGACGGCCAGCGGCATTTCCTGCTGCTGCGGATGCGTGGACTGGCTTGTCGGGGTCGCGTCTTGCGCGAGTTCGGAGCTCATCAAGAAAAAGCCGTAGTGCGGGTCACAATGCCTTCGATTGCACGCGTTGCCGCATGGACGCCATGGTCTTCATGCCGAACAGGGCCTTGCGGGCGAACGCTTCCGTACAGCAAACATGTCATCACGCCGTAGAGGAACTCGCCGCGAAAGAGGCGGCGGTCGACAGCGAGGAGGTCGTCGGCGCGGGCGGGTGGGGGCAGCGAATCGATCGTCGTTGGGCGGCTGGCCGGCGAATCCGGTGCAGTGCCTGGGAAATCCCCTGACGGGCCGCTGCTTCCGGCCGTGCAGTAGACGCAAGAGTAAGGGCTGCGCCCGGCCCTGTCCAGCACCGCCGGGCGGGCGGCCCGTACAATCCGTTCATCCCCGTCCCGAGTGAGTGAACCCATGTGGTATGCCATCGAAGGCCATGACACCGAAGGCGCGCTGCCCCGGCGCATGGCCGCCCGTCCCGCCCACCTGGCCCGCCTGACCGCGCTGCGCGACGAAGGCCGGCTGCTGCTGGCCGGCCCGTGCCCGGCCATCGATGCCGAGGACCCGGGCGAGGCCGGCTTCAGCGGCAGCATCGTCATCGCCGAGTTCGAGTCGCTGGCCGCGGCCCAGGCCTGGGCACAGGCTGATCCCTATGTGGAGGCGGGTGTGTATGCCCGGGTCGACGTGCGTCCGTTCCGCAAGGTGCTGCCGTGACCGCCGAACGGGTCGCGCGCATCCGCCAGGCGCTGGAGCAGGCGTTCCAGCCCAGCCGCCTGGAGGTGGTCGATGACAGCCATCGCCATGCCGGCCATGCCGGGGCCCGCGACGGACGCGGCCACTTCGACGTCACCATCGTCAGCCCGGCGTTCGCCGGACTGGCGCCGCTGGCCCGCCATCGGGCGGTCTACGCGGCGCTGGGGGAGATGATGACCACCGACATCCACGCGCTGTCCATCCACGCTTCCGGACCCGGCGAGCCGGCCTGAGCGGTCGCCGGAAGGCCTTGGAACCAGGGCCGGACCGCGCTTTTGCAGGTGGCACTGAAAACGTTTACATTCCGCCCCTTGCCCATGGGAGGTGGAAACACATGAACAGTCGTACCTGCGCCGGCCTGTCCGCCGGCGCCCGTCCGCGCGCGCGCCGCCACTGGTGGCTGGCCGCGGCCCTCGCCACGGCCCTGGTGGCCCCGGCCGTGGGGGCCCGCGACCAGCAGAAGGCGCCGGCCGGCGAAGCGGCCTTCATCGAGGGCCTGCTGGCGAAGATGACCCTGGAAGAAAAGCTCGGCCAGCTGAACCAGCCGCCCGGACTGGGCAACGACACCGGCCCGCAGGCGATGGCCGGCGGCGAGGACCAGATTCGCAACGGCGAGATCGGCACCTTCCTGGGCACCCAGGGCGCCGAGCTGACCTGCCGCCTGCAGCGCATCGCGGTCGAGGAGTCGCGCCTGGGCATCCCGCTGATGTTCGGCTACGACGTCATCCATGGTTACCGCACCATCTTCCCGGTGCCGCTGGGCGAATCGGCCAGTTTCGACCCGGCCGAGGTCGAGAACGCCGCGCGCGTGGCCGCCTGGGAGGCCGCCGGCTACGGCATCCACTGGACCTATGCGCCGATGGTGGACGTGGCGCGGGATCCGCGCTGGGGTCGCATCGTCGAGGGCGCGGGCGAGGATCCCTATCTGGGTTCGGTGCTGGCGGCGGCGCGCGTGCGCGGCTTCCAGGGCAAGCAACTGGGCAATGGCGACACCCTGCTGGCGACGGCCAAGCACTTCGTCGCCTACGGCGCCGCCGAGGGCGGCCGCGACTACAACATCGCCGACATCTCCGAGCGCACGCTGCGCGAGGTCTACCTGCCGCCGTTCAAGGCCGCGGTGGACGCCGGTGCGCAGTCGGTGATGGCCTCGTTCAACGAGGTCGGCGGCGTGCCGATGCATGCCAACGGCGATCTGATCAATGACGTGCTGCGCAAGGAGTGGGGCTGGGACGGCCTGCTGGTCAGCGACTACACCGGCGTGGAAGAGCTGATCAAGCACGGCGTGGCCGGCAACCGCGCCGATGCCGGCGTGCTCGGCCTGCGCGCGGGCGTGGACATCGACATGGTCAGCCGCATCTACGTGAAAGACCTGCCCGCGGCGGTGAAGGCCGGCAAGCTGCCGGTCGCCACCGTGGACGAGTCGGTGCGCCGCGTGCTGCGGGCCAAGTACCGGATGGGCCTGTTCGAGGACCCGTACCGCTACTGCAACGTCGAGCGCGAGAAGGCGCGCACCCTGACCGCGGACAGCCGTGCGGCCGCCCGCGAGATGGCGCGCAAGTCGCTGGTGCTGCTGGACAACACCGGCAACGTGCTGCCGCTGGACAAGCAGAGGGTGAAAACCCTGGCGGTGATCGGACCGCTGGCGGACCTGCGCCGGGCGATGCTGGGCAACTGGGCCGGCGCCGGTCGCGACGAGGATGCGATCACCCCGCTGGCGGGCATCCGCGCGGCAGTCGGATCCGGCACCAAGGTGGTGTACGTCGAAGGCACCTCGCTCGAAGGCGGCGAGACCACGGGTATCGCCGACGCGGTGAACGCCGCCCAGCAGGCCGACGCGGTGCTGCTGTTCCTGGGCGAGCATCCGGACATGAGCGCCGAAGCGCGCAACCGCACCTCGCTGGATCTGCCGGGCGCGCAGCAGGCGCTGGCCGACGCGGTCGCCAAGGTCGGCAAGCCGACCGCGGCGGTGCTGCTCAACGGCCGTCCGCTGTCCATCGGGCCGCTGCGCGAACGCGTGCCGGCGATCCTGGAGGCGTGGTTCCCGGGCGTGGAAGGCGGCAATGCGATCGCCGACGTGGTGTTCGGCGACTTCAATCCGGCCGGCAAGCTGCCGGTGACCTTCCCGCGTACCGTCGGCCAGGTGCCGATCTACTACGCGCACAAGAACACCGGTCGCCCGCCGAGCGAAACCGAGCGCTACACCTCCAAGTACATCGACGTGCCGTGGACCCCGCTGTACGCCTTCGGCCATGGCCTGAGCTACACGACCTTCCAGTACGGCGGCCTGGCGGTGAAGCATCCGCGCATCGCCGCCGACGGCACCCAGGAAGTCAGCGTGACCGTGACCAACACCGGCAAGCGCGCCGGCGCCGAGGTGGTGCAGCTGTATGTGCGCGACGACGTCGCCTCGGTGACCCGGCCGGTGAAGCAGTTGCGCGGTTTCGAACGCGTCCAACTGGAACCGGGCCAGTCGAAGACGCTGACCTTCAAGCTGGGTTTCGAGGACCTGGCGATGTACGACACGGCGATGAAGCGGGTGGTGGAACCCGGCAGCTTCACGGTGTTCGCCGGCGGCAATTCGGTCGACACGCTGGAAGCGAAGTTCGAGGTCACGGCGAAGTAAGGTCGCCCTGTCCGGACTCGGAATGCAGAGGCCCGCCGTTGGCGGGCCTCTCTTTTTTCGGGGAAAGACCGGTGGTCAGGCCGGGCACTTGCCCGGCGCCAGCGCTGGCGCGACATAGCCGGGCGGATCCACGTCGCCGGTCTGCGCGCGCAGGGCGGTGATGCGCTGCTTCAGGGCCGCGATCCGATCGGCCTGTTCGGGACGATCGATCAGATTGACCTGTTCGTCCGGATCCTCGCGCAGGTCGTAGAGCGCCCATTCCTCCGGCTGCTCCCAGAAGTGGATGAGCTTCCAGCGTTCGGTGCGCACGCCGCGATGCTTGCGCGCGCAGTGCACCGCCGGGTACTCGTACCACTCGTACAGGAAGTCCCGGCGCCATTCGGTATGGCGTTCTTCCAGCAGCGGCTTCCAACTGCGTCCGTGCATCCAGGCCGGCGGCGCGACGCCCGCCAGATCGAGCAGGGTAGGGGCCACATCGATGTTCAGCACCATGTGCCTGTCGTCGGTCCGGCCGGGACGGATGCGGCCGGGCCAGCGCATGAGCGTGGGTACCCGGATCGAAGGCTCCAGCATCAGCCGCTTGTCGTAGAAATCGTGCTCGCCCAGGAACATGCCGTTGTCGGAGGTGTAGACGACGAGGGTGTTTTCCGCCAGACCCTCGCGATCCAGGAAATCCAGCACCCGTCCGACGTTCTCGTCCACGCCCAGCAGCACGCGGTAGTAGTTGCGGATGAATGCCTGCAGCACCGCGCGTTCGCGCTCGCCGACGGGCAGGTCGCGATCCACCTGTGCCTTGCGGCGTTCGGCGGCGCGGAAGAAATCGCCCATGTCGCCGATTTCCTGCGTGGTCCGCGAGAACGCAATCGGCGATCCCGCGGGCTGCGGCTTGCCGAAACCGACCGGCAGTGGAATCTCGACATCCCGGTAGGCGTCAAAAAAGCGCGGATGCGGCTCCCACGGGCCATGCGGCGCCTTGAACTGGTAGCACAGGCAGAACGGCCGATCCTTCGGACGCTGTTGCAGATAGGCCAGCGCCTGATCGCCGATCACATCGTCGGTGTGGCCGCGGAAGCGGACCGGCGCGCCGTTGACGATGAATGAAGGATCGAAATAGCTGCCCTGTCCCTTCAGGATGGCCCAGTGATCGAACCCGGTCGGCATCGACTTGATGTGCCACTTGCCGACCACCGCGGTGTGATAGCCGGCCCGCTGGAGCAGCATCGGGTAGGTGATCTGGTCGTGGCGCAATCCCATCTGTTCGTACCAGCCCGGTTCCTCGCCGTTGCTGGTGACGCCGTGCGCATGCGCGTACAGGCCGGTGAGATAGCTGGCCCGGCTGGGCGCGCATACGGACGTGGTGACGAAGGACTGATCGAAGCGGATGCCCTCGTGGCCGATCCGATCCATGTGCGGTGTCTTGAGGATCGGATTGCCGTAAATGCTCAACGCCTTCTGCGACTGGTCATCGGTCATGATGAACAGGATGTTCGGCGCATCGCGGCGTGGTTCCGTCGCCTTCACGGCACCGGCGCCCGACAACTGGCGCAACAGCGCGGCACCGGCAAGCCCGCCGCCGAGCAGCTTGATGGCTTGCCTTCGATCCAGCGGACGGTTCATGCGGAGCACCTGTGCGGGGGCGGGCAGGTCAGACTAGTGGAAGCTGGAAACGATTACATGCGGCGTCGCGACACCTCCGGCGCGAGCGGCGGTTCTCGGGCGATGTCCGTGGCGACAGGGTTCAAGCCGTCCCATGTCCCGTTTTTGTCCTGTTTGTTGCGACGCAACACGGAAAGGTGAGAAAAATGCCCGAGTAAGTCGTTGAAATGACTGCGCTGTCATCAGTATCTAACGTGGGCTTTACATCCCGTTTTGAAAACGTTTACAGTCCTCAGCAATTGCAGTCATGACCGCGGAGGGGCGGCTCAATGGCGCGAACGGCCGTCACCATCAAAGATGTGGCACGCGAGGCGAAGGTATCCGTCGCCACGGTGTCGCGCGCACTGAACGGACACGACAACGTGGCCGAGACGGTACGTCGTCACGTCGTCGAGACCGCCGATCGCCTGCGCTACCAGCCGCACGCCGCCGCCCGCAGCCTCAGCAGCCGCCGTACCCAGACCATCGGCGTGGTCCTGCCGGATCTGTACGGCGAGTTCTTCTCCGAGTTGATCCGCGGCATCGATCAGATTGCGCGCGCGCGCCGCCAGCACCTGCTGGTGTCGAGCTACCACGGCCATCCGGAAGAGCAGGGCGAGGCGCTGCGCGCGATGCGCGGCCGCGTCGACGGCCTGCTGGTGCTGTCGCCGTACGCGGATCGCCCCGGTTTCCTGACCGACAACCTGCCGTCCTCGTTGCCGGTGGTGCTGATCAACACCCAGCTCGACGGCGCGCCGTACCCGGTGCTGAGCATCGACAACTACGGCGGCGCCCGCGCGATGACCGGGCATCTGCTGCAGGCCGGGCACCGCCGCATCGCCTTCGTCGGCGGGCCGGAAGACAACTTCGATGCGCGCGAGCGCCTGCGCGGTTATCGCGATGCGCTGGCCGGCAAGGGCGAGGCGTGGGAATTGCCCGGCGACTTCAGCGAAGCCTCCGGCTACGAGGCCGGCAAGCAGATCGTTTCATCGAAACAGCGCCCGGACGCGGTGTTCGCCGCCAACGACATGATGGCGCTGGGATGCCTGTATGCCTTGAACGAAGCAGGCGTGAACGTACCCGGCGACATCGCGCTGGCCGGGTTCGACGACATTCCGCTCGCACGCTTCGTTCACCCGCCCTTGACGACGATGCGGGTCAGCATTGCCGAACTGGGCGGTCATGCGATGACCCGCCTGCTGGATGGCATCGATGCGGAGGACAACATGTCGAATGAAGCGCAGACCCTGGTACCGGAACTCATCGTGCGCGAGTCGAGCGCGGGGAGCGGACCTGGCGGGACACGATAGGAGCGGAGGTCAGGCGGGATTTTTTTTGTTCGCAGATGTAATCGTTTCCACGACCACATTGCCTTGAATTGATCGTCCCGGGAGGGGGAAATCATGGGGTATAGAAACCGTTCGAATCATTCTCCGCGGCGCAGGGTATTGAGCTGTGCGCTGGCCAGTTGGCTTGCGCTGGGCGTGGCGCCGATCGCGCTGTCGCAATCCACCGGCGCGACGATCCGCGGCCAGGTTGCAGGTGATGCGGCCGTCCGGGTAACCGCGACCAACGTCGCCACGGGCCTGACCCGCAGCGTTCAATCCAGCGCCAGCGGAAATTACTCGCTGGGTGGCCTGCCGCCGGGAACCTATCGGCTCGACGTCGAGCGTGGTGGCGAACGGTACAGCGAATCGATCACGGTTTCGGTCGGCCAGACGGTGACGTTGAACCTCGGAGAGACGACCGAAGCGACCAGTGCGCAGCCGGCGACCACGCTGGACGGTGTGGTGGTGACCGCCGCGCCGGTCGCGATCGAAACCCGGACCTCGGAAGTCGGCGGCTACGTGACCCAGAAGCAGCTCGAGGCGCTGCCGCAGAACTCCCGCAACTTCCTGGCGTTCGCCGACACCATTCCAGGCATTGCCGTCACCCGTTCCGGTGTCGACGAAGTGACCTCGCTGCGCAGTGGTGCGCAGATCTCCAATGGCATCAACGTCTATATCGACGGCGTGGGCCAGAAGGACTATGTGCTCAAGGGTGGCATCACCGGGCAGGACTCCACCGCCGGCAACCCGTTCCCCCAGTTGGCGGTGGGCGAATACAAGGTCATCACGTCCAACTACAAGGCCGAATACGATCAGCTGAGCAGCGCGGCCATCACCGCAGTCACCAAGTCCGGCACCAACGAATTCGAAGGCAGCTTCTTCTGGGACTACTCGAACCAGGACTGGATGGCGCGCACGCCACGCCAGCGCCGTGGGGATGTGGTCCAGGACCGGAGTGCCGAACAGTACGGCGCGTCTTTCGGCGGTCCCATCGTCAAGGACCTCCTGCACTTCTTTGTCACCTATGAGGGCAAGGACATCCTCCGTCCTCGCGACGTGACGCCGGGCCCGTCGGGCCGGAACGTTCCGATCGAACAGTTGCCGCCCAGCGTCCAGGAACGCATTCGCAACAGCACCGGATCGCCCTTCAGCGAGGACCTCTGGTTCGGCAAGCTAAGCTGGACGCCGGGCGATGCGCATCTGGTCGAGTTCACCATCAAGGATCGCAAGGAAGACGATCTGGCGAACATCGGCAACCAGAACACGGCCGACTACGGAACCACGCGCGCGGGCAAGGACACGCGCTATGACCTGCGTTACCAGTACAGCGCGCAGAGTTGGCTCAACGATGCCCACATCACTTACGAAGATGCATCGTTCGGTCCGCGACCGATCTCCGTGGGGCCTGGCTTCAACTATCAGATTCCGGCACAGGGGCAGGGAGGTAACAACAATCCCGCCATGCAGGCAGTGCTCAATTTCGGTGGCGGCACCGATATGCAGGACAAGGGGCAGAAGGGCTTCGCCTTCCAGAACGATTTCACCTTCTTCGGTTGGGAAAGCCACACCATCAAGGCCGGCATCAAGTACAAGAAGATCGACATCAGCGCCTACCAGCGCCTGCCTCCCAATCCGCAGTATCGCTTTGATATCGCCCGCAGCTTCGAGATTCCCTACGAAGTCAACTTCACCTCGACCGGCATCGGCACGATGGGGCCGGTGGAGTCCGACAACACCCAGTTCGGCATCTATTTCCAGGACGACTGGGAGGTCAATGAGCATTTGACCTTGAACCTGGGCCTGCGCTGGGATTACGAGAAGACCCCCAGCTTCGAGGACCACGTCACGCCGGCCTCACTGGTCAACGCGCTGCGCAGCTATGGGCCGATCAACAACGCGAACGTCGACTACAACTACAACGACTTCATCTCGACAGGGAGCAATCGCAAGGCGTTCAAGGATGCGTGGCAGCCACGTGTCGGCTTTTCCTACGATCTGTTCGGTGACCAGCGCCATGTGATCTTCGGTGGGGCCGGTCGCGCCTACAGTCGCAACCAGTTCGACTTCATGGCGCGTGAGCAATACAGCCTGGCGTTCCAGAGTTACACCTACCGGTTCAACACGCCCGGGCACGACTGTTCCAATCAGCCGGCGACCTGTCTGACCTGGAATCCGAGCTACTACGACCAGGCGACCCTGGACGCGCTGGTGGCGGCGAATCCGAACAACGGCACCACCGTCTACATGATCGACAACGACATCAAGACGCCGTACTCGGATCAGTTCAGCCTTGGCATGCGCAATGCGCTCAGCCTGTTCGGGCACGACTGGAATTCGTCGGTGACGCTGCTGCACATCCTGAGCCATGACGGCATCCTGTTCTCGGTGGGCAATCGTCTCGCGG
>NZ_JANJUE010000147.1 GCF_024710765.1 Pseudoxanthomonas sp.
CCCGGAGCGAAGCGCAGGGCACGCCGCCAGGGGTGTGTTTCTTTGCCTACTTTCTTTGCACAAGCAAAGAAAGTAGGGCCCCGCGGCGAGCGCGCCATCTGAGGCCACCGATAACAACCACGCGCGCCAGCGCCCCACAAAGACAAGACCATAGGCTTTGCTGTCACTCCCGAGGGCTCCCTCCGCCGCGATGGCGCCGTTCTGAATACCCGCAGTGCGCCACGCACGACGTACCGCCTTTCGGGTCGGCACACGGATGTGCCGTACCAAAATTCCCATCGACGACACGAACCCCAGCTGCTTCGCGGCAAACGTTCCATCTGTGGATACCGAGAGCAACACCGCGCGCGAGGCGACCGCCGGCAACGTGGGAGCAACTACCTTCCGAGCCGCACGCGCTGGCTCAAAGCAACATCACGATGGATCCCGGCCTTCGCCGGGATGACGACGAAAAAGAGCGCACCCAGTCGTGCATCTCTCCGAATTAATCCAGTCCCGCATCCCGTCGTCCCAGCAGGCTGGGACCCATTCTGCACCCGGCGCCATCCCGCCAGGAAAAGACCCTTACTCCGCCCCCTCCGGAAATACCGGCAGCTTCCCCACATCCGCTTCCTCGTGCTGGATGATCACCGTCGCCTTGAGATTCTTCGCCAGTTCGGCGAAGCGGTCCATCGAGGCCAGCGACTGCGCGCGATCGGTGTTGAACGAGGGCACGCCATGGGTATCGAGATTCTCGTGCAGATGCACCACGTCACCGGACAGCAATATCGGCCCACGCTTGGACAGGTTCACCAGCAGGCCATGATGGCCCGGTGTGTGCCCGGGCAGGTCCAGCATCACCACGCTGCCGTCGCCGAACACGTCGAGATCGCCACGCACCTTCTCCACCTTGGCGTCCTTGCCCAACCAGGGCATGAACTGCTTGGTCCGCGCCTCGTGGCCCGGCGTGCCCAGCACCGCGTAATCGCCGGCACCGATCAGCAGGGTCGCCTGCGGGAACTCCGCAGCCTGCCCGATATGGTCGAAGTGGTAGTGGCTGATGCCCACCCTGGAAATCTGCGCGGGTTTCACCCCGATTCGCGCCAACTGCTCCACCACCGTCGTGGAAAGCGCGGTGGAATCCTCCTTGCCGCGAACCAGCGGCTTGCCCAGGTATTCGCGCGAAAGGCCGGTGTCCCACAGCAGGTACTCGTCGCCATGCCGGATGAGGTAGCAACTGCCGACGAACAGTTTGCTCTGGCCCACATAGGCGCGGGTATCCGACAACTCGTCCAGGTTGTAGGTCCACAGCTGCCCGCAGTCCAGCCGCCACAACCGCAGTTCCGGCCGCGGCGCGGCGTCGGCGGCGAACAGGGGAAACGGCAGCATCAGCAGGGAGGCAACGGCAAGGCGACGAAGACACGCTTTCACGAGGACTTCCTTCCAGGGGGCCGGACCGGCGCCGCAGTATGCGTCATCGGAAGGCGCATCGGCGGCCCCCCCCTGCGAAGCGATTCCAGGTGTAGGGTAAGCCCCGGCCCCACCGTTTCCACCTCGATGGCCAGGCGGCCTCCGGAGGCGAACATGCCCATCACCGGCGTCATCCCGCAGCTGCGCACCACCGACCTGCGCGCATCGCTCCGTTTCTATGTCGACATCCTGGGTTTCCAGGTCGCGTTCCACTATGCGGACTTCTACGTCGGCATCCGCGCCGGCGCGCAGGTCTTCCATCTCAAACAGGTGGACGAACCCGACCCGTCCATCGCCTGGGTGGAGGACGGCGGCCACTTCCACCTGTATCTGGAAACCGGGGACGTGGCCGCGTTCGTCGCCGGGCTCAAGGCCCGCGGCGTGCCGCTGGTCAAGGACGTGCACGAGACGCCCTGGAACACCCGCGAGGCCATCCTCCAGGACGACCAGGGCCATACGCTGTACCTGGGCGAGCCGCTGTAGCGGCACCGTCTTCACGCCTCCACGCCGCCATCCGCCCCGCGGGCGCAGGGTGTCCCCACTCCCCGCCCCAACCCGTTTTCCACGGGTGCCGCCACGGCGCGGGAACCTCGCGGCCACTCGTGCATCCGATGGGTAAGAGAGGAGATTTCATGAGCCCTGTTCATACCCCGCTGGCGCTGGACTACGCCGCCCTCGACGAAGCCGCCCTGGTTGGCTGGGTGCGGCGCGGCGACCGCGAAGCCTTCCGCCAGGTGATGCGGCGCTGCAACCAGCGCCTGTTCCGGGTCGCGCGCGGCGTGGTCAACGACGACGCCGAAGCGGAGGACGTCGTCCAGGAAGCCTATGTGCACGCCTACGAAAAGATCGACGGCTTTCGTGGCGAGGCCTCGCTGCTCACCTGGCTGACCCGCATCGTGCTCAATGCCGCCTACGGGCGCCTGCGCCAGCGCCGGGCCACGGTGGACGTGGATCAGATCGAAGCCGCACAACACGAGGATCGCGTGGTGATGTTCCCTTCCCGTTTCGGCCACGAGGATCCCGCCGCGACCGCCACCCGCGCGCAGATCCGCGTCCTGGTCGAACACGCCATCGACGCACTGCCCGAACCGTTCCGCATCGTGTTCGTCCTGCGCGAAATCGAGGAGTGCACGGTGGAGGAAACCGCCGCCGCGCTCGACCTGCGCGAGGAAACCGTGAAAACCCGCCTGTACCGTGCGCGCCGGCAACTGCGCGCGGCCCTGCAGGACACCCTGGCGACGACGCTCACCGATGCCTTTCCCTTCCTCGGCTCCCGCTGCGATCGCATGACCGACGAAGTGTTGAAGCGGCTGGAGACGTCGCCGCCGGGACCATCCGCTTCCGGCGATGCCGATGGCTCGCCCACCACCCGCTAGGAGACCACCATGCTGACCGCCGCCCTGATCGTCTTCGCCATCGCCGCCGTCGGCGGCCTCGTCCTGGCCAGCCACGTACTGCGTGGCCATCTCGCGCCCTGGACGATTTCCATACTGCACGCGCTGCTCGGCGCGAGCGGGCTGGTCCTGCTGATTCTCACCGTCGTGCAGGGCGACGCGCCCGCGTGCGCCACCGCCGCCCTCGCCATCCTGATCCTCGCCGCGCTGGGCGGATTCTTCCTGGCCTCGATCCACCTGCGCGGCCGGGTCGCGCCCAAGGCGGTGGTGTTCGTGCATGCCGGCGTCGCCGTGGTCGGCTTCCTCACCCTGCTGAGCGCCGTGCTGGCCGTATGAAACACCCGCTGCATCCCGCGCTGGTCCATTTCCCCATCGCCTGCTGGACGCTGGCGACGCTCGCCGATGTCGGCAGCCGCTGGTGGGGCGAACCGGCCTGGCGCTTCGCCGGTGGCCTGCTACTGATTGGCGCGGTCAGCGCGCTCGCCACCATGGCGGCGGGATTCGTCGAGCTGATCAAGATTCCCAACGACAGCCCCGCCCTGCGCGTCGCCAACCGCCATCTGCTGATGGCGGTCATCACCTGGAGCTGCTACACCGCCAGCCTGATGCTGCGCGTGCACGGCAAGACCCTGCATGCACCCGACACCCTCGCATTGGCCCTGGGCATCGCCGGCTTCCTCGCCCTGTGCGCCACCGGCTGGCTGGGCGGCACCCTGGTGTATACGCACGGGGTGGGCGTGCAGCGCGAGGACGCCGACGATTCGCGCTCTCCTGGACTCCCACGACCACGCCACAAACACGGCTAGTCCGGTCTTGATGCAGGTCAAGACCCGCGACATCGACTCCGGGCGACAATGCATCGTCCCTGGAGCCGCGCCATGACCACCCTGCCCCTGTCTTTCCACTCCAGCCGCAACACGCCGCCCATCGAAGTGGACGGCGCCGCGGTCGCGCGCGCACTGAACCTGGACGTGGCCGCATTCCGCCAACTGATGGACGCCGGGAAGATCACCGTCCTGTGCGAGCGCGGCACCGGCGAGGACGAAGGCACCTGGCGCGTGAGTTTCTACCACGACGGCCGTCGCGCGCGCTTCGTGGTGGATGCGCAGGGACGGATTCTCGACACGCTGGCCACGCCATGACCGCGTGACGCCACGCCCGACGATGCTCACCGCGCGTCCACCTGGAGATCCAATCCATCCAGGCCCACTCGCCCGCCTGATCGCGGGCGACACGCCGCATGGCCGTCCGCGGACGGCCATGCTTTTCCGCCTTGCACCCGATCAGAAGTCGTACTGGACCATGAAGCGCACCGAACGCGGTGCCTGGAACGAGAGCGGCAACAGATAGGTATCCAGCGGGATGCCGGTGGATCCGTCCTCGGCGCCTTCGCTGACTGACGTGACCTTCTGTTCGTTGAACACGTTGAACACGTCCACCTTGAACTGCAACCCCTTCGCCCACGCCGGCGCGTAGCGCAGGTTGAGATCCAACTGCCGCGTCCATGGCAGGCGTCCCTTGGTGCCGCGCGGGAAGGCCTGCACCGGATTGGCCGGATTGCCGTCCGGTCCCAGAGCCTGGCCGGCCTCGGTGGTGCCGCAGCGCATGAACGAGGAACCGTAGGGATGGAACCCGGATCGGCTCGGCCAGGGCGCATACACGCCGAAGCAGTTGAGCGGACGCCCGGATTGCAGCACAAGGTTGGCGCCGATCGACCATTCCTCGTTGAACTCGTAGTTGCCGAACAGCTTCAGGCTGTGGCGGCGATCATTGGGCAGGTAGCCATACGTATCCGTGGTCAACTCGATGTAGTCGAAGTCCTGGGTCGTGTTGGTGTTTGCCTGGCCGATGTCGGATTTCACCCCGCCTTCGGTATTGCCCCGGCTGCGGCCATAGGTATAGGAACCCTGGAAGAAGAACCTGTCCCAGCTGCCATCCATGAACAGTTCGATGGCGCTGTAGGAGCGCTTGGCTTCCGGAGATAGCCGCGAACCTTCCACCCGCACCGGGGTGAGATTGCCGTCGCCGTACAAATCGGTCATGAACACCGCGTCCTTGCCGGGATTGAAGATGCGGCAGTACGGGAATCCCGCGCCCGGCAGCGCCGCGGCGCGGCCCTGCGCATCCAGCCAGCCGTCTTCCTCGTCCAGGTGGAAACCCGCCGATTCCAGGATGGCGGTGTAGTCGCAGTTGTCGTCGATGGCCGCCTTCAGCTTGCGGTAGATGCCGCGCACACCGAGATTCAGGTGTTCGGTCAACGCGGCCTGGAAGCCCAGGATGAACTCGTCCTGGTACATCGGGTCCAGGTCCTTGGCCGCGATGGTCAGCGGATTCTTCGGTTCGCCGAATTCACCGTTGATGTAGGTCAGGTCGCCTTCCGGCGTCAGCCCGGCGGGCGCTCCGGTGATCGGGTCGACACTGGTGAAGCGGAACTCCTGGCGGGTGAACACCGAGGCCGAGGCGCCGCGCGTGGCCACGTCCGCGGTCAGCGGCAGCGCGTAGCGGCCGGCATTGCCGAAGATCTTCAGGGTGGAATCGCCGTTGACGTCCCAGGAGAAGCCCAGTCGCGGCCCCAGCTGGTTCTCGACCTTGACGAAGCTGTTGCCGAAGCCGTCGCGGTTGTCGAAGGTATCCCAGCGCAGGCCGAGGTAGGCCATGAAGGTGTCGGTGACGTTCCAGCTGTCCTGGAGGTAGAAGGCACGCTGCTTGATTTCGTTGGACGAGCCCTGGTTGACGATCTGCTCGCGCACGACGTCGTACTCGTCGCCCGTCTCCGGCTGCCCGTCCGTGCCGTTGTTGGTCGCATAACGCCAGGTCCGGCCGCCTTCGATCGAGGTGCCGGCCACCGACTCGTAATTGTCGATGTCGATGCCGAACTGCAGGCGGTGGGTCGCCAGTTGCCATTCCGCATCCACCCGGAACTGATGCCGGGTGTCCTCGTTGTTGGCGGCCTGGATGGCGCCGCCGGTGATGTTGCAGGTGCTGACGTAGGGCAGTCCGCCACTGGTCAGTTCGCGACGATACTGCGGGCGCGCGTCCACGATCAGCGGGCAACCGCTGGCGGGCTGTTCGAGGTTGCCGCCGTAGCGGACATCCTGCCCGTCGGCGGTGCGCAGATGCTGGGCGCGCGAGGACTTGCCCAGGCCGGCCAGCGCCGACAGGGTGAAATTGTCGGTGAGGTACCCGGTGTACTTGAGGATGTAGTTGTCGCCGCCGGCCTCCTGGAAATTGGTGCCGATCAGCGCCTGCCGGTCCAGCCGGCCCACGGTATTTCCGTACACCGAGGTCTCGACTTCCCGCTTGTCGGAAATGCCGGTGAATTCCAGCAGATGGTCGTCGGTGATCTGCCAGTCCAGCTTGACCACCCAGTTCGGCGTCTTGGTGACCGCGCTGGTATTGGTGCTGGCGATCACGCTGTTCCAGGTATCGGCTTCCTCGCGCTGGTACTGGACCAGACCGTAGGCGAACAGCCGGTCCTTGATCAGCGCGCCGCTGGCCCAGACCGAGGCGGTGGCCTGCCATTCCCGATCGCGCGCGTTGTCTTCCTGCACCTGTCCCAGGCTGCCGGGCACCAGCGGATTGGAATAGTGGACGTTCCTGGTTTCCTCGCGCAGCGACTTGGGCTCGTAGAACACGTTGGCGCCGGCATGGAACTCGTTGCTTCCGCGCTTGGTGATCTGGTTGAGCACGCCGCCCAGCGAGCGCCCGAACTCGGCGCTGTAGCCACCGGTCTTGACCTGCTGCTCGGCAATCGCCTCGAACGGCACCTGGGTGAAGTTCAACCCGCGGAAGGTGTTGGTGATGTTGAAACCGTTCACGTAGTACTGGTTCTCGGCTACCGACGAACCGCCGAACGAGGCCAGGTTGCCGAATGCCGCATCGCCGCGCACCGTGCCCGGCGCCAGCAGCGCCACGCTGGTGGCGTCACGGGCCACCGGAATCCGGGCGATCTGTTCGGCGGTCAGGATGGTGGTGGACTCCACCGAGGACACGTCGATCGGATTGACCGCGCTGGAGCCCACCACGGTCACCGCATCCAGCGTGGTCGCCCCGCCACCGCCGCTGGCGACGAGATCGGCGGTGGTCGCGGTGCCCACGCTGACACTGACCGTGCGGGTGGCACCGCCGGCGGTGGTTACCGTGTATTGGCCCGTGGGTAGCGCGGAGAAACGGTAGCTGCCATCGCTGCCCACCGTGACGCTGCGGCTGAAGCCGGTGGCGGGATTGGTGATGGTGATGGTTTCACCGGCCGTCGCGCGTCCGGTGATGGCGCCGGACGTATTCGATTGCGCATACGCGCCGCCGACGAAGCACACGCCCAGGGCGGTGCTCAGGGCGCTGCGCTTCAGTCCCCGACAAAGACGATGCATGTTCCGGTGGATGCTCATGGTTCGCACTCTCTGGTTCTCCTGCAGATCAAGGATCACGATCACGCGAGTCGCGTGATGCGGCGAATCAGGTGCCGGTCTCCCCCACGCCTGACGCGAGGAGGCTAACGATCCCTTTACTTTCGGGATGTGCGGAAATTGAGCATTGCGCCGCGTCCGCTCCGGACGAGTCCGCTTCGTCATCTGCGCATGGGTCGCAACCCGCGCACAGGATTTGCGCGAGGACGGCACAACACCCGGCGGCGTTTTTCCGCAGGATTCAAGGCGCCGAAGCACCTCTCTCTCTCGCTCCGGCCCGAAGGCCACGATCGCCAATCGTGGCCTTCCTTGTTTCCGTGCCTCCCGCCGCGACCGCGATTGGCCTCCTCGCGCGTCATCCGATTGGTTCTGGGTGCGGCGCCCGCCGCGTCCTAGGGTGTGGCCGTTGCCGCCGCGGCATTCCGCGCACGCCGGCATGACGAGAGAGTGCCGCCATGATCGAACTCATCCCGCACCGGTTGCGCCAGTTCGGCCAGCTGGATCTGCAACGCGAACCGGCGCATGGACTGCACGTCGTCCTGGCCCAGGGTCGGGGCAGCCACCTCGTGGTACCCGCGCAATGGATGAGCCTGTGCTGGTCCATTCGCGGAGGCCTCTGCCTGCAATCCGGCGATCTGGAATGGCGGCTTCCGTCCGGTCACGGCCAGGCATGGGGCGATGGCGTGCTTCGCTGCCGCAGTGCCCGGCCGCAGGGCTGGCTGGTGGTCACCGGCGCGCGCCATGCCTGGCCGGAGATGCCACCGCCGCAACGGGAAGGAGCACCGCTGCTGCCGTGGCAGGCGCGGATTCCGCGCATGCTCGCCCATGACATGATCGCGCTCGCGGCAACCGCCCGCGATCGACCGCGCGCATCGCCGGAGACTGCCCTCGCCACCCTGATGGAGAACATCGCGCACTGGCAATCGGATCTGCACGACCGGCTGGCGCGCTGCGCCGGCCGTACGCAACCGCTGCGGCATCAGGCCATGACCCGGCTGCTGCGCGTCCGCCACGCGATTCATTGCGATCCCGGCCAGCGCCTGGACCTGGACATGCTCGCCCGGTTGGCCAGCTACTCGCCCTGCCACCTGCTGCGCATGCATCGCCGGGTGTTCGGCCAGACACCGTTCGAATACGCATCACGCCTGCGCGACCAGCGTGCGCTGGAACTCATCCGCGAGACCGATCTGTCCATCCTGGACATCTCGCTGCGGCTGGGCTTCGAGAACCAGAGCGCCTTCTGCCGCGCGTTCAAGGCCAGCTTCGGTGCCACGCCGACGGACATCCGCCGGCATTCGCTGGCACGGGCGCAACGGGCCGCCTGAGCGGCGTTCGGCTGGCGATCACGCTTACCCACCATCACGAGGGAAACGGCAATGCATCACGGGGATTCACGCGTTTCAAACTGGCCGCGGGTCGGCCTGGGCACGCTGGTGGCGGGAATGGCCGATCTGGTGTTCGCCGTGGGGTTCTGGTGGCTCAGCCATGACGTTCCGCCGATGCGCATCCTGCAATCCATCGCCGCCGGCTGGTACGGCGAAGCGAGTTTCGCTGGTGGCGTTCAGACCGCGGGCGTGGGCGCGCTGTCGCACTTCGCCATCATATTCCTGTTCATCGCCGCCTACCGGCAGATGGCCATGCAGGTGGCCGTGCTGCGGCGTCGCCCGGTCGCGATGGGCGTGGCCTACGGCCTGTTCCTGTACCTGCTGATGAATTTCGTGGTGCTGCCGCTGTCGGCCGCGGGCATGGCCAGTTTCAGGCATGTTGGCTGGGTTGCCGCCAGCATCGCCATGCACGCCATCATCGGCGTGCTGTGCGCGCGCTATGCGCTGGCGCCGCGTGCGCCGGGCGACGCGGGACTGGCGCCCGGCCCGGCACGCCCACCGATGTGATGGCGATCGTCAGTGCGCCTGGATGCGCGCCAGCAGCGCGGCGGGAATGCCGACCAGGGACACGTACGCCGCCACGCAGATCGCATGCCACTGCCACGCGTGCGCGGCCGGCGTCGCCGCGCTGAAATGCGGCACGAACACCAGGAAGATCAATCCGTACATCGATGCGCCATACAGCGCGCCCGCGCCGAGCGGACGATGCAGCAGGATCGGGAACCACCGCGCCAGCAGCCGGTAGGCGCCCATCACGCCCGACAGCACGCCCGCATACAGCACCGCGCCGAGCGCGACCGTGGCCGCGCCTCCCGTGAACGCCGCCGGCCCGAGCAGCCATGCGGCAATCGACTGGAAAATCCGATCCGGCGCCACGCCCCGCGCGCCCCAGTAAGCGGCCGCGACCGCCAGATCCAGCATCGCCGCGGCGGTGCCGCCCATCACCGACCAGAACAGCGTCGGCACGGCCGGCCGCGCCGGGGCCAGCGTTTGGCTTGAACTGGACATCACGATCTCCCGGTTGCCAATTTGGCCCTATCTGAAACAATGCCAATGGCTCCATCAAGGGCCAATCCCACGGGATCTAATAGGGCCATTGGGAGGAACCGGATGCTGACGCAACTGCAACTCGACGGAAATGGTCCCCTGCACGCGCAGCTGACCCGCGCGCTCAAGCAGGCGCTGGCGTCCGGTCAGCTGCGCCAGGGCAGCCGCCTGCCGCCGACCCGCTTCATGTCCCAGCAGATGGGCCTTTCGCGAAACACCGTGCTGGCCGCCTACGAGCAGTTGCGCATCGAAGGCTACATCGACGGCCGGGTGGGTTCGGGCAGCTATGTCACCCTGCCCGCGCGGTCCGCGCCCACGCCGGTGGACGTGCCGCCGCTGCCGCCGCAGACCCGCTTCACCGCGCGCGCCCGCCAGGCCCACGACCAGGACAACCTGCCCGGCAAGCGCGTGCCCGGCGTGCGCTTCTCGTTCCAGTACGGCGCGCCCTATACGCACCCGGCCGTGACCACCGCCTGGGCGCGCGAACTCGGCCACGCCGCCCTGTACACCTCGCCCGGCTATCCGTGGGCGCAGGGCCTGCCGGAACTGCGCCAGGCCATCTGCGAATACGTGCTGCGACGCGGCGTGGAAGCACGCCCGGAGGACGTGGTGATCGTCGCCGGCACCCAGCAGGCGGTATCGCTGTGCGCGCGCGTGCTGTTCGACCCCGGCGATCCGGTCGCCATCGAGGAACCGCAGTACTATGCCGCCCGGGTAATCCTGCAGGCCTACGGCGCGCAGCTGCAGCCGGTGCCGGTGGACGACCAGGGCCTGATCATCGATGCCCTGCCCGCCACCGCGCCGCGCCTCATCTACGCCACGCCCTCCCACCAGTTCCCGCAAGGCGGCACGCTGCCGCCGGAACGCCGCGCTGCGCTGCTGGACTATGCCGCGCGCCACAGGTGCTGGATCATCGAGGACGACTACGACGGCGAGATCCGCTATGACGCGCGTTCCCTGCCCTCGCTCAAGTCGCAGGACGAGCACGGCCGGGTGATCTACGTCGGCACGTTCTCCAAGACCTTGTTCCCGTCGCTGCGGCTGGGCTACCTGGTGGTGCCGCGCGGATTGCGGCGGGACTTCATTTCCGCCAAATGGATGGAGGATTTCGGCGCCTCCGCCATCGACCAGGCCGCGCTGGCCGGCTTCATCACTTCCGGCGCCTGCGACCGCCACCTGCGCCGCTCGCTGGTCGCGCTGCGCGAACGCCGCGACGCGCTGCTGAACGGCCTGCACCGGATGAACGAAGGCCGGCTCAGCTTCATCGACACGCAGGCCGGCATGCATATTCCCGTCTGGCTCAACCACCGCGACCGCGAACAGGGCCACCAGTTCGTCGACCGCGCCCGTCGCATGGGCCTGGGCCTGTACTCCATTTCACCCTACTACCTGGATCCCCCCGATCGCGCCGGCCTGATCCTCGGCTACGCCGGCCTGCCGGTGGGCGACATCGAACAGGCGCTGGACGTGCTGCGGCAATGCCTGGATGCCGAGTACGGGCCGCGCAGGCATTAAGTGTGTGGCG
The DNA here is from genome assembly GCF_024710765.1 of Pseudoxanthomonas sp. Taxonomy (GTDB): domain Bacteria; phylum Pseudomonadota; class Gammaproteobacteria; order Xanthomonadales; family Xanthomonadaceae; genus Pseudoxanthomonas_A. The sequence continues at coordinate 11,207 of NZ_JANJUE010000147.1, forward strand.
GAGTTTCGAAGTCTGGACGTTCCACTCCCTAAGAACATTCCTATAGAACTTCCCTCAAGGAGGTGGTGTTGTGCATATGGCCATAGCGGACGATGAACACTCGAATGCTTCTCTTCGGAAAGATAAATATGGCACCGCACATCAAGGATGTGCCATGAAATTTGTCATCCCCTTAATCGTCGCGCTTGCCGCGTGTGCCATTACGGCAATCGTGAGCGGTTTGTTTGTTCAGAGCGCCCCGCTCCGCGCACTCGTGACGGGCACCGGGGCATTCCTTGCGATCCTTGTCTATCGGCTCGTTTCCCCAAAAACAGGAAAGTGAAGATATCGCATCCGGCTTTGCTATAGTTCGTCCCAACGCGGCCCCCCCGTCCCAGTAAAGCACCGACTGTCAGCGGCGACTGGGTCCGCGATCCATCGCGTTCTCCTTTCCCTTTGCAGGCCGCTCCTCTTCCGGTCCTGCCATGCCGCCGGCGTGACTGCCAGTCCCCCTCCGCTTCCACGTCCCGATATCGCGGCATTCCATCGCGTCGCGGCTGCGACGCGCGTCTTACACCATTTCCTTTCGCCTGAATCGCTTCTCCTCGTCGCACGACGGGTGCGGCGGCGACGCCGCGCGTCTTCATTTCCTTGACTGCAAGGAGGGCCTCGATGCCTCCACGATTCCTGTTGCCCGTATTGGCGCTGGCGGTGTTTTTCGTCGGCGCGTCCGAGTTCATGTTGTCCGCGATGCTGGCGCCGCTGGCGCGTGCCTTCGCGGTTTCGCCGGCGCGGGCGGCGTGGCTGGTGTCCAGTTACGCGCTGACCTATGCGCTGGCCGCGCCGGTGTTCGGGTACCTGTCCGACCGGATGGATCGGCGTCGATGGCTGCTGGCGTCGCTGTTGCTGCTGGCGGCGGACCATCTGGCGCTGACGCTGGCGCCGAATTTCGGCGTCGCGCTGGGGTTGCGGATGCTGGGCGGGCTGGCGTCGGCGGCGCTCATTCCCACCGCCTTCGCGTTGGTGGCCGATGCCATCCCCGCGCGGCGGCAATCGGCGGCGATGGGCGCGGTCATGGCGGGGATGACCTTCGGCATCGTGGCCGGTCCGGTGTTGGCGGGCGTGCTGGCGCAAGGGCTGGGCTGGCGTGCGCCGTTCTGGGCGATGGCGGCCGGATGCGTGCTGACTTTCGGCGTCGCCTGCGCTGCGGTGTCTTCGTCGCCGCGCGCATTCCCTGTTCCGAACCCGGGCGCCTTCCGTTGGCTGGGCCAGGGCGAACTGGTGCGGCTGTTGCTCGCCAAGGGACTCTGGAACGGTGCCGCGGTCGCCGGCTTCCTGCTCGCGGGTGAAGTGCTGCGACTCCGGCATGGACTGGACGTCGCCGGCGTCGGCCTGTCCGTGTCCGTGTTCGGTGGCGGGCTATTGCTCGGCAATCTCGGCATCGGCGCGTTGCGCCGGCGGCTGTCAGGAGACGAGGCGGCACTGATGGTGGCCTTGTGGCTGCTCCTGCTGGCGATGGGCATGTTCATGGCCGCGCCATTGCCGCTGCCGGCCGGACTCGCCTGCCTGATCCTGTGGGGATGCGCGCTGGGTGTGGCGGCCCCGGCCAGCACCGCCCTGCTCGCCCGCCACAGCGGCCCCGACAAGGGCCAGGTGCTCGCAATCTCCGAAAGCCTCAACAACGCGGTGCTCCTGATCGCCCTGCCGATGGCCGCCGCGCAGTGGGAAGCCTCGGGCGCGAGCGGCGCGCTGCCGGTGCTGGGCCTACCGCTGGTCGCCGCGCTGGGGATGATGTGGGTGCGGGGACGGCGCGCGAACCGAGGTGAGAATGAGGGCGGCAGATGATTGCGCCGCATCGCCCTAATCCGGCACATGGGTCCCGTCACGCTCGCGGATCGCTTTCTCCACCCCTGCACGAACCCCGATCAGATAGTCTTCCATCCCCCAGCGTCGGGCCCTGCCAAACAGCACCTGATACTCGACCTCGTAGTCCTCATCCGTCGAGCAGCGGAGCAGCCGCACGGGAAGATTGTGGAATATATCGGCGAGCTTCCTTGACACTCCGGGTGACTCGGCTGCGCGTATCTCTATGAACGCAAGGCTCATCATCCTGTGCAAAGACTGCCGGTGGATATCCGTACTACTCACTACCTCGCTCCACTGTTATTCATGATTGGAAAGCGCATCCGCTTTCACGGGTCGAAAGCATCAACCTCAACGCGATGACAGCTGCTATCCGCTGCCGGTTGGGCTGGGCCCCGGGCATCTGGGGAAGCGTGGCCTGGATTTGATGCTCCCGTTCTGGACTTCAGTCCGTGCGCGACGGTTGTAAGGGATGGCACGTGCATCGCCATCGGGAAGCAGCACTATCTGGAGGACCGAGCGCGCTCCGCCGCCGTAATAGAGATCCGGGTCAACCCGATAGGACGCAATATCAAGAATGAAACATCGGCTTGCCGTCCCGGAGCTGAACTTCAGCAGGCGATTCCCCGCCTTGTTGAGTTCGAACGCATGCTCGTAGCTACTGATGATGACGACATCCGAATTCCGCACGCTGATGTCGCCACTCGTAGACCGAATCTGTATGTCCGCACCCAGGAAATTGTTGACGATGTAGCGCTCGTCGGGTGGACAGCCCGTCAACAAAAGCGCGACGAAAACCAGAAGCGCTCGTGGCAAGCCACGGCGCGCAAACGAAAGACAGTATCGCGGTTTATACCGAACGCTCTGCCTGGCAGAAATACCGGTCGTATCTGGCATTGCCCCTACCATCCCGGATTCCTTCACTGGTCATGACTCCCCAAGCGGGCCCGCCTATCTTAGCGCCCGAAATCGCTTCTGTGAGAACGCGATCTTTGAACGCTAAACGTCCAAAGTTAGTCGACTTGATCCCCTCAAGCGGGTAACTGTTCTGCGTCGGCTTTCTTGGTGAGCAACACCAT
>NZ_JANJUE010000369.1 GCF_024710765.1 Pseudoxanthomonas sp.
CTCGATTTCTGGACCGGGCTCGCCAACAGCGACGGTACGGTCAATGCGGACTACAATGCCGGCGACGGTATCCATGTCAACAATGCCGGTCACCGGTTATTGTACGAGCGGGTGATCGCGGCCGGTGTGTGGAACAGTATCCTGAACGTCCGGTCGGCTCATGCGTCTCTGCCGACGGCATTCGCTCTCGAACAGAACTTCCCCAATCCGTTCAATCCGGTCACGACGATCCGGTTTGCACTTCCGCAGTCAGCCAACGTTTCAATGAAGGTGTATAATATGCTGGGTCAGGAAGTGTCGGTGTTGGTGAACGGTCAGTTGAACGCCGGTGTTCATGATGTTCCGTTCAATGCAACGGACCTCGCTTCCGGTATGTATCTCTATCGTATTCAAGCCGGTACCTTCACCAGCGTAAAGAAGATGATGTTGATCAAGTAATTCCAACAATGTGCGCGTCTCTGAAGCGGGATCATCCATACAGGATGGTCCCTTTTTTTTTGTACTCATAGCCGGTCTTGTGTTGCCGGTTTCTTTTCTCCGCTTTTTGGTGTATACTCATCCATCACTCACCGCAATCGTTCAACCAACGAAGGATGGACCGCATGTCTGACGCACAACCTTCCATGCTCCGCAGTTTTCCGAAAGTCTTCTGGGTCGCCAACGTCATGGAACTGTTCGAACGGGGGGCCTATTATGGGATGAACTCCGTTCTCGCCGTGTATCTCACCAACTCCATTGAGGAGGGGGGACTCGGATTCACCGAACAATCTGTCGGTTTCCTCCAGAGTCTCATCTACGCCTGCACCTATGTCATCCCTATCCTCGGCGGGGCGCTGGCGGACCGCTACGGTTACCGGCGCATGCTGATGTTCGCCTTTTCGTTCCTCGCGGCAGGGTATTTCCTCGCCGGCGAGATGACCGCCTACGGTGCGGTCTTCGCAAGTCTTCTCGTGATGGCGACCGGTTCCGGACTCTTCAAACCGATCATCAGCGGCACCATCGCCCGCACCACGAACGAATCCAACTCCGGCTTCGGGTTCGGCGTCTATTATTGGATGATCAACCTCGGCGCCTTCCTCGCACCGCTGGTGGTGAGCGTGCTGAAGGGCTTCGATTGGTCCTATATCTTCGTTGCTTCCTCGCTCTATTGCGGTCTTATGCTGCTGCCGACCCTCTTCATGTTCAATGAACCGGAGAAACCGGCGAACACCAA
>NZ_JANJUE010000286.1 GCF_024710765.1 Pseudoxanthomonas sp.
CCGCGAGACGAAGCGCTACTTGTTCGTGGACGAGCCGTATGAGAAAGCTGCTGAAGGCAAGGCCAAGGAGCGGGCGGCGTGGGCAAAGCAGCACGGTTTCGCCATCGTCAGGCCCGAGTGGTCCGGGATGTACGCGCCCGATGTGGGCTCGCGCCTCTACCTCATCTCCGACGAGACAAGAGGCGTTCCGCTACAACCGATCGCCGCCGCCCTGGACGAGTTGGCCGCACCCATCGTTGAAGCGGCCTGGGATGGTGAATCCGCGCCGACCGTGCCGATTTTCGTGAGCCCGGGCGCAATCGCTAAGGCTCAAGCCGAGAAAGACAAAGCAAAGGCACCACGCGTGCGTGCTGGCGCCCGCAATTCTGTCGACTACGTCCAGACCTTCGTCGGCCCCCGGCGCCGGCCGAACGGCCGGATGCCAATCGAAACGCATGCTGAGGTGGGGCGTCTGCTGAAGTCGGTCCTCGTGGCTACCTGGCACCGGAAGGGTGTCTACAACCGCGTCGATGCGATCCGTAGCGAACTCGATGAATGGACGCAACGCGAGTACACGCACGGTGAGCTACCAAACGAGCAGTTCTTCGAATTGTACTACCATGAGTCTGGTTCCACGTTCTCGCGGTCGCTCACGGAAGCAGAGCGTCATCGCCATGCCGAAAGTCTTGTGCAAGCGAAGAAGCTCTTGGTCGAGCACTATCCGGACTGCCCTCCGCTGAGGACGTTGCTGAAGAAGATGGATATGGCGACCGAGTCACTGCTGACATGGGCCGTTTGAATGGGCTTGGCGCCAGGGGCGCTACGGCGGCCGTGGCATGTGATGGGCCTTGCCTCTTGCTGCTACAAGGCTGAGGAGGGAGCTTCGCCGTTCCGCAGTTTCAGGAAGGGGTTGTTGACGGGCATGTCGTCGAATAGACGGCCGGGCTCAACGAGCAGATAACCGTGCAGCCGCCGCGACTTGCGTGGCCCCGTCACCTCGCAGGTCCAGATGTTCAGGCCGTTGGGCTGTTTGCGGTGTAACTGCAGGCGTTCGAAGCGCTTCTGCACCCATTGCCAGTCGGCGAGTTCAGCTTCCTTGGCCCGCTTCGCCACCACGGGGTGTTCCTGCGCATAGCGTTGGAACACTCCGGGGCTGACCAGGTAGGCGGTGTCGGC
>NZ_JANJUE010000051.1 GCF_024710765.1 Pseudoxanthomonas sp.
CAAGGCGGCAACGTCGTCGGCCAGGTCGTCACCACCATGCGCGACATCGAAGCGGCCTCGCGCAAGATTGCCGAAATCATCGCCGTCATCGACGGCATCGCCTTCCAGACCAACATCCTGGCGCTCAACGCCGCGGTGGAAGCGGCCCGGGCCGGTGAACAGGGCCGCGGCTTTGCCGTGGTCGCCTCCGAGGTCCGCACCCTGGCCCAGCGCAGCGCCAATGCCGCCAAGGAAATCAAGGGCCTGATTGAGGCTTCGGTGGACCAGGTCGCCACCGGTTCGAACCTGGTCAACCAGGCCGGCGCGACCATGGGTGAGATTGTCGCCTCGGTGCAGCGGGTGACCGACATCATGGCTGAAATCGCCGCCGCCTCGCAGGAGCAGTCCGCCGGCATCGAGCAGGTCAACCAGACCATCACCCAGATGGACGAGACCACCCAGCAGAACGCCGCATTGGTCGAGGAGGCTTCCGCCGCCGCGCGCAGCATGGAGCAGCAGGCGCAGGGCCTGGCCGAAGCGGTGTCGGTGTTCGAACTGGACGAACTGGCGCCGGCGCCGGTGGCCGTCGCGGCCCCCGCCCCGCGCGCGGCAGCCGCTCCCGTCGCCCGCCCCGCGCAACCGCGCCAGACACCCGCCGCCATCGTCGAAGCCGCGCTGGCGACGGAAGGGGAAGACTGGCAGGAATTCTGATCCCGCCATTCGCTGCAACGGGCGCCTCCTCGGCGCCCGTTCTCGATAACCGCTTCCCACGAGTCCTCCATGTCCGTCCCGCTCCGCACCTCTCCCGCCGCAACCGATGACGACGCCCCGCGCACCCACGGTCGCGAGTTCGAATTCGGCGATCGCGACTTCCGCCGCGTCTGTGATCTGATCCGCCAGCGCGCGGGCATCGCCCTGGCCGACGGCAAGCGCGACATGGTCTACGGCCGGCTGTCGCGACGCCTGCGCGCGCTCGGCATGCGCAGCTTCCGCGAGTACCTGGACCAGCTGGAGAGCGACGGCGGCGACGAGTGGCAGGCGTTCACCAACGCGCTGACCACCAATCTGACCGCGTTCTTCCGCGAACCTCACCATTTCGATCGCCTGCGCGAGGAACTGTCCCGGCGCACCGGCGACGGCCTGCTCCGCCTGTGGTCGTGCGCCGCCTCCACCGGCGAGGAGCCCTACTCCATCGCCATCACCGCCTGCGAGGTGTTCGGCAGTCTGAATCCGCCGGTGCGCATCCTCGCCACCGACGTCGATACCCAGGTGCTGGCCACCGGTGGACGCGGGGTCTATCCGCTGGAGCGCATCGCCGGGCTGGACGACGGCCTGCGCCGCCGCTACTTCCAGCGCGGCACCGGTCCCAACGAAGGCCATTGCCGGGTCCATCCGGCCCTGCGCCAGTTGATCGAGTTCCGCCCGCTCAACCTGCTGGCGCCGCGCTACGACGTGGAAGGGCCGTACACGGCGATCTTCTGCCGCAACGTGATGATCTACTTCGACAAGCCGACCCAGCGCGGCATCCTGTCGCGGCTGGTGCCGCACCTGGCCGACGACGGCATGCTCTATACCGGGCACTCGGAGAACTACCTGCACGCCGCCGACATCATCCAGCCCTGCGGACGCACCCTGTACCGCCGCGCCGGGGTCCGCGCATGAGCGCCGCCGCCCTCGCCTTCGCCGACGGCGGCGTGCTGCGCTACCACGACGCCCGTTTCCAGACCCCGGCCGCCAAGTTGCTGCCCACCCAGTACCTGGTGGTCGACGACGACACCGCGCTGGTCACCGTGCTCGGTTCGTGCGTGGCCGCCTGCATCCGCGATCCGCTGCTCAAGCTCGGCGGGATGAATCATTTCCTGCTGCCCGATGGCCAGGCCGGCGACGGCGCGCCGTCGCGTTATGGCAGCTTCGCGATGGAACTGCTGATCAACGACCTGCTCAAGCGCGGCGCCAGCCGATCGCGGCTGGAAGCCAAGGTGTTCGGCGGCGCCAACGTGCTCAAGGGCTTCACCAGCAATCCGGTCGGCACCCGCAACGCCGAGTTCGTGCGCCGCTACCTGGACACCGAGCGCATCCCGGTGGTCGCCGAGGATCTGTGCGGCATCCACCCACGCAAGGTCTGGTTCTTCGCCGCCACCGGCCGGGTGGTGGTGCAGCGCCTGCCGCACGCGCACGACGCCGAGGTGGTCGCCGCCGAATCCGCCGCCCGCGCGCGGCTGTCGCGCACGCCGGTCAGCGGTGGCGTGGAGCTGTTCTGATGAGCGCGCCCTGCAAGGTCCTGATCGTCGACGATTCCGCGGTCGTGCGGCAGATGCTCACCGAGATCCTTTCCAGCGATCCGGGCATCGAGGTGGTCGGTTCCGCCAGCGATCCGCTGATCGCGCGCGACAAGATCAAGCGCCTGAATCCGGACGTGCTCACCCTGGACGTGGAAATGCCGCGCATGGACGGGCTGGCGTTCCTGGAAAACCTGATGCGGTTGCGCCCGCTGCCGGTGGTGATGATCTCCTCGCTGACCGAGCGCGGCGCCGACACCACCCTGCAGGCGCTGGCGCTGGGCGCGGTCGACTTCGTCTCCAAGCCCAAGCTCGACGTGGTCCGTGGGCTGGAATCCTATGCCGACGAGATCATCGCCAAGGTCAAGGCCGCCGCGCGCGCCAAGGTGCGCCCACTGGCGCGTCCGGCCAGCGTGCGCCAGAGCGCCGACGCGGTGTTGCCCGCCACGCAGCCGGCGCGGGCCCTGCGTTTCCAGACCACCGATCGGCTGATCGCGATCGGCGCTTCCGCCGGCGGCACCGAGGCGCTGCGGGTGGTGCTGGAACAGATGCCGGCCGACGCGCCGGCGATCGTGATGACCCAGCATATTCCCGCCGGTTTCAGCCGCGCCTTCGCCGAACGCCTGGACCGGCATTCGGCGATGGCCGTGCGCGAGGCCGGCGACGGCGAGGCGATCCTGCCCGGCCACGCCTACTTGCCGCCGGGCGGACGCCACCTGCGGGTGATCCGCGACGGTGCGCGCTGGCGCTGCCGGATCGACGACGGTCCGCCGGTCAACCGGCACAAGCCGGCGGTCGATGTACTGTTCCGCTCGGTCGCGCACGCGGCCGGCGACAACGCCATCGGCGTGATCCTCACGGGCATGGGCGACGACGGCGCGCGCGGCCTGCTGGAAATCGCCCAGGCCGGCGCCCCGACCTTCGTCCAGGACGAGGCCACCAGCGTGGTCTGGGGCATGCCCGGCGCCGCCGTGCGGCTGGGCGCGGCCAGCGAGACCGTGGCGCTGGACAACGTCGCCGAGCGCCTGGTGCAACTGTCCGGACAGGCGCGCTGACGCCGCTTTCCCGGTGCGTGCGTTCCGGGGTGTGCTTTCCCGCGCCTGCTTTTCGACACATCCCCACGCCGGTCACAGTTTCGCCTGCGCATCGCGCATCGTCGCGACGAACGCTAAAGAGCCATCCCCCATGGCCGATATCCATACCGTGATTCAGTAGAGAGCACCCATGTATTCGCGCATTCTGGTTCGTCTTGCCGCTCCCTTGATCCTGACGCTGGTGTTCCCGCTGTCGGTCGCCTTCGCCTGGCCCGGCGCGGTCCAATGGGCCATCCTGACCACGATGACGCTGGCCTGGCTGCTGTTCGCCTTCCTGACCGTCTGGGGTGCGCAGAAACCCAGTGCCGAACACACCACCATCCTGCGCGAACAGGACAGCCTGCTGAACGAACTGCGCCGCTTCGTCGGCAATGAAATCGACGGTTCGCGCGCCGAAATCGAACGTGCCCGCGGCCTGATCCGCGACGCGGTCGGCGGCCTGGGCGAGAGCTTCGACGCGATGATGCGCAAGTCGCGCGAGCAGAGCCAGGCGGTGTCGCGCATCGTCGACCGCGCCGGCGACGGCGATCGCGCCGGGGTCGACGTGGCCCGCTTCGCCCAGCACGCCAGCCAGCGCATGGAACAGCTGGTGGAAGCGCTGGAGCAGGTCAGCGGCCAGAGCACCACCACCGTGCACCACATCGACGAGATGGCCCAGCACCTGGACGGCATCTTCTCGCTGCTGGAAGACGTCAAGTCGATCGCCGACCAGACCAACCTGCTGGCGCTCAACGCCGCCATCGAAGCGGCCCGCGCCGGCGAGGCCGGCCGCGGCTTCGCGGTGGTCGCCGACGAGGTGCGCAACCTGTCCGAGCGCTCGACCGCGTTCAACGAACAAATCCGCAAGCTGGCGCACAGCTCCAAGGACGCCATCGCCAAGGTCCGCGAGACGGTCTCGCACATGGCCTCGCGCGACCTGGACCGGTCCCGCGAAGCGCGCGGAGAAGCCGCCAGCATGCTGACCCAGGTCGCCGCCATCAACGCCTCGCTGGGCGACGGCATGCGCGAAATCTCCCAGTGCGGCCATGCCATCGACCTCAGCGTGGCCGAGGCCGTGCGCGCCCTGCAGTTCGAGGACATCGCCACCCAGTCGCTGGGCAGCGCGGCCACCCACCTGGATCGCCTGACCACCATCAACCAGGAAGCCCTGGCCCTGCAGGAACTGCTGCACCGCAGTGGCGGCGTGATGGACCAGGAACTGCTCTCGGCCCTGCGCCACATCGGCAACCGCCTGCGCGATCGCCGCAGCGAATGGGAGCGCCCGCCGCACAAGCCGGTGGCGCAGCAGAACATGGGCGCCGGCACCGTCGAACTGTTCTGATCCCGACGCCATCGCCATCCCCGACGCCGGTGCCGCTTCCGCGGTGCCGGCGTCGTCGCATCCGCCGCACCGGCCCCGCAGGCAACTGGCATACTGGCGCGGTTGTTTCCCTGCCCGTTGCCCAATGACGGCCCGCACGCCTCCAACCACCTCCACCGCCACGCCCACCGCCCCCGACGCCCTGCGCGAGCTGTACGCGCGCCAGGAAGCCGAGCGGAAGCAGGTCGCGCGGGCGCTGCACAACGAAATCGGCCAGGCGCTGTCGGCCATCAAGATGTCCGCGCACCTGGCCGGCGACGAGGAGGATGCCGACCAGCGTCGCCAGGATCTGGCCGACATCGTGCGCATCGCCGACGACACCGTCGCCCGCCTGCGGGATCTCTACGCCGACCTGCGACCGCCGCAGATCGACACGCTGGGGCTGGCCGCCTCGCTGCGCGGCGAGGCCGAACGCTGGCAGGCGCGCTGGGGCATCACCCCGCGGTTCGAACTGGTGGAACCGTCGCCGCGCGCGTCCGCGGCCATCGAGCTGGCGGCGTTCCGCCTGGTCCAGGACCTGCTGTGGCCACTGGCCGGCCTGTCGGCGCTGGAGCTGCGGCTGGCGCCCGCGCAGGCGGACACGGCCGTGCTGGAAGTCCACCATGACGGCGCGCTTCCCGACGCAATCACCGAAGCCTTGCTGCGTTCGCGCGCGGACGCGCTCGGACTTTCCCTCGCCTTGGCCGGCGACACCTCGGTACAGCCGCGCCTGCGCCTGGCGCTGCCGGTGATGGAGGAGGATTGAGCGTGTCCGCCTATCCTGCCACCGCCTCGCCGATCGCCCGCCTGGGCGCGCAGGATCCGGAACTGCAGGCGCTGATCGACGAGGCCATGCGCGGCGGCACGCCGTTGATGCTGCTGCACATCGACATCGATCACTTCCGTTCGATCAACGAGAACATGGGCGCCGATGTCGGCGATCAGGCGCTGCTGCTGCTCGGCCAGCACCTGACCACCCAGCTCGGCCCGGAGGCGCGGGTATGGCGCCAGGGCAGCGACGAGTTCATCGTCGCCATGCCGCGCCTGCCGCACGTCGCCTCGCCGGATGAGTTCGGCGCCTTCGTGCGTGACCAGGTGGAACTGCCGATGGCGGTGCTGCCCTACACCCTGTTCCTGACCGCCACGGTCGGCGTCGCGCTGTGCCCGGAAGACGCGACCACCGCCAGCGGCCTGCTGCAATGCGCGGAGACCGCGGTCGGCCAGGCCAAGCACGAAGGCCTGAACCTGGTCCGTCGCTACGCCCGCGATGCCGCCATCAGCGTCCGCAGCGACAGCATCATCGCCCGCCAGATCGTCAACGCGATCGACAACAACGAGTTCCGCCTGCACTACCAGCCGCAGATCAATGCCCACGACGGCCGCGTGGTCGGCATGGAGGCGTTGCTGCGCTGGCATTCACCGGCATTGGGCGTGCTGGTGCCGGAGCGCTTCATGCACGTGGCCGAGAAGCTGGGCGTCATCGTCCAGATCGGCGACTGGGTGCTGCGCCAGGCGTTCCGCCAGGCGCGGGTGTGGCGCGACTGGGGGTTCGACGACTTCGAAATCGCGGTCAACGTCTCCACCCTGCAGCTGCTGCGGCCCAACTTCGTGATGGAGGTGCTGGAGGCCATGCAGGACGCCGGCATCCCGCCGCAGATGGTGGTGCTGGAAGTACGCCAGAACGCGCTGGCCAAGGACACCCTGCTGGTCCACCGCACCCTCGCCAGCCTGCATCGCGAAGGCGTGCGCCTGACCCTGGACGATTTCGGCATGGGCGATTCCAACCTGGACTCGCTGGTGCGCTTCGCGGTGGACAAGATCAAGATCGACCGCAGTTTCGTCAAGGGCGTTCCGGCCAGCAACCGCGAGGTCGCGATCACCTGCGCGATCATCGCCATGGGCCACCAGTTGGGCATGAAGGTGATCGCGCACGGCGTGGAGACCGACATCCAGCTCGGCTTCCTGCGCCGCAACCACTGCGACATGTTCCAGGGCCATCTGTTCGGCGAACCGATGTCCGCCGAGGACGCCGGCGCGGTGCTGCGCCGCCGCTACCTGCGCGCCGACGCCTTCGCCGCGACCAAGCCGGATCGCACCCTGTTGCTGCTGGACGACGAGGAGAACATCCTGCGCTCGCTGGTGCGCCTGTTCCGCCGCGACGGCTACCGCATCCTGGCCGCCTCCAGCGTCAACGACGCCTTCGAACTGCTGGCCACCAACGACGTGCAGGTGATCCTCTCCGACCAGCGCATGTCCGACATGAGCGGCACCGAGTTCCTCGGCCGCGTACGCGTGCTCTACCCCGACACCGTGCGCCTGGTGCTGTCCGGCTACACCGACCTGGCCACCGTCACCGAGGCGATCAACCGCGGCGAAATCTACCGCTTCCTGACCAAGCCCTGGAACGACGACGACCTGCGCGAACACATCCGCCAGGCCTTCACCGCCTACGAAAACCAGCCGCATCACCGCGTGGTGGGTTGATATCCGGCTAGCGGGGCCTGGAAAGGCCCCGCGGAAGCGAAGCCTCGCGAAGACGGGTCATCGCAAAAACCCATGGATTCCAGCCTTCGCTGGAATGACGACAGTTTGTGCCCCCGCAACAGGGAGCACAGGCTCGTCATCCCCGGTGCTCATCATCCCGAGGCTCGTCATTCCGAGACCCACCATCCCGAGGCTCATCATCCCGAGGCTCATCATCCGAGACTCGTCACCCCGACTCATCACCCCGAGGCTCATCACCCCGAAACTCATCATCCCGAGACTCGTCACCCCGAGACTCGTCACACCGAGACTCGTCACCCCGAGACTCGTCATCCCAGCGAAAGCTGGGATCCATTTGCTCTTGCGCTTGCACTTGCCCTTGCCCTTGCCCTTGACC
>NZ_JANJUE010000253.1 GCF_024710765.1 Pseudoxanthomonas sp.
CATGGTGATGTCGACGCTGTAACGGTCGTTGGTGAACCGCCGCACGTCGTCGACGATGGCCTGCTGGATGCCGGCCGCATCCAGCGCCCGATTCATCGAGATGACGTCCATCAGCCTTTACTCGCCGTATTCCTCGTCCACGTCGTTCAAGGCCTCGGTCACGCCGTCGGTGTACAGAACCATGACATCGTCGCGCTGAAGAAGGATGTCGCCTTGCTGATACGCGCTGAAGGTCGGAAGCGCGCCCAAGAGCATTCCGCCATCCGACAAGGCCATGGGTTCCGCTCCCGCTCTGAACACGTAAGGCGGATTGTGGCCGGCGTTGACATACAGGAAGCGCCGTTCGTGTGCGTCGTACCTCGCCCAGAAAAAGCTGATGAACTTGTCGCTGGGCGTGTTCTTGTAGATGATGTCGTTGATCTTTCCGGTCACATCACCCAGATCGGTGATCACCGGCGTGAGCACATGCAACATCGCCTGCAGATTCGCCATCAGGAGCGAAGCCGGAATGCCTTTTCCGGTGACATCCGCGATGGCCAGGTACACTTCGTCGCCTCGGCAGATGATGTCGTAGTAATCGCCTCCCACCTGCTGGCTTGGCACGTTCATCGCGGCAAGGTCCAACGCGGGGACATTCGGCAACGGATAGGGGAGGAGTTTCTCTTGAATGGTCCGTGCGATGCTCAATTCCTCCTCGATGCGCTCTTTCTCGATGCGTTCCTGAAGAAGCAGGGTCTTCTGGATCGACAGGAGGGCCAGATTGCCCAACGAGCTCAGGAAATTGAAATCGGAATCGGTGTAAGGTTCGCTGGTGGCTCGTTTTCCGACACCGAGAACAGCGAATTCGTCTTGCAACCGCAAGGTCACCATCGCTTCGATCTGGTTGTCGTTGAGCAGGGGGATGTCCTGCCTCAGCCGGTCACCGACACGGATGTTCGACTCGGTGATGGTCAGCAGCCGCCGGAGACACATCTGATCCGGGGCGGATTTGAGTCCGTTCATCACCAACAGCTCGGGCTCTCCGTCACCCCGCTTCTTCACAAAGAAGAAGGAACGGATGAACATCTGGCCAAGCAGGGCGAACTTGAAGATCTTGAGGATGGGCTCACGGTCCACCGTGGCATTGAATTCCTTGCTCAGGTCGAACAAGGTGTGCAATTCCTGCACCTTCCGGTCGAGCTGCAGGTTCGTGCTGCGCAACTGGCCCACAAGCAGTGAGTTGGCGATGGCGACCGCGGAGATGTTGACGAGATTCTCCAGAAAATCGATCTCGCGCGTATTGAACGGTTCACCGGTCGCTTTCGATCCGATGCTGAGATACCCCATGTGCTGGGCCCGGGTTCGGATCTGGAACAATCCGGTGAGGCCATTCTCCTTCAAGACCTCCGGATAGGTCGGATGATCGGTCGGGACATGCACCGCATCGGGAAACGCATCCGCTCCCGGCAGCGG
>NZ_JANJUE010000254.1 GCF_024710765.1 Pseudoxanthomonas sp.
CCTCACCGAGATCAACGTCACCAGCCCCACCTGCATGGTGGAGATCGCCACCCAGCAGGGCTTCGACGTGGCCGGCCTGGTGATCGACAAGCTGGAGCGGGCGTGCGGCTGAGCCTGCGCCCGAGCCTCTCCGCCTTCCCCGATCCGCGTGCTGCGGCGGACGCGCTGCGCGTCCTCGCGCTGGCCGCCTGCGCGCTGCTGCTCGCGGCCTGCTCGCGCGCGCAGGTCTTCCATCACGAGGCCTACGTCTTCGGCACCCGGGTCGACGTCGCGGTGTATGGCGAGAACCAGGCCGAGGCCGACCGCGCCGCCGCCGCGGTGCTGCGGGAGTTCGACCGCCTGCATCGCGCCTACCATGCGTGGCAGCCGTCCGAGCTGACCAGGCTGAACGACGCGATCGCGCGCGGCGAGGTCGCGACCGTGTCGAACGAACTCGCCGCGATGCTGACGGACGCGGGCCGGCTGGCGGACCTGGGTGACAACCTGTTCAATCCCGCGATGGGCGCGCTGATCGAGATGTGGGGCTTCCAGGCCGACGAGTTCGTGCCGCGTCGCCCCGATCCCTCCGCGCTGCGGGCGGTGCTGGACGCGGCGCCGCGCATGTCCGACCTCGTCATCAACGCCAACCAGGTCGAAAGCCGCAATCCGGCCGTGAAGCTCGACCTCGGCGGCTATGCCAAGGGCTATGCGCTCGACCGCGCGGCGGCGATCCTGCGCGCGAAGGGCATCGAGAATGCGCTCATCAACATCGGCGGCAACATCCTGGCGCTGGGCAAGAAGGGCGACAGCCCGTGGCGCATCGGCCTGCAGCACCCGCGCGAGCCGCAACCGCTGGCGACGCTGCCGCTCTACGACGGCGAGGCGATCGGCACTTCGGGCGACTACCAGCGCTACTTCGAGCTCGACGGCAAGCGCTACTCGCATCTGCTCGACCCGCGCAGCGGCGGGCCCGCCGAGGCGACGCAGTCCATGACCGTGCTGGTGACCCCGCGCGAAGGGGCCGGCACGCTGTCCGACGCCGCGAGCAAGCCGCCCTTCATCGCCGGCGACAACTGGCGCCAATACACGCGCCGCTACGGCATCGACCACGCGCTGCGCGTCGCGGCCAACGGGCATATCGAGGTCACGCGCGAACTGCGCGCCCGC
>NZ_JANJUE010000303.1 GCF_024710765.1 Pseudoxanthomonas sp.
GTGCTGCGCGTCGCCGCGGCGTACCTGCCAGTTGCCGGCGCGCTGGCCGGGCAGGTCGAGCACGAAGGTGGGGGTCTTGAGCATGCGCTCCCAGATCTCTCCCCACTTGATGAACGTGCTGCACATGTTCGACGCGATCGCGATGTCGGCCTTGGGGATCGTGCCGGCCGGGTGCTGCTGCTCGCGCAGGATCAGTCCGACGTCGGCTTTCACGTACGAGCAGACGTCGGGCGAGTAGCCGTAGTCCTCGGACTCGCGCAGGTACTCCTCCGAGACCTTGCGCACGCCGGTCTGCAGCGAGTTGATCTCGGGGAACACCAGCTGGAAGTCGAAGGCGCGCAGGATCTCGACGGCGTTGCCCATCACGAAGACGTTCGCGACGTTCTGGCCGCGTTCGCGCGCCTGAGCCAGGCCCGCGTACCAGTCCTTCATCAGCTGCTGGCCCGCCTGGTGGGCGTTGAATTCGGCGGGCGCGGCGGCGGCCGGCTTCTCGAGGGTGGCGGTGGTCATGGGGATCTCCTGTCAGGCGGTGGCGAAGAGCAGCGACTCGGCGAAGGTCTCGAGCTGCATCGCCATCTGCTCGAACGAAGTCATCTTTTCCTCGAACTCGAGCACCAGGTACTGCACGCCGACCTGGTCCAGGTGTTTCGACCACGCGACCTGCTCGTCCAGACCGGGCTCGCAGAACTTCGCCGCGGTGACGATCGCCGCGTCGGCGCGGCTCGAGCGCAGCATCTCCATCAGGTAGCCCTCCTTCGTCTTGCGCTCGTCGTGCTGGACGGGGCTGGCCGCCGAGCGCTCGACGAAGCTCTCGGCGAGCGCCCAGACCGGGTCGCCGGTCTCGGGCACGTCGCCGGTGATCCAGCGCAGGCCGACCAGCAGGTCGTCGTCGACGACGTAGCAGTTGTCGTCGATCGCCTCGAGCATCTCGAGCGGCGGCTGCTCGCAGAAGCCCCCGACGAAGACGACGCGCGGCTTGTCCTGCGCCTGGCGCTTGCGGGCCCGGATCGCGGGAATCGCGCGCTCGAGCAGCGCGTTGTGTTCCTCGGCCGGGATACGCGTGCGGGCGCGAGTCAGCAGGTACGACTCGGTGCAGCT
>NZ_JANJUE010000086.1 GCF_024710765.1 Pseudoxanthomonas sp.
AGAGACCAAATGGCTTCAAACTATTTGTCCAAGGGCGTCAAGCGCACGGCCCTGAGCGTCGCCCTGGCGGCGTGCTTCGTGGGCGGTGTCCAGGCGCAGTCAAACTCGTCGGGCTCCATCTTCGGCAGCGCGGAACCGGGCACCACCATCGTCATCCAGAGCGCCGAAACGGGCGTGACGCGTGAAATTTCGGCAGATGCCAGCGGTCGTTATCGTGCGACTTCGCTGCCGGTCGGCAATTACACCGTCATCCAGAAGCGGGACGGCCAGAACATCGCGACCCGCGAGAACATCACCGTCCGCCTGGGCGCCGGCAGCGAAGTTTCGTTCGCTGCTGCATCCTCCGGTGAGGGCGCGCAGACCCTGGATACCATCACCGTCACCGGCATGGGTGCATCGCCCATCGACGTGTCCGCGACCGACACCCGTATCGTCTTCACCTCCGAGCAGTTGGAGAAGATGACGGTCGGCCGCAGCATCGAGTCGATCGCGCTGCTGACCCCGGGCGTTGTCGCAGCGGACTCCCGCTACGGCAATACCGCTTCCTTCAGTGGTTCGGCGGCATCCGAAAACGCGTTCTACATCAATGGCTACGCGGTGACCAATCCGCTGACCAACCTGGGTTCGACCACGCTTCCGTTCGACGGCATCAGCCAGTTCCAGGCGATCACCGGCGGCTACGGTGCCGAATTCGGCCGCGCCACCGGCGGCGTGGTGAACATCATCACCAAGCGCGGTACCAACGAGTGGAAGGCTGGCGGCACCGTTATCTGGAACCCGGAAGGCCTGCGCGAAAAGCAGCGCAGCATCTACTATCCGAACAACGGCACCGCCAATGACGGTCTGTCGTATCAGAACCTGCGCGAGCGCACGGTCAACTCGGTCACCTACGGTGCCTACGTTGGTGGTCCGATCGTGAAGGATCGGCTGTTCTTCTACGCCAGCGGCGAGTTCGAAAAGCGTGATGTCGACACCGTGTTGGCGCGCCCGGGCGGCGTGGCTGGCTACCAGGAACTGGGCTACGAAGTGCCGCGCTGGCTGGCCAAGTTCGACTGGAACATCACCGACAACCACCTGCTGGAAGTGACTGCGGTTTCCGACACCACCAAGCGCAGCGATGCGCAGTACGCGTACTACTATGCGGCCGGCGCGAATCCGTATGGCCTGGCTCCCTTCCAGAAGGGGCCGCGCACCGGCGGTCACTACTACGAAGACGGCGGCGAGCTGTACATCGGCAAGTACACCGGCTACATCACCGACAACCTGACCATCACCGCGCTGTACGGTGAGCAGGAACAAGACCATATCTCGGTGCCGTCCGGATATGATCCGAGCGTGGTCTACGTTAGCGACTCCCGCCCCGGCGGAAACGTGAGCGCGGGCAGCGTGGCGCAGCTGGACTTCGCCGACGCGTACGACAAGACCAAGGGTGGTCGTTTCGACGTCGAGTGGCGCGTGAGCGATCACACCCTGCGTCTGGGCTATGACCGTCAGGATTCCGAGTCCCGTTCGGGCGAGGAGACCTCGGGTCCGGGTTACCGCTGGCAGTACGCCACGATGGGACCGGATGCTGCCAACCAGCCGATTCCCGGCGCTGGTGGCGCCGTCGGTCCAGGCGGCAACGGCGACTACGTGATGCGCTACATCTACGCCAACGGCGGCACCTTCAAGGTCGAGCAGGAAGCCTATTACCTGGAAGACCGCTGGCAGGTGACGGACCGCTGGTTGCTGACCCTCGGCGTCCGCAACGAGAGCTTCCGCAACTTCAACGGTGACGGAATCATCTACATCGAGCAGGAAGACCAGTGGGCGCCGCGCCTGGGCGTGAGCTGGGACGTGTTCGGTGATTCGACGCTGAAGTTCTTCGCCAACGCCGGCCGTTACCACCTGGCCCTGCCGACCAGTGTCGCCAAGCGCGCTGCCTCGCCGTCCCTGTACACGATCGAGTACTTCGGCTTCTCGGGCATCGATCCGGCGACGGGCATCCCGCAGGGCCTGCGCCCGCTGGGTGACGGTCCGTATTCGTCGAACAACGAGTATGGCCAGGCGCCGGATCCCCGCACGGCGGCCGCGAAGGGCCTGAAGTCGCACTTCCAGGACGAGTTCGTGTTCGGCTTCGAGAAGCAACTGGGTGAGTCGTTCAATATCGGTGCG
The DNA here is from genome assembly GCF_024710765.1 of Pseudoxanthomonas sp. Lineage (GTDB taxonomy): Bacteria > Pseudomonadota > Gammaproteobacteria > Xanthomonadales > Xanthomonadaceae > Pseudoxanthomonas_A. The sequence continues at coordinate 2,155 of NZ_JANJUE010000086.1, forward strand.
CGTTACGTCTATCGTGATCTGAAGAGCGCCATCGATGACGTCTGCGACGGTCGCGCCGCTTACGCCTGGGGCCTCCGCAACGGCTATTCCGAGGAAGCGTCGCAGAGCTTCAAGACCACACTGGACGGCTGCCTGATGTTCAACCCGGGCGAGGACAACACGTTCTACCTGGATGATGGCACCGGCAACCTGGTGGCGGTCCCGCTGACCGCGCAGGAACTGGGTTTCCCCAAGCTCAAGCGCGTCTACCAGGGCCTGGACATCTTCCTGGAGCATCCGTTTGACGGTAGCTGGTACTACAAGATTGACTACACCTTCTCGAAGAACTACGGCAACGCGGAAGGCCAGTTGAACTCGGATATCGGCCAGACCGACATCTCCGCGACCCAGTCGTGGGATCACCCGGAAATGATGGAGTACGCCGGCGGTTACCTGCCGAACGATCGCCGTCATTACCTGAAGGCCTTCGGTTACTACCAGATCAATCCGGAATGGCGCGTGGCCGCCACGTTCACCGCCGCTTCGGGTCGTCCGCGTAACTGCACGGGCTACTACAACGGCAAGAACGCGAACGATCCGGACATCAACGAAGTCGTGTACGCCGGTCCGTACTACTTCTTCTGCAACAACGAGCCGTCGCCGCGCGGAAGCCAGGGTCGTCTGCCCTGGACGACGAACCTGGACATGGGCGTCAGCTATGCTCCGAACTTCGCCGACAACAAGCTGCAGTTCTCGCTCAGCATGTTCAATGTGCTGAACAAGCAGACCGTGCAGAACGTGGTTGAATATGGTGAGAATGGCGGTCCGGGCCAGCCTTACCACTCGACCGGTCGTGCGGTGAGCTACTCGGCACCGCGTTCGGTTCGCTTCGACGTCCGCTACGACTTCTAATAGAAGGATTGTTGGAAGGATAGGCAGGAACGGCCGCCCGAGGGCGGCCGTTCCTTTTTCGCACCCACGCTGCCGCCGCCGCGACCCTGTCTCGTGGAAACCGGGGCAAGTGTCTGCGTTTCAGATTAGGAAGGCTCGGTACGCCGTGCGTTGCCACCAGAAAGCCGAGACCGGGCGCCGGACCATGGAATAAATACCCGTGCTTGATCCGGGGGCTGCTTCAGGGCGTCGCAACCGGATACGGCGATGGTGTCGGCCGGGGGTAAAGAACTGGCCTCATGAAGCTTTCCAGGCCGTGCCGATGGCGCTCCGGGGACTGGCTCCGAGGAACAGGCCCCCGAGGCGCTACCGGAACCGGGCTCCGCACGACCGGACTCGCGGACGGTATTTTGCTCTATGCTTCCATTTTCCCGGGAGCGAAGCGTGCAGAACCACGATATCGGTGCTTATGTCCAGCGTGGACGGCAGGCAATGGTGGAGCGTCGTTTCGATGATGCCCGGGCGATATACCAGCAGATTCTCGCCCTGGAGCCCACGCAACCTCGCGCCTGGCTGGCGTTGTCCGCGCTGGCACAGAGGCAGGGGGATTTCCGAGAGTCAATCCGGACGGCGCGTGCCGCGGTACCCGCCTGGAAGCGCAGCGGCAGCCAGCAGTTCATCACGGAACTGAGCATGCGCCTGCTCGTACTCGGCGAGTACCGCGAGGCCAGGGACATCATTGCTTCCGCAAACTGGTCCGATCCGGTCGTACTGCGCTATAGCATGGGCCTGGTGCAGTATCTGGGGCTTGTCGAGGCGCACGAACAGGCCCTCCAGCTGGCGGACCACGCCTTGTCGAGGATAAGCAGCCCCCCCGTGGAGCTGTTTTATTCTCGGGCCACTGCGCTTCGCTATCTGGGCAGGATGCAGGAGGCGACGGAAGCATATGAGCGCTGCATAGCATTGAACCCGCTATACGCCGAGGCACATTGGGCATTGGCGCATCACGAGTCGGCACATTCTCCCGGCGCAAGGGTCCAGCGCTTGCGCAAGGCAATAGCGCACACGAGTGCGGAATCGGAAGACGCCATCTACCTGCAATACGCGCTCTTCAAGGAGCTTGATGATGCAGGAGATGTTTCCGAAGCGTGGCGTGCGCTCGAATTGGGTGCACGCAAGAAGCGAGAGAGGATCCGGTATGACGCATCGCTGGACGACGCCGGGTTCAGGGCTTTGCAGGAAACATGCTCCGAAGGATTTTTCGCGGATGCTCAAAGCGTCGAACATGGGGCAGGGCACACACCGATCTTCATCGTGGGTTTGCCGAGGAGCGGAACGACGCTTCTGGAGCGTCTGCTTGGAAATCACCCAAGAGTGAAATCAGCCGGCGAACTCAATGATTTCCCTTCGCAGATATCCTGGGAAATAAACCGCTTCCTGGGCGAGTGTCCAGACCGCGATACGCTCAAGGCCTGCGGCCAGATGGATTTCGCCGCACTTGGAAAGGCATACCTGGACAGGACTGCCTGGCGTGCCGAGGGAGCGGATTTCCTCGTCGACAAGCTACCCAACAATGTTCTCCACGCAGGCTTCATCCGCAAGGCGCTGCCGAAGGCCAGGATAGTCATCATGCGACGGAACGGCCTGGACAGCTGCTTTTCGACTTTCAAGCATCTTTTTTCCGGGAGCGCCTATCCCTACAGCTACCATCTGCGGGAAATGGCGGCCCATTACGATCGATTCGAACGCCTCGTCGGCCATTGGGAGCGGGTACTCGGTGACGGGGTACTGACGGTCGACTACGAGACATTGGTCAGCCAACCAGCGCTGGTCGTTCCGCAGATCGCGAAGTTCTGCGGAATCTCCTATCAAGACGGAATGCTGGATATCCGGAGGAACATCTCTCCGTCGGCTACGGCGAGCGCGTCGCAGATTCGCGAAGGCGTCCATGTGCGCAACGTGGATAGCTGGAAGCGATACGGGTGGGCTCTTGGAGAGCTATCGATTGCGCGCCCGGGATAGGTTGCATCTGCAACTTTTAGCGGGACGGCTCGCGGGTTCGCCGAGCCATAGGATGCGAGGCACGCGTCCGGTCCGACGAGCTGAACGTAACCCAGGACGAGAGTCGCACTCTAACCATTTGATTTTAAATGAAATAAGTTGCTTTGAGTGTAATTCAAATTCTGCTCTCACCCGTAAAAGTTACGTTATTCTTCGGTCACCAGACACCCATTGAGTGTCGGTTCATTTGGGTCGGGCTGCTTGCAACCCGGGCTTCTATTGACTTGAGAGAGAGAGCACAAGATGACTACCCACAAGGGTTCCAGCTACTTGTCGAAGGGCATCAAGCGAACGGCGTTGAGCCTCGCGCTAGGTGCCTGCTTTGTTGGCGGAGTGCAGGCTCAGTCCAACACGGCTGGTGCGATCACCGGCCGTGCGACGGCGGGCGACACGATCACCATCACGAATCCGAACACCGGGTTCTCGCGCACCATCACGGTCGGCGGGGATGGCAGCTATCGCTTCTCGGCGCTTCCGACCGGCCAGTACACCGTCACCAGCAGCAGTGGCGGTTCGCGGAACGTAGTGGTCAGCGTGGGCACGGCTTCCAGTGCGGATTTCGTGACCAGCAGTGGTGCGGCGACGACCCTTGATGCGGTCCAGGTCGTCGGCTCCGGCTTCATCAATCCGATCGACGTCTCCTCGGTCGAGTCGACCACGATCCTCACCGCCGAGCAGATTGCGAAGATTCCGGTCCCGCGTGACGCGACCAGTGTCGCGCTGCTGGCTCCGGGTACCGTGCGTGGCGATGCCGCGTTCGGCAATCTTGCGTCGTTCGGTGGCTCCTCCGTTGCCGAAAACCAGTACTTCATCAACGGCTTCAACATCACCAACTCGTTCCGGAGCCTGAACTTCTCGCAGGTGCCATTCGAGGCCATCGCCGAGCAGCAGGTGAAGACCGGCGGTTACGGCGCGGAGTTCGGGCGTTCGCTGGGCGGCGTGATCAACCAGGTCACGAAGCGCGGTACCAATGAATTCCACGCCGGTGCGAATTTCTTCTGGATCCCGAAGAGCCTGACCTCGGACGTGGATAACACGTATCTGCGCAACGGCACCCTGCGCCAGGACAATTCCAAGGACACCGAGTGGGAAGCCACGACCGCGGTCTGGGCGAGCGGCGCGCTGATCAAGGACAAGCTCTTTGGCTACGCCCTGGTCCAGTATGGCCGCGAGCAGGCTGAAACCTGGGGCAGCGTCGTCGCCAGTACCAACACCAGTGCGGAAACCAAGAATCCGAACTGGCTGGTGAAGTTGGACTGGAACATCACCGATAACCACCTGCTGGAACTCACCGCGTTCTCGGACAAATCCAAGGTCGAAACGGACATCTACGCCAATGATATCGGCGTGCTGAATCGAGGCGACTTCATCGGTACCAACTTTACCGAGCAGGGCGGCGAGAACTATGTCCTGAAGTACACCGGCTACCTGACCGACAACTTCACCCTCTCCGCACTGGCTGGCCATGGCGAATTCTCTCGCAGCCAGCATCTTCGTGCCGCCAATGGCACCGAAGTCCGGTATCAAGGCGATCTGAACAATCCGGCGAGCGGCTGCCCTGTCGTGGTCGACGGTCGCCCGGGCTATCGTCGTGCCATCACCGGTACCTACTTCAGCACCTGCAACATCACCGGTACCACTGTTGACCGTGTTGACTCCGGCGATACCCGCGACCAGTTCCGACTGGACGCCGAGTGGCAGCTTGGCGATCACCTGCTGAAGTTCGGCTACGACGTGGATGACTACGAGTCGCTGGCCGGCGTGTCGCTGGAAGGTGGCCGCCAGTGGAACTATTCCACCAGCAACGGTCCGGACGGCGAGCCCAATACGGGTGACGAGTTTGACATCGTTCGCGAGCAGGTCTTCAGCCAGGGTGCGACCGTCAAGGTCAAGCAGCGCGCTTTCTATCTGCAGGACAGCTGGAACGTTACCGATAACTTCGTTGCCTACCTGGGCCTGCGCTGGGATACCTTCGAGAACATCAACGGCCAAGGTCAGACTTACGTCAAGATCGACAATCAGTTCGGCCCGCGCCTGGGTTTCTCCTGGGACGTCAACGGTGATTCTTCCTTCAAGCTGTTTGCGAATGCAGGCCGCTATGCGCTGCCGCTGACCCCGAGCGTTGCCGTTCGTGGTGCCAGTGCCTCCATCTTCAGCCGTGAGGAGTTCGACTTCACGGGTGTCGACCCTGTGACCGGTGCTCCGACCGGACTGACTTCGCGCGGCACCTTCCGCTACCTGAATGGCGAGGACGGCCATGCGAAGAATCCGCTGACGGTGGCCGCGAAGAATCTGGACCCGATGTACCAAGACGAGTTCATCCTCGGCTTCCAGGCTCAGCTGACGGATCACTTCTCGCTGGGTGCACGTGGTATCTACCGCGACCTCAAGCGTGCGATCGACGATAACTGCGACTACACCGCCATCCTGGATGCCAATGGATTCACGCCGCGGTTCAATGGCGACGGTGACTTCATCGGCTTTGCGAATGCCAATGACCAGTTCGCTGCGTTGCCGAGCGCCGGCTTCCCGTACTGCCGTATGTACAACCCGGGTTCGGACGCGATTTTCGTGACCGATTTGCTGGGCGATGGCACCCTGACCACCAATACTATCGCCGCTGATCGCCTGGGCCCGAAGGCCAAGCGTACGTACACCGCGCTGGAAGTGTTCTGGGAAGGCAACTGGGACAAGTTCTTCCTGCAGGGTTCCTACACTTACGCCAAGAGCAAGGGCAATACGGAAGGCGGCGTGAAGTCGGATATCGGCCAGGCTGACACCAGCGTCACCCAGGACTTCGACTATCGCGAGCTCACGGTTGATACGTACGGCTACCTGCCCAACGACCGTCGCCACAGCCTGAAGCTGTTCGGTAACTACCAGTTCAATGACGAATGGAGCGTGGGTGCCAACCTGCTGGTGCAATCGGGCCGTCCGTTGAACTGCTTGGGCGTGCTGGATCGTGACCCGAGCCGCGGCCCGGGCGAGCCGGTCAACCCGGAAACGTACGATCCGCACCCCTACGGGTCCTCGTTCATGCGCTGCAATAACACTCCGGTCCCGCGTGGTACGGCTGGTCGGTTGCCGTGGACGACGACGTTTGACTTGAATATCGCTTATCGGCCGTCCTTCGCCGAAGGCCTGCAATTCAAGTTGGACGTGTTCAACGTCTTTGATTCGCAGAAGGTCACCTCGTACAACGAAACGGCGGAAGTCGCCAACACGGGTGCTGCTTCGGAAACGTACCTGCTGCCGCTTTCGTTCCAGGCGCCGCGCACCGTGCGTTTCATGGTTCAGTACGACTTCTGATAGACACCGTCTGATTCGTGTTTTGTTGACGGCCGCCTCTTTGGGGCGGCCGTTTTTTTGGGGCGGAAATTTTTTGGAATGAAGGCTGAACGACAGGGGGAGCTCGGCTGTTAGGCGACGTACGGCATTGTTTCAGAAGGGGCGCTCTGCTATTCAGTGCGCTTGACCAACCATTGAGGAGCACTCGGATGCGCAGGCTGGGAATGGTCGCTTGTTGGAGCTTGTTGATGGTTGCGGCAGGGGGGACGTTCGCCGCAAAGCCGCCGGTGGTAGTCCAGGAAGGAAGGCTGGGACAAGACTGGAAAGTTGCGGACGGCGTGCAGCTCGCCGCTCCCGGATATCCCGCATCGGGACAGGAGAGTGCGAACGTATGCATCAATCTGGGATACGCGGTCGATGAAGACGGCAGCATCCAGGACATGGTCGTGCTGAAGTCATGGGGAGAGAACTCCGCTGGCGAGCCGCTGACGGAAGAGGGAATCAAGCCCTTTGCCCAGGCTTCGGCGTTGGCCGTTTCTTCCTGGCGTTTCGCGCCCAAGGAACATGTCAGCGAGCCCGCGCGGACGGTAACCTCAACGACACTGGCCTTCGTCAACGGGAAATCACAAGGCGAAGTGCGAGCGCATTGCGCGATTGAGAATCTTGCTGTGTTCCTCGATGAGAACCGGCCGAAATTCCGGCGCGGCGAGTCGATGAGGGCGAGTGACCTGGATGCGATCTATCGCGGCCTCAATCGCCAAGAGAGGATCAACAACGCCAATCGGACCATCGGCCAAGGCGCCAGATAGCGGATGGCGGGGACGGTAGCGACCCGGGTAGGGTGACGATGGCGGGACGTGGTGGCTGATGTATGATGCCTGCGCATGAATTCATCCGCAGAGCAGCTCGCCAAGTTGGCTGAACAGTACGCCGGCCAAGGAAATTGGAGCGAGGCGCGGCGCATTTATGAACTCATACTTTCCCGTTCTCCGGGCAATGCCGACGCGGCGATACAGCTCTCCTACGTAGAGTCACTCGGGGGAACCTATCGCGCTGCCCATCGATACGCCATGTTGGCGCTTCAGGCGCGGCCCCGGGATCCGCGGACACTGGGCGAGTTGCTGAAGCGCCTGCGGACTTTCAATGAAGCCGAGGCCTTGCTTGCCTGTTTCAAGGCGTTGGGGCCATTGGGGAGTGTGCCGATTCCCCTGCTTATCGCTTTCGCAGCCCAACTGAGCTATCTGAACTGCCAGGAGAAGGCGCTGGAGCTCCTCGATGAGGCCAAGCGAGGCGATCCCGACTATCCGACAACGCTCATGGCGAGGGCACAGGTACTAATCTACCTGGGCCGCTTCTCTGCGGCCGAACAGGACCTCCAGTACTGCCTGCGGCGCGCACCCGAGATTGCCCAGGCCTGGTGGCTGGTATCCCGCCTGCGCAAGCAGAGCAAGGAGGCGAACCATGTGGATCGCCTGCGCCGCCTGCTGGCCGTGCCAGGCAAGCGGGCCGATGAAGTGGCGTTGCTGGGCTTCGCGTTGCACAAGGAACTGGACGATATCGGCGATGTGGCCGGCGCCGGCGAGGCGCTCACGCTGGCCTGCCGGGCCAAGCGTTCCACCCTGAAGTACCAGAGCGAGGAATCGCGGCGGCTGGTCGATGCGCTGATTGAAGTCCCCGTGGCGGCAGCCACGGCGCCGCGCTCCGGGGGAACCGGCGATTCGTCCCGGATTCCGGTCTTCATCGTCGGCATGCATCGGTCCGGTACCACCCTGCTGGAGCAATTGCTGGACGGGCACCACGACGTGCACGGCGTAGGCGAGCTTTACGATTTCACCAGCCAGATGCGTTGGGCCACCGATTACCACTGCCGTGGCGTGATCGACGAGGCCTTGGTGCGGAAAGCTGCGGAGGGCGTGGACTATGCCGCGGCAGGGCAGGGATACCTGCAGAAGATGGAATGGCGGCTTGGCAAGGAGCGCTTCTTCACCGACAAGCTGCCGTCCAACTTCCTCAACATCGGCTTCATCTGCCAGGCGTTGCCGCAAGCGAAGATCCTGCACATGGTACGGGACCCGGTGGAGACCTGTTTCTCCAACCTGCGCGAGCTGTTCTCCGATGCCAATCCCTATTCCTACGACCAGCAGGAACTGGCTTTCTATTACCGCCAGTACGAGCGGTTGATGGCGCATTGGCGGACCGTGTATCCGGGGCGGGTGCTCGATGTCGACTACGGCCGACTGACCCGGGATACCGAGGCGGTGCTGCGCGAGGTATCCGATTTCTGCGGTTTCGCGTTCGAGCCGGGCATGCTGGCCCTGCAGGAACGCACCCGCGGGGTGGCCACCGCCAGCGCGGTGCAGGTGCGGGACCGGGTAGTGGCGCTGGAGCGGCCGAAGTGGGCGCCCTACGAGGATTATCTCCAACCGCTGATCCGCGGCTTGAGGGCGGAAACCGCTTAAACCTTTCCCCGCGCCGGCACATCCAAAGGGATATGCTGAACGCTGCCGTGACCGACCTGATGACCGACACGACCGCCCTGGCGGCCGCCGAGACCGACAATGGCCTGGTCCGGGCCGCCGTCGGCGGCGACATGCGCGCCTTCGAAGCGATTTACCGCCGCCACGCCGGCCGCATCCACGGCGTCATCCAGCGCCTGGTCGGTGGCCAGGGCGTCCGCGCCGACGACCTGACCCAGGAAGCCTTCGTCCGGGCCTGGCAGGCGCTCCCGCAGTTCCGTTTCGAAAGCGCCTTCAGCACCTGGCTGCACCGGCTCGCGGTCAACACCGCGTTGATGGAACTGCGTTCGCGCCGGTCGCAGCCGCTGTTCGACGAAGACGAGGACCGCCTGGACGATCTGGGCATGGCCGATTCCGCCGGCCAGCACACCGCACTGTCGCTGGACCTGGAACGGGCCGTGGCGACCTTGCCGCCCCGCGCGCGCGCGGTGCTGGTGCTGTACGACGTGGAAGGCTGGAAACATGAAGAGATCGCCGGTGAACTGGGCATGGCGGTCGGCAGCTCCAAGGCGCAGTTGCATCGCGCCCGCCAGTTGCTGCGTGAAAGATTGGGAGTAGAAGCATGAACGAAGAAAACGATCGCCTGCGTTGGCAGCTCAAAGGGCTGCGCCAGGACACCCCGCCGACCCGGGATCTGTGGCCCGGGATCGCCGCCCGGATCGCCGGGCTGCCCCAACCGGAAGCCGCACCGGGACCGGAGCGTGGCCATGGGTTCCCATGGAGAAAGGGCGCATCACCCGATCATGGCGGGAGCCTCACGCGCACGGGTGCGCGACGGCTGGTGCCCTGGGCGATGGCGGCCTCGATGCTGCTGGCGGTCGGTTTCCTCTGGCAGGCCACGCACCTGACCTCGCCGCAGGAGCCCCTGATCCGGCAGGAAGCAGCGCTGCTGACCCGGGATTACCAGGGCGCGCTCGCGCAGATCCAGGGAGCCGAAGCCCATCCGGAACTGGGAGGCGCCCTGCAGGAGCTGGATCGCAGTGCCGAGGAGATCCTCGCCGCGCTGGATCGCGCACCCAACACGCGCTTCCTGCTCGAGCAGTTGCGTCGCACCTATGCCAAGCGCCTGGCGTTGACCCAGCGCGCCATGATGAGTTGACCAAGGAGCCCTCCATGCACATGTTCAGAACTTCCCTGCTGTTGCTGTCGTTGGTCGCGGCATTGCCGGCGCTGGCCGGAACGCCCATCAACGAGAGCCATCCGCTGGACCCGCGCGGACGCGTGGATGTCAGCAACGTCAAGGGTCGCATCCAGGTCCGCACCTGGGACCGGGCCGAGGTCAAGATCACCGGCACTCTTGGCGCCGGCGTCGAAAAGCTGGAAATCGATGGCGGTGGCGAGCACCTGAATGTCTCTGTCCGCTACCCGAACGGCAGTGGCTGGGGCGAGCGCAGGAGCGAGCCGACCGATCTGCAGCTGATGGTGCCGCTACGCGCGGATCTCGAGATTGATTCGGTGTCGGCGGATGTCGATGTGGAGGGTGTGGCGGCGGGCTCGTTGTCGATCGAAGCGGTCAGCGGGCAGGTGGTGGCAATCGGTGCGCCGCGGAGCGCGGACATCAGCTCGGTCAGCGGCGACGTCCGCCTCACCCTCAACAGTCCCGAGGTCGATGCGCAGACCGTCAGCGGCAGCCTGACTCTCAACGGGCGTCTGAACGGCGAGGTCACCGTCGAGAGCGTCTCCGGCAACGTCAATGTCGCGGTCAGGGACGAGCGCCTGCGCGAGTTCAAGGCCAATACGGTGAGCGGCGATCTCCGGGTCAGCACCGGCGTGGCGCCCAAGGCGGAGTTCCACATGGAGACGGTGAGCGGCAACGTGCTGCTGGTCGTGCCGAAGAACCTGTCGGCCGAGGTTCGGGGCGAAACCTTCAGCGGGGATCTGCGCGCGCCGGGTGTGAAGGTCGAGCGCGGCGTGGGACCGGGCGCCAGTTTCCAGACCCGCTATGGCAGTGGCGATGGCGACATCAGCCTGGAGACATTCTCCGGCAACGCGGAGCTCCGGTTCGAGTAAGGACGGAGGGGCGGTACAAAGCAGAAAGGCCGCGAACGTCGCGGCCTTTTCTTGTTGCGGGTCCGTCATGCCGAAGCGGCGCGGTTGGCTTGGGCGTCAGAGATCCTGTTCGTAGCGCACGTAGGGCACGGTACCTTCATCGGCCTTGTCGTTGCTGAGCGAGAACGGATTCTTGCCCCGGCTGATGACGTTCTCCGCACCTACCGTCAGCTGGCCGCTCCACGGGGTGCGCCAGGTGAAGCCCAGGCCCAGGCCTTCCCACTTGCCCGGCTGGCCCGGCACGTCGATCACGCGGCCGATGATGTTGGCGCTGAAGGGACCATAGCCGCCGCCCACCGTGAAGGTCTTGCTGTTCCAGTGGTCGGCGATGGCGGGCAGGTCGGAGGCGGGCACCAGGCGCGCCCGGGCGACCGCGCCGCCGATGGACACGAAGCCTTCGCGGCCGATGTTCTTCTCGCCGAACACTGCCAGGTCATTCTGCTCGACGCGACCCGCGGACACCTTGTTGCCGCCGGACAGCCAGACCGGCAGGGTATCGCGGCCGGTACCGGCCGAAAGGCCGAGACGCCCGCCGGGCCGGTTGAGGGTCGCGCCCGCACTGAGACGTTGGCTACCGCCGGTGGCGTCGTCGTTGTCCAGCGCAGCCAACATGCAATGGCTGGCGAGGCTGCCGATGTTGCCGACGATGCCGCTCTGCCGGTTGCAGACCAGGCCGAGCGAATCCCCGGCTTCCAGGCCGAAGGCGGCGCTGAGCGTATTGCTGCCGAAGCGCCAGCGCGCGCCCGCGGCGGTCTCGCCGGTGGGCTCGAGCAGCAGCACGGCTTCGACCTTGCCGTTCGCATTGTTGAGGATGGGGAGGGCGGTCGGCGCGGCGCGCTCGGACTTCTTCTGCTTGTTCTGCGCAGCCGCGCCCGTTGCCACGCCAAGGGCGAGCAGAACGGCTAACGGTAGTCGCAGATGACGCAGTTTCATGGCTCGCTTCAGACCCCGATCGTTGACGCGGAGTTCCCCTCCCGAAGGGGAACTGATGCTATGCCGTTTATGTTTCTTTAACAAGTCCCCAAGACCCGCTGGTCTCCAAAATAACGCTACTGGAGTCTGGCAGGGGCCTCGATTCCGACCGACGGCAAGGTGAAAAGTTCCCCGATCTGATTGGTATCAAATTGGTACTTTTGGCCGCAGAACTCGCAGCGTACCTCCGCCGTCCCGTCCACCAGCGCTGCCCGGGCTTCTTCCTCGCCCAGCGACTGCAGCATCGCCGAGACCCGCTCGCGCGAGCAGGAGCAGCCGAAACTCAATGAACGCTCGGTCATCCGTTCCGGTGCTTCCTCATGGAACAGGCGATGGATCAGCAGATCCGGCGGCGTGGCCAGCAGTTCATCCCCGGACAAGGTGTCGAACAGCGCGCCGACGCGATTCCAGCCGTCGGCATCACCCTCGTCGCCGGGCAGCTTCTGCAGCATCAGCCCGGTGGCGCGCCGTCCGTCGCTGGCCAGCAGCAAACGGGTGGGCAACTGCTCGGACTGGCGGAAGTAGTCCTCGAAGGCCTCGGCCAGCGATTCGGCGTTCAGTGACACCAGGCTCTGGTAGCGCTGGGGTTCGCGCGGGTCCAGGCCAGGATTCTCGATGGTGATGGCCAGCAGGGCATCCTCGCCCAGTTCGCGCAGATCGCGGGGAGCATCGTGGCCTTCCTCGAGTTGGGCGATGCCGCGCAGCGTGCCGGCCGCGGTGCACTCGGCGAACAGGGTGCGCAGCGGCGCTCGGCTGCGCAGTTGGATCGACAGGCGGCCATCGACCTTGGTGTGGCCGGTGAACAGCACGGCCGCGGCGCAGGCTTCGCCCAGCAGCCCGGCGGCGGCGGGCGGATAGGCCTGGTGCGACAGCAGTTCGCGCCATGACGCGTCCAGGCGCACGGTCACGCCGCGCACGCCGGCCTTGGGCAGCAGGAAACGCAGCTGGGTGTCGGTGTCGGGACTGGGGTTCACGAAGACTCCGGGGTGCGGGAAAACGGGCCGCATCGGCATAATGCGGTCTTGCGATGACGATGGGTGGAATCACGATGGGGGCGAACCCGGCCTTCCTCAAGACGGCAGGCCAGGACGCGAAGATCTCCCGGTGGCGGCGCTGGAGGCGCTGGCTGCTGGCGTTGCCGTTCCTGTTCGCCGCGGCCAGTGTGCTGCAGGTGCTGGTCCTGCGCTTCGTCGATCCGCCACTGTCGGCGTTCATGGTCGCGCGCCAGATCGAAGCCTGGGGCGAAGGCGACTGGAACTTCCGCCTCCAGCATGCGTGGCGCGACCTGGACCGGATCGCGCCGAGCCTGCCATTGTCCGTGGTCGCGGCCGAGGACCAGAATTTCGCCGGTCACAACGGTTTCGATTTCAAGGCTATCGAAAAGGCCCGCGCCAGCAACGCCAAGGGACGCCGGCTGCGCGGCGCCAGCACGCTCAGCCAGCAGGTCGCCAAGAACCTGTTCCTGTGGCAGGGCAGCAACCGCCCCTCGCGCTGGGTGCGCAAGGGTTTCGAGGTCTGGTACACGCTGCTGATCGAAACCTTCTGGCCGAAGTCGCGAATCCTGGAAATGCACGTGAACATCGCCGAGTTCGGTGACGGCGTCTATGGCGCCCAGGCGGCGGCCCGCCACTACTGGGGCAAGGATGCGTCGCGGCTGTCGCCGGCCGAAAGCGCGCGCCTGGCGGCGGTGCTGCCGGCGCCGCGCCGCTACAACGCGCGCAATCCCGGTCCGTACGTGCAGCGCCGGGCCAACTGGATCCAGCGCCAGGTACGCCAGATCGGTGGTGCGGCCTATCTCGAGCAACTGGATTGAGCCGGCCATGAGCGACGATCTGCTGACGGTGGTGATCGCGGCGCGCAACGAAGCCGATGCCCTGCCACACCTGCATCCGCGCATCGCCGCGGCGCTGGATCGGATGGCGGGCATCCGCGGGTGCGTCCTCTATGTCGACGACGGCAGCACGGACGGTACCTGGGACGTCATGCGGCGCCTGGCGCAGGAAGACGGCCGGGTATCGCTGCTGCGGCTGTCGCGCAACTTCGGCAAGGAGGCAGCCCTCACCGCTGGATTGGATCAGGTGCTGGAGGGAGCCGTCATCATCCTCGACGCCGACGGTCAGGATCCGCCGGAACTGATTCCCGATTTTGTCGCGCGATGGCGCCAAGGCTACGACAACGTGCACGGGACCCGCATCGCCCGCGAGGGCGAGGGCTGGCTGAAGCGTTCGACGGCGCACCTGTTCTACCGGCTGATCGGCCGGCTGTCCAAGACCCCGATACCGGCCGACACCGGCGATTTCCGCCTGCTTTCGCCGCGCGCGCTGGAGGCGCTGCGCGGACTGCGCGAACGCCACCGTTTCATGAAGGGACTGTTTGGCTGGGTCGGCTATCGCCAGACCGCCATCGCCTACCGGCGCGAGCCGCGGCTGGCGGGAAACAGCAATTTCGGATTCTGGCGGCTGTGGAACTTCGCCCTGGAAGGCATCACCAGTTTTTCCACCGCGCCGCTGCGCGCCGCGACCTACCTGGGCGTGCTGACCGCGCTGCTGGCGTTCCTGGCCGCGATCTGGGTGATGGTCAAGGCGATGCTGTGGGGGGATCCGGTGGCCGGCTGGCCGACCATGATGACCGTCATCCTGTTCCTGGGCGGCGTGCAACTGGTGGCGCTGGGCATCATCGGCGAGTACCTGGGCCGGCTCTACGAGGAATCCAAGCAGCGTCCGCTGTACCTGATCGACGAGTGGCAACCCGGCGCGGCAGGAGTATCCTTGGGCCAGCCCGATCGTCCTTCCCATGGAGGCAGTCATGCGCACGGTACGCCAGCTGTTGGGGGCCAAGAGCCCTGAGGTTTTCGCGGTTTCTCCGGACGACTCGGTACTCGATGCCATCAAGCTGATGGCGCAGAAAAGCGTGGGTGCGGTGCTGTCCATGCAGGGAGCGAGGCTGTGCGGCATCGTTTCCGAACGCGACTACGCGCGCAAGGTGGTGCTGCAGGGACGCTCCTCGGCCAACACGCCGGTCCGCGACATCATGACCAGCCGGGTCGTCACGGTGGGGCCGGACGACACCGTCGATCGCTGCATGCAGATCGTCACCGAGCATCGCATCCGCCACCTGCCGGTGCTGGAAGGCGATCGCGTGGTGGGGGTGATTTCGATCGGCGATCTGGTCAAGGCGGTCATCGAGGACCAGCAACTGGAGCTGGATCAACTGCAGCGCTATATCGCCAGTTGATCCTCAGCGCGCATAGCGACCGCCGCAGCCGGCGTCCTTGCCGGGTCCCAGTTCCAGGGTGGCCAGCAGCGCCGCGGGCGGCGCGATGCTGACCAGCGCCAGTGCGGTCGCGCCGCGCAGGCCCAGCCGCTTGAAGTCGGGCCGGAACGAGGGATCCCGGAAGGTGCCGCCGACCACCAGCGGCGAGCGCAGCGCCAGCAGGCTGCGATCCTTCGGGCGGGGCCGCAGTTCCAGGTCCAGGGTTTCCTCCTTCAGGCTGATATCGCCCTTGCCGACGATGAGGGTGTCGGTGGTGTCGAACGCCAGTGTCCGCGCGTGCATGACGCCGTCCTGCACGGCGAAGTCGCCGAACGCGCAGCGCACCGGCACGGTCTTGTCGCGGGTCAGCAGGAACTTGAGCGACTCGGCGATATCCAGTCCCGCCAGTTCCATCAGCAGGTTGCTGATCTGGCCCTTGCCCATGCCGATCGCGATGTCGCCATCGGCGCTGCCGAGGATGCGCGCGATCGAATTTCCGGTGCCGGTGATGGCGAGGTCGCCGCCGATGCGGCCGATGGCCGTGCGGGTGATCTCGGCATCCGGGAACAGGCGGCCGAGGTTGAGCCGGCGCACCGCGATGTCCGCGCGGGTGCGGATGGTGTCGGTGCGCGCATCCATGCGGATGGTCGAACGGATATCGCCTTCGGCGACGCCGAAGTTGAGCGGGTCCAGTTGCAGCAGTCCGCCCTCCAGGCGCAGGTGCGCGTCCATGTCGTCCAAGGGCAGTTTCGGCGCGTTGATGCGATGGGCCTTCCAGCGGACATCGGCATCCATCGCGCGCAGCTTCGCCAGATCGTAGGGCGTGTCCGGCAGGACCCGGGCCTGCGCGCGCTGCTGCGCGGCCAGGGTTTCCTGCTGCGTGTTGCTGGTCTCGCCGGCACCGGACTGTGGCGAGGCGCCCACGAAGCCGGCGAGGTCGTCGAAATCCAGTCGTTTCGAAACCAGGTTGGCCTGGAACAACGGACGTACCCGGCCGACCGTCACGCTGGCGGTGCCGGCCAGATCGCTGTCGCCGACCTGGCCGCTGAAACCGTCATAGCGCCAGGTATCGCCCGCGCGGGTGAAACGGCCATCCAACTGGTAGGGCGGCGTCGGCGGAAGGGCGATGCCGAGCAGGGGATACAGGTCCTCCAGATCGCGGCCGGCGAGCCGCAGCTTCAGATCGAAATCGCGCAGGCGCAGCGGATCCAGGAGGGTGCCACGGGCGTGCGCACGGGTCGGTCCGGCCTGCGCGCGTAGATCGATGCGGTAGGGCTGGCGGGTGTCGCGCAGGGCCAGTGGCGAGTCGGCGTGGCCCTGCAGGCGGAACGGTTCGCCGGTCCAGTGGCCGCCGCCCTCGACGGCCACGGAAGGTGCACTGCGCGCACCCTGCGGCGCCACGCTGTCCAGGCGGATGTCGATGTCGGTTTTTTCGGCCGCATCGAGGTATTGCAGGCGTCCGTCCCGGACCCACAGCCGATGGAAGTGGACGTCGGTGTCGCCACCGGGCCCGAAATCCCAATTGCCCTGTTTCCCCGGACCGGTTTCCAGGCGCAGCCTGGGTTCGAGCAGCCGGATCTCGGGAATGCGGACTTCACCGCGCAGCAAGGGCCAGATTTCGATGTCCAGTTCGGCGCGCCGGGCCACGGCCATGGCCGGTTCCTTCGACCAGGCGGCGTTGCCCAGCCTCAGGCCATCGGCGCGCACGGTGGTCACCCTGCCGAGATCGACATCCAGGTTTCCACCGATGCGGAACTCGCGGCCGGTGCGCGCCTGGACCTGGCGTTCGACCGGCCCCTTGAACCAGTTCCAGTCGAACAGCAGGAATAGGGCCAGCACGGCGACCGCCACCACCGCGAGGATGAGCCCGGTGCGGCGCGAGGGCCTGGGCCAGCGGAATGGCGTCTTGCGGGCGGGGACGCGATTCATGCGTCCACTTAGCCAGCGCGGTTGTTCAGGGGATGCGAAAGCCGGGTCAAGCCCGGTCAGGCGTGTTCAGGCGGCGTGAGCCGCCACTCAGGCACCGCCCAGGCGCGGCCGCAATACCTGTTCGGTGACGGCGATGTAGTGGCAGACGCTGCCGCCGATCACGAACAGGTGCCAGATCGCATGCGAATAGCGGATCGATTCGCGATGGTAGAAGTAGGTGCCCAGGGTATAGAAGAGGCCGCCGGCCAGCAGCCAGCCCAGGGTCCAGGCATCGAGCGAGGTCAGCATGGGCTTGATCGCCACCATCACCAGCCAGCCCATCGCGATGTAGATCAGCGTGGACAGCAGCTTGAAGCGGCCGGTGTAGAACAGCTTGAAGATCACCCCGCCCACGGCCAGCGTCCAGATCGCCGCGAACAGGCTCCAGCCCCACGGCCCGCGTAGGCCGATGAGGGTGAAGGGCGTGTAGGTGCCGGCGATCAGCAGGTAGATCGCGCAGTGATCGAACACTTTCAGCCGGCCCTTGGCGATTGGATGCTGGATCGCGTGGTAGAGCGTGGACGCGGTGTACAGCAGCAGAAGGGTCACGCCGAACACGATCGAGGCGCCGAGCTGCCAACCGTCACCGTAGATGGCGGCCAGGGTGATGAGCACCGCGCCGCCGGCCAGGGCGGCCATCGCGCCCAGGCCGTGGGTCAGGGCGCTGGCGATTTCGTCACGGATATGCGCGGCGCGGGGGTGGGAGCGTTCGGCGGTCATGCGCGGACGTTACCGCAATGCAGCAAGCGCTGCATCCATACGCCGCCCGTGCCTTCAGCATGGAGCCGGAAAACAGGGGCGGTGACGCGCGGGATCGTCGCTCAGTCCACCGTCGCGGCGTGGGCGTGTTCGCGGGTGGCGAGGAACTGCACGGCCGGCGCGCGTTCCTGCGCCAGTTGCAGGTTCACCCGCGTGGGCGCCAGGTAGACCAGCTGGCCGGCGGCATCCAGCGCCAGGTTCATCGCGTTCTTGTCGCGGAACTCTTCCAGCTTCTTCGCGTCGTCGCAGCGGATCCAGCGGGCGGTGGCGACGCTGACGTTCTCGAAGCTGGCATCCACGCCGTACTCGTCCTTCAGCCGGTAGGCGACCACGTCGAACTGCAGCACGCCGACCGCGCCGAGGATGAGGTCGTTGCTCATCAGTGGGCGGAAGAACTGGGTCGCGCCCTCCTCGCTGAGCTGGGCCAGGCCCTTCTGCAGTTGCTTGAGCTTGAGCGGATCCCGCAGGCGCGCGCGGCGGAACAGCTCCGGCGCGAAGTTGGGGATGCCGGTGAAGCCCAGCGATTCGCCCTCGGTGAAGGTGTCGCCGATGGAGATGGTGCCGTGGTTGTGGATGCCGATGACATCGCCCGGCCAGGCTTCGGCGGCGATTTCGCGATCGCTGGCCATGAAGGTCAACGCATTGGCGAGCTTGACCTCCTTGCCGTTGCGCACGTGGAAGGCCTTCATGCCGGCTTCGAACCTGCCCGAGCACACGCGCATGAACGCGACGCGATCGCGATGCTGCGGATCCATGTTGGCCTGGATCTTGAAGACGAAGCCGGTCAGCTTGTTCTCGGTTGGCTGCACGCTGCGGCCGGTGGTGGCGCGCGCCTGCGGCGAGGGCGCGTGTTCGACGAAGAAATCCAGCAGCGGCTGCACGCCGAAGTTGTTCACCGCCGAGCCGAAGAACACCGGCGTCTGCCGGCCTTCGCGATAGGCCTGCAGGTCGAACGGATGCGAGGCGCCCTGCACCAGTTCCAGTTCCTCGCGCAGGTTGGCCAGCATCTCCACGCCGATCCGCGCTTCCAGCTGCGGGTCGTCCAGCGAGGCGAAGATGGTCGAGTCCTGGCGGGTGAAGTTGCGCCCCTGCTCGTACAGGTGGACCTCGCCGGTCAGCAGGTGGACCACGCCCTTGAGGCGGCTGCCCATGCCGATCGGCCAGGTCACCGGCGCGCACTGGATGCCGAGCACGCGTTCGACTTCATCCAGCAGTTCGATCGGCTCGCGGCCCTCGCGGTCGAGCTTGTTGATGAAGGTCATGATCGGGGTGTCGCGCAGGCGGCACACTTCCATCAGCTTGATGGTGCGCTCCTCCACGCCCTTGGCGACGTCGATGACCATCAGCGCCGAGTCCACGGCGGTCAGCACGCGGTAGGTGTCCTCGCCGAAGTCGGCGTGGCCGGGCGTGTCCAGCAGGTTGACGATCTTGCCTTCGTACGGGAACTGCATGACCGAGGAGGTCACCGAGATGCCGCGCTCCTTTTCCAGCGCCATCCAGTCGGAGGTGGCGTGGCGGGCGGCCTTGCGGCCCTTGACCGAACCGGCCATCTGGATCGCGCCGCCGAACAGCAGCAGCTTTTCGGTCAGCGTGGTCTTGCCGGCGTCAGGGTGGGAAATGATGGCGAAGGTGCGGCGGCGCGCGGCTTCGGTGGCGACTTCGGACATGGCAAGGGTGCCCGCGCGGGCGCTGGGAGACGGGGAAAGTCGCGAATTATAGCGGGTTGGC
>NZ_JANJUE010000323.1 GCF_024710765.1 Pseudoxanthomonas sp.
ATGCCGCCCTGGGGCTCGGTGCTCGGGCCGGAGAAGGTGAAGAAGGTCACCGCCTACGTCATGTCCCTTCGCAACACGAACCTGCCCGGCAAGGAGCCGCAGGGCGAACCGCGCGAGTGAGCTGACGGCTCCAACAGCCAGCGTTTCTTCAGGGGGTGAGGGGCCCAAGGGAACCTCACCCCCGCGCTTTTCGAGGTACACGGGCACCATGAGCGCACCGGAATCGATTCTCGGCACCATGAAGCGCGACGGGTCGCGCCTGATGCTCCACCCTGCGGAGGTGAAGGGGAAGTGGACGCGGCGCCGCCACGTCGTCTTCGGCCTGCTCATCGCCTTCTACGTGCTGGCGCCCTTCATTCCCGTGGGCGGCCACCCCATGGTGCAGCTCGACGTGCAGCACCGCCGCTTCTACCTGTTCGGCAACACCTTCAACTCGCAGGACGTGTGGATGGTGCTGCTGGCGACGCTCGCCTTCGCCTTCGGGCTCCTCTTCATCACCGCCTGGCGGGGCCGCGTGTGGTGCGGGTGGGGCTGCCCGCAGACCGTCTTCCTCGAGGGGGTCTACCGGCCGGTGGGGCGCCTCTGCGAGGGCGCCCCCGGCGCGCGCGAGCGCCTCGCCGCCGCGCCGCTCTCGGTGAACAAGGTGCTCCGGCGCACCGGCAAGTACGCCGCCTTCCTCGTCATCAGCCTCGCCATCGCGCACACCGCCACGGCCCTCTTCGTGTCGCCGAAGGAGCTCTGGGCGATGTTCGTCGACGGCCCCCTGCTGCACCTCGAGGCCTTCCTCCTCACCATGGGCTTCACCGCGGTGCTGATGTTCAACTTCACCTGGTTTCGCGAGCAGTTCTGCGTGGTGGTCTGCCCCTACGGCCGCCTGCAGTCGGTGCTGCACGATCGCGACTCCGTCACCGTCGCCTACCGCGAGACCCGCGGCGAGCCGCGCGGCAAGGTGTCGAAAGACCCCAACGCCCCGAAGCTCGGTGACTGCGTCGACTGCAACCGCTGCGTGGCCGTGTGCCCCACGGGCATCGACATTCGCAACGGGCTCCAGATGGAGTGCCTCGCCTGCACCCAGTGCGTCGACGCCTGTGACGACATCATGGACAAGGTGAAGCGCCCCCGCGGCCTCATCGCCTTCGCCTCGCAGAACGAGCTCGCCGGGAAGCCCACCCGCGCGCTGCGCCCGCGCCTGGCCGTCTACGGGGGCGCCAGCCTGGTGGCCCTCACCGCGCTGGTCGTCGCGCTGGTCACGCGCTCGCC
>NZ_JANJUE010000099.1 GCF_024710765.1 Pseudoxanthomonas sp.
CCGGCGACGGTTGGTCGTCGCGGTAACGAGACCCGCGCTGATTCGCTCGACACCACCAGCCGCAGTTATCGACTTGCGCAGGTTCGCGCCCACCACGTCAACGAACTCGATAGTGGGAAGATCTGCGTCCACTTTAGAACGCAGCAGAGTTGTTAGGCAGTGGGCAAGCAAAGCCGTGCCACCTCCTCCCTTTTCAACTTCGAGAATGACGCTCTGCCCGAAGAATAGGGCTCGGTAACTATGTATGACTTGGCGGGTTTGGCCGGTTGCGCGATCCACGATGGGTTCAGCGCTGATAGCCAACGTATTAGCACCAAAATCTGGGGTCGTCTGCTCTGGTGCCATCCCATGGGAGTAGCAGACACATTCGACCATGTACCCGTCTCGCCGCCTGCGACGATGACCCCGGTTGATGTAGAAGCACGTGGTTCCGACCGCAATGCGGGCAGGCGGGTGCGGGGGTAGAGGCAGATGCCGGTCGCCGATGGTTGGCGCATTGGCCATCAGGGTCTCAAGAAGGGCGTCCATCTGAGGCGGGACGAATCCCCTTTTACGACCAACTTTGAAGCGCACGATCTTGAGCGCAAAGGTCCGTTTCGCGGTGGGCATGCCGGTCCCTGTCCGGATGAAGAGGTCTTGAATAGATACCGTACCGCCTCCGTTAGCGCTAGGTGCACAAGTCCGAACGTACCTATTTCTTCAGAATTAAGTACGATTGTATCCGTACGGGCCCTCAAGCGCCCCGTCAGAGCCCTCAGGGAGGGGGTCTACCGTGAAAAAGAAGCTGATCCCAGCGGTCGCATACCTGCGCACCAGCTCGGCCACAAACGTTGGCGAAGGGAAGGATTCGCACCTGCGTCAAACCGCTGCAATCGAAGGCTACGCAAAGCGTTCGGGGTACGTGGTCTGTGAGCCGGCGTACTACGACGCCGCAGTGTCCGGAGCAGATCCCATTGATGCGAGGCCGGGGTTTCGCGCGCTGCTTGCCTATTTGGCAGACAACCAAGCGGTCAGAGTGATCTTGGTCGAGACGGCCAACAGGTTTGCGCGAGATCTGGTCGTTCAGGAGACGGGCTATCGATTGCTAAAGGATCGTGGCATCGAGCTGATAGCTGTGGACACGCCCGGCGGCTTCTTAGATGACACCCCCACGGCTCAACTTGTTCGTCAGGTGATGGGTGCGATATCTCAGTTCGAGAAAGCCAGCGTTGTGGCAAAACTAAGAGGGGCTAGGGAACGGAAACGAGCCTTACTAGGAAAATGCGAAGGCAGGAAGTCGCACATTGAGCTAAGGCCTGAAGCGGTGCGGTTGGCAAAGGAGCTACGAACAAGAAAAGTCGCCGGCCGCCGTGCTGCGAGCTACAGAGCCATAGCGGCTGAACTTGCTGTACTTGGTCATCTCAATAGCAAAGGAAGTCCCTTTCATCCGTCAGCTGTCCGGTCCATGCTCGGAGAGAAATAGTCCTACTCTCTCTCCGCCCGTGTAGAGCTCTTCAAGGCTAAGGTCACTCAAAGCTTCTTCGATAACTCGCTGAACCAGATAGATTGATCGTACTTCGGCCCTAAGGCCATCCAGCAGCAGACTCCGCTCCAAGATCGACTCGATGAATTGGAATGTGGTCTTCCAGAGAGGAAATTCCTCAAGATTTTTGTAAAACCGAGGCAGGTGACGGACCAAGCGCCATACGCAGTCGGTCGCCTGCTGAGGGAGGAGATTGTCGGGATCGAACGACGCTAGAGGATTGTGACCCAAGTGGGGGCCTGCCGAGATCATCTGGCGAACTAGGGCCCCAGCCGAACGCTCTTCACGAAGTAGGGCCACTTCCTGATCAATGAAGTAGGGGAGGGCGGCACTCCAGTCATTGAACTGATGCGCAAAGCTCAGCCCAAAGTAGAGGGGTGAAGACGTTTTCTGATTTCCATCATCCATTGACGTTGCGTACTCGCGATGTACGCAGAGATCAAGGCAATCTCTTACGTCGGCCCCGGTTTTTGCATGTAGAACCCATGCACGGCGAATGACGTTGTGCTTCCGCTGCCAGTTGAAGGCATAAGTAACATCCGGCTTCGCTTTGCCTAGAGCAATGTGAGTCAGCTGCTTGGAGGGGAGGTGCAGAAGATCCAGATCTTTCCCGAACACTGTTTTATGAATGTCGGGGCTTTTTTCGCGCTTCATTGGCTGCCCTCCCGCTTCCGCCTCGCCACCATAGCTTGCAGCATGGCAGCATCTGGTTCAGGCAGGTCCTGAGACGCGTCATCGCGATCTGCTGGAAGGAAGCGGTCGATATAGAGCCTGATGGCATCAAGCCTCACGTTGTACGGCGCTTCATCCGCAATCTTTTCCAGCTTGGAAAGCATGCGCAGGTGTATGGCGGGAAGAGTGAAGCGCAAGCTCTCCTCAGCATCAGTCAGCAGCTGATTCAGCACTCGGGAAAACTCTGTATCCCTGTTCTTCCACTCGCTCAGGGTTTGCCTACAGACGCCCACGTCTTTGGCCACTGCCTGCAATGATTCGCCAGCAATGATCAACTCGATTGCGCGCACCTGCTTGGGCGTCAGTTTTTTGCAGTCGGGTTCGCTGGTTGCGGAGGGCGCACCGTTCGATTTCTTATCGACATTGCCGAGTTTGCTCGGCAATTGGCTCGCCGGCACAGATTGCTTCTTCTTCATTTGGCCTCGATCCGGGATTGCAATTAATTGCAAAAATTGGAGCTACCGGTGCCCATCACGGACCGAGGCAAT
>NZ_JANJUE010000335.1 GCF_024710765.1 Pseudoxanthomonas sp.
GCACATCCTCAGCATGGTGCTGCTGTTCGGTACCGGCCTGGGCAGCGCCTTCCATAAGTGGATGGCAGACCGCAGCGGCCACGTGGCGCACATCGCCGTGACGAACCGCCATGTGGTGCTGGCCGACTGGCTGTTTACCACGCCCACTGTCATCTTCCAGCCCGTCAGCGGCGCGTGGATGCTGCACCTGGCCGGCGTGCCCTTCGATACGCCGTGGGTGGTGGCCAGCCTGGGCCTGTACGCCCTGGCGGGTGGCTGTTGGCTGCCGGTGGTGTGGCTGCAGATCCGCATGCAGCGCATCGCCGAGGACGCCGCCGCGCGCAATGCGCCGCTGCCGGCGCTCTACTGGCGCATGGCGCGGGCCTGGTTCTGGCTGGGCGTGCCGGCTTTCGTGGCCATGGTGCTGGTGGTCGCGCTCATGGTCTTCAAGCACATCCCGGGGGTGGCGTCATGAAAAGCCTGATGCAGCAGATGCTGGGCGATGCCTGGACGCAATTGCCGCCCGGGCTACAGGCCCACTACCGGCCCGGCGCGAGCACTGATGTCGGCCACATGGATATCGAATGTCCCGGCTTCATGCAGCCGGGCCTGTGGGTGCTGGGCTGGCTGGGCGCGCTGGTGCGCCAGCGCGGGCGCGCCATCGCCACCACGGTGGACAAGACCGAAGCCGGCCCACGCCAGTATTGGCGCCGCACGTTGCGCTACCCGGACGGCGCCGTGGCGCGCTTCGACAGCCACTGGGAGCTGGCGGGCGGCAACCAGCTCGTCGAGTACGTCAACCCCTGGCTGGGCTTGAAGATGGCAGTACAGGTGCAAGGCAGCCAGCTGTGCTACCACGGCGTGTGCTACGTGCTGCGCCTGGGCCGGATGCGCCTCCCCATCCCCGAGTGGCTGGCGCTGGGCCACACCACCATCGTCGAAACAGCCACGGGCCCGCGGAGCTTCGCGATGGATTTCCGGCTCACCCACCCGCTGCTGGGGCAGGTGTTCCGCTATAGCGGTGCGTTCGAGTCGGTGGACGGCAGGGCGTCGGAGCGGCCGGTCAGTGGCTCGTCCCTTCCGAGCGCGTGATCTTGTTGTGCAGGTTGTACTTGCCCACGGGCTTGTCCATGGGGATGCGCTTGACTTCCTTGAACGTGGCGGCATCGAAGACGATGATCGCGCCGCCGTCGGCCTTGCGCTCCCACAGGCTGGCCAGCACGTACTTGCCGTCGCGCGTGAACTCCACGTGCGCCAGGGTCTTCCCCGGGTCGG
>NZ_JANJUE010000126.1 GCF_024710765.1 Pseudoxanthomonas sp.
GGCGCAGATGTACTCCTCCATCCAGACCGGCCAGCAGTACGGCATGATGACCCTGGACCAGCACCTGCAGGATCTGGTCAAGCGCAGCCTGGTCACCCGCCAGCAGGCCAAGGAATACGCCAAGGACAAGCGGTTGTTCGAGTAAGCCAGGAATCGGGAATGGAGAATCGGGAATCGTGAGAGCAAAGAGCGATTCCCGAACCGTTTCCCGAACCACCGGCTTTTGACGATTCCCGATTCCCGATTCACGATTCCCCATTCCCGGCTCCGAAGGAGCATCCCATGAGCAGCATCGATTTCACCTCCTTCCTCAAGCTGATGGCGCACCAGAAGGCGTCGGATCTGTTCATCACCGCCGGCATGCCGCCGTCGATCAAGGTCCACGGCAAGATTTCGCCGATCACCCAGACCCCGCTGACGCCGCAGCAGTCGCGCGACCTGGTGTTGAACGTGATGACGCCGGCGCAGCGCGAGGAGTTCGAGAAGACCCACGAGTGCAACTTCGCCATCGGCGTGGCCGGCGTGGGCCGCTTCCGCGTGAGCTGTTTCTACCAGCGCAACCAGGTTGGCATGGTCCTGCGCCGCATCGAGACGCGCATCCCGACGGTGGAGGAACTGAGCCTGCCGCCGGTGATCAAGACACTGGCGATGACCAAGCGCGGCATCATCATCTTCGTCGGCGCCACCGGCACCGGCAAATCCACCTCGCTGGCGGCGATGATCGGTTACCGCAACCAGAATTCGACCGGCCACATCATCACCATCGAGGACCCGATCGAATTCGTGCACAAGCACGAGGGTTGCATCATCACCCAGCGCGAGGTCGGCATCGACACCGACAGCTGGGACGCCGCGCTGAAGAACACCCTGCGCCAGGCGCCGGACGTGATCATGATCGGCGAGGTGCGCACCCGCGAGGGCATGGATCACGCCATCGCCTTCGCCGAAACCGGCCACCTGGTGCTGTGCACCCTGCACGCCAACAACGCCAACCAGGCGATGGACCGCATCATCAACTTCTTCCCTGAAGATCGCCGCACCCAGCTGCTGATGGACCTTTCGCTCAACCTCAAGGGCGTGGTCGCCCAGCAGCTGATTCCCACGCCGGACGGCAAGGGTCGCCGGGTGGCGATGGAAATCCTGCTCGGCACCCCGCTGGTGCAGGACTACATCCGCGACGGCGAGGTCCACAAGCTGAAGGAAGTGATGAAGGAATCCACCAACCTCGGCATGAAGACCTTCGACCAGAGCCTGTTCGAGCTGTACCAGGCCGGCGAGATCTCCTACGAGGACGCCCTGCGCTACGCCGACTCCCAGAACGAAGTCCGCCTGCGCATCAAACTCTCCCAGGGCGGCGACGCCCGCACCCTGGCGCAGGGGCTGGACGGGGTGGAAGTGGCGGAAGTGCGGTAAGGCGCGCGTCCGGCTGATACCCAGGCATGGATGCCACTGTCCGCAGTCCCTACCAGGCGCCCGAAGGACCCATCGAGGACTCAGCCAGCCGCAAGCGGAGACCTTTCTTCCTCGCACCGCCAGCGCACAAGCTGGCGGTGATGATCGTCGCCACCCTCGGCCTGTATCTCATCTGGTGGTTCTATCGCAACTGGCGCGCGGTGCAGCGCCACGAAGGCCGGCGGCGCGCGCCGGTATGGCGCGCGATGTTCTCGTTCCTGTTCGCCCTTGGCCTGTTCAAGGCGATCAACCGCATCGTCGCCGGCCATGACGCCACCGCGCGCCTGAAGATCAACGCGGGCGGACTGGCAATCGCGTATGCCGTGCTTTACCTGTGCGCCTGGCTGCCACCGCCGTACTGGCTGGTGTTCGTCTCCTGCTTGTTCCCCCTGCTGCCGGTGAACGCACTGGCACGCCGCTACAACGAAGCCATCGACGGCGAACTCCATCGCGCGGAAGACGCTTTCAACATGTGGAACTGGCTGGGGATCGTGCTGGGCGGATTGTTCTGGCTGTTGATTCTGCTGGGAATGGTGCTGACGGCGATTGCGGGGTGGTTGCCGGAATCCCGGTAGTTTCATTGAGCTATTGAGAGCTAGAAATCCACTGTCATATCTCTAGGTTTGACGATATTCTCGGTTCATGAGTGATGGGCTATCGGTTTTCGTTGATACACGGTGTTTAGTCGAGCATGTTCGCTGCCGAGAGAGATCATGAGCAAAGGCTGGCGGACATTTCCGCAGTTTAGGCATTGCTTGATGTGTGATTGAACGAGGCATAGGATTCATGCATTAGCCGCGCTCGACGTGAGCATAGCAGAAGGATTCTTGAGCATTCATAAGGAGGTGAGGTGTGCGTTCGTCACTGTTCTTCCTTGCATGTGCATTCCTGCTGGCATTGTTTTCTGTTCCAGGCTTAAAAGCCCAGTCAATCGACGAAGTCGACAAAATTGCTCCAATTCCCGGCCCCTTTTATCCCGGCATCAATGCTGTGAATGCGCAAGCATGCTTTCAGATGAACTGTACGGAGGGGACGGTAAACGGCTACTCGGGAATCTATCCCGCCACGATCATATTTATCCAGCCGGTGGTTCATCCGGATCCGCGAGAGCCCGCTCTTGTGGCAGCAGGGTTTGCTCCAAATAGTTGTTGGCATTTTTGTCCATATCTACCGCCAGAGAACCTTTATCCGAGAATTTGGATAAAGGAATGGCCATGTCCACCCGGCTATAGGGAGTCTTTGGATAATCCTCTCAAATGCGTCAGGCCGAGTATCGATATCGCAAAGTTTCAAGAGTGCGACGAAACCACGGGATGTGGTCAGATTGGAAATCCCATCAACATGGTTGCCCGGGTGAAAACAGAGGTGGCGGTTGATTTCCGAAGCCCGCAGGGCAAATTGGAATTCGCACGCTACTACAGCAGCGCTGAAGGCGTTCCCGTAACGGCTATGCCGTTGGGACCCAAGTGGCGGCATACGTATTCGAGATTTCTAAAGGCAAATACCGATGACGTAGGTGCGTATGCCTACCTCTTCAGGCCGTCTGGGAACATGTATGTCTTCAAAAAGCAGGCGTCCGGAGTCTGGGAATCCGATGTGGATGTAAAGATCCGTGTGGAGGAGATCCATGACGGCGGCAGCCATATTGGGTGGCTGGCTGTTGATGCCGACGGAACAAGGGAAAGTTATGCGCTGGACGGCACTCTGAGTCGGATTGAGTGGCAGGATGGTGCGCAAGTAAGTCTGAGCTACGTTGAGGGGAATTTGTCAAAGGTCATGGATGAAAATGGCCGGTCCATTTCCTTCTTCTACACGGGATCGACATTGATTTCGGTTGGTTTGCCTGATGGCAGTGGCGTGACTTATGGATATACGAACTCCCGGCTGACATCTGCGGGTTTCGTTGCTCCGGGAGAAACGGTGCCGCATGCGACCGTGACCTACGTGAATGAGCTGATCAATGGCCGGGTTCAATTGGTTGGCTTGAACGATGAATCTGGACTGCGCTATTCAACCTGGCTGTATGACGGTCTCGGTGATGCGCGTGTGAGTGTCAAGGGAAACCCGTCCGGAAACATAGAGCGAATTTCGGTTGTCTACAATGGTGTCAGTTCAGCGGTGGTCACCAACGCGTTGGGTCAGACTTCGACCCATGGTCTAACAACAATGCACCGGAAGCTGAAGTTGACGGGGGCGACGAATTTTTGTCAGGGATGTGGTGGCGGAAAAGCAAAGTCCATTACCTATGATGCAAATGGTTTTCCAGATGTGACGGTGGATTGGAGAAACAACACCACCGACGACGACTACGATGAAAATGGTTTGCTGGTAAAACGCGCGACCGCGGTTGGCACGCCATTTCTGCGGACGATATCCAGCACTTGGGATGCCCGGCTGAGAGCGCCGCTCACGCAAACGGTCAAGGACGAATCCCAGAACGCAGTGGTGACGCGGCAATGGACTTACAATTCCCGCGGCCAGGTGTTGCAAGAGTCCATGACCGATGTCGTGACTTTGGGCGTAAGGACGTCAACGAAGAACTACTGCGAGCAGGGCGATGTAGATGCAGGTACCTGCCCCTTGCTGGGGCTGTTAACAGCGGTCAACGGTCCTCGTACCGACAGCCCTGACACCACCACCTACACGTACTACCCCAGCGATGACGCCACCTGCGCGACCGCGCCCACCACCTGTCCCCATCGCAAGGGCGACCTCTGGAAGGTCACCAACGCCCAGGGTCAGGTGACCGAGACCCTGAAGTACGACGGCGCCGGTCGCGTACTCTCGGTCAAGGACCCGAACGGGGTCATCACCGACTTCGAGTACCACCCACGGGGTTGGCTGACTGCCAGCAAGGTACGGGGGACGAATGACGCGGTCGAGACCGACGACGCCATCACTCGCATCGACTACTGGCCGACCGGCTTGGTGAAGCGGGTGACCCAGCCCGATGGCGCCTTCACCCAGTACACCTACGACCAGGCTCATCGCCTGACCGACATCACCGACAACGCGGGCAACACCCTTCACTACACGCTGGACAATGCCAGCAACCGCATCGCCGAAGAGACCAAGGATGTAGGGGGCACGCTCAAGCGAACGCTGAGC
>NZ_JANJUE010000355.1 GCF_024710765.1 Pseudoxanthomonas sp.
CGGAACAGACGGATACGGTGCCTTTTTCACTGAAACAACCCGGACAGAGGTGCTGATACTGCATGATGGCTGACGTTTGGTTTAGGTCTCCCGAGACAAACAACGTACCAAAGATTCGAGTGAGGTTCAATCTCACCCGGCTATTGACAAACGAGGTGGATTTCCCCTACTTTGTGGGAGATTGTGGGACGAAGTGGGAGACTATCCCAAAACGCACCACGCCGTCGGAAAATGGCAATCGGCGGTTCAGATCTTGTTTGGCAAAAACTAGCAATTAAATCCGCGGTACAGTGCCCAGTTTCAAGGGTGAATACGAACATGCGTTGGACGCAAAAGGTCGCGTCAGCTTCCCTGCGAAGCTGAGGAAGTACCTGAGTCCGGCGGCCCAAGAGCGCTTCACGATTCTGAAGGGCCTTGAGACGTGTCTGTATCTGTATCCGGAAGACCAATGGATGATCGTGGAGGAGCGTCTCTCCAAGGTGAACACCTTCACCACCGAGGGACGGACCGTGGTCCGCAATTTCCTGCGTTCCGCCGAAGACCTTGAACTTGACGCCGCGAACCGCCTGGCGTTGCCGTCCAAACTCACCGAGTGGGCCGGCATCCAATCGAAAGTCATTTTCATCGGCAGCGGCAGCCGAATCGAACTCTGGTCTCCCGACCAACTCGACAGCCAGGACCAGAGCCTGAGCGATGCGAGCTGGCAGGAGATGTTTGAAAACGTGATGGGCAACAACCACCCCTGATGTCGCACACTCCCTACCACTTGCCTGTGTTGCTGACTGAATCGGTCGACGGGCTGGTGACGGATGTGAACGGCATCTACGTGGATGGAACCCTGGGAGGAGGCGGCCATAGCACCGCGCTCCTGCAACGTCTTGGTCCTGCGGCCACCCTGTACGGGTTGGACCAAGATGACGATGCATTGGCGGTCGCGGCAGCCTCACCGCTGTTATCCGGTGATCAACGGTTCCACCCGGTCAAGGGCAATTTCGGTTTCATGGACACTCTCCTTCATCCTTCCACCTATGGCAACGTCAGCGGCATCCTGCTCGACCTCG
>NZ_JANJUE010000362.1 GCF_024710765.1 Pseudoxanthomonas sp.
GGGCGACGCGGAGGCGCTCGCGCTGACCGTGGTCGGCGTCTATGACTCGCGGGTGACGGTACCCGATATGCCGTCGCCGGCGAATCCGTCGGATGCGGCGATGCCGTTTCGCGTCTATACGGCGCACGGCAAGGCTTGGCACCGGGAGCGCCTGCTGCTCCGCACGCGCGGCGCGGCAGCGGAGCACTTGGACGACCTGCAGCGCTTCGCCATCTCCGAAGCGCCGCAATTGCCGGTCGGGTCGGTCCGGACCCTGCTCCAGCGCGATGAGGAAGTGCGGCGGCTGACGCAGCAGCTCTCGCTCGTCGCCGGGCTCGGCGGGCTGCTCGCGTTGCTGCTCGCCTCGCTCGGGCTGTATGGCGTGATCGCGCTCTCCGTGCGGCAGCGGACGCGCGAGATCGGGATCCGGATCGCCGTGGGCGCCGAGCCGCTGCAGGTCGCGCGGATGTTCCTCGCCTCGGGAATGAAGTCGGCGATGCTCGCGATGGCGATCGGGTTGCCGGCCACGCTGGTGGTCCTGCAGGTGATGATCGCGCAGGGGGAGATGCGAATGCCCGCGACGCTGCCGATGGTGGTGGGCGTCGTGATCGCCGGGTTGCTGCTGGCGGTCGCGGCGTTGGCGACGTGGATCCCGGCGCGGCGGGCGGCGCGGGTCGATCCCGGATCGGCGCTGCGGGCGGAGTAGCCGCGCGCGGTGACGACGTTCGCGGTCCCCAGAGCGTCGCCCCGGGGACCGCGAGGACCTGCAGGAACCGCTTACGGCGCGACGGTCACTTCGATCGTCGCTTCCGACCCGGTGAAGGTGCAGGAATCCGCGGCGGTCAGGCGCACGTTCGCGCCGGTCGCCAGCTGGAACCGCAGCCGATACGTGCCCGCCACCGTCGGCCGGAACTGCGCGCCGTAGATGACGCGGCCACCGACGTTGATCTCAGCCTTGAACAGGCCGGTCGAAACCGTGGCCAGCACGGTGCCGCCCGGGCCGCTCAGCTGTTCGATCGTGAGCGTCGCGTCGGCCGAGTAGATGAGCGGGACGAGCGCAGCGGTCGTGCCGTCCGTGCCTTGAATCTCCTGCGGCGACGACGGGTTCACGACGTACGGCATATTGTAGCCCGTGAGCGTCACGCCGTCGGTGGTGGACAGCGCCATCTCGATGCGGATCGGACGATCCACGCGGAGGCTGGCGGAGCCGCCGGCGATGTTGTCGCCCCAGTGCGCCGAGGCGTCGTACTTCGCCTGTCCCGTGCCGTCCACGACCTGCGCGCGCCACGTATTGTCGGTGCCCTGCC
>NZ_JANJUE010000149.1 GCF_024710765.1 Pseudoxanthomonas sp.
GTGATGTTCCTGGCCGAATCCGGCGGCGAAGCGATCGCCGGCGCGCTCTGCCTGCGCGGTGGCGACACCCTGTATGGACGTTACTGGGGCTGCCACCGCAACCTGCCCGGCCTGCACTTCGAAACCTGCTACTACCAGGGCGTCGAATACTGCCTGCGCGAGGGCCTGCGCGTGTTCGAACCCGGTGCGCAGGGCGAACACAAGATCGCGCGCGGCTTCCTGCCCGTGTTCGTGCGGAGCCGGCACTGGATCGCCGATCCCGCCTTCGCCGAAGCCCTGGCGCGCTGGTGCGACGAAGAAACCCTCGCGGTCCGCCGCTACGCCGCGACCCTGGCCGCGCACTCGCCGTTCAAGGTCGTCACCGGCTGAACCGCGACGGCATGGCCCCGTGCCCTGCCGGACGCCGATAATGCCGGCATGAGCCAGCGCCCCTTCCTGCTCGCCCCCGAACCCGAAGCGCCGTTTCCACCCGCGGAACTGGCCCTGCGCCAGCCCGACGGCCTGCTGGCGATAGGCGGTGATCTGAGCCCGCCCCGACTGCTCAACGCCTATCGGGGCGGCATCTTTCCCTGGTTCTCGGAGGGCCAGCCGCTGCTGTGGTGGTCGCCGGATCCGCGCATGGTGTTCCGCACCAATCGCCTGCACCTGGCCTCGCGGTTCCGGCGCAGCCTCCGCCAGTCCACCTGGCAGGTGCGAGCCGACACCGCCTTCGACGCGGTCGTCGCCGAATGCGCCAGCCGCCCGCGGCCGGGCCAGGACGGCACCTGGATTACCGGCCAGATGCAGGCGGCCTACGCCGCGCTGCATCGGGCCGGGCACGCCCATTCCATCGAAGTGTTCGACGGCACGCATCTGGTCGGCGGGCTCTATGGCGTGGCCGTCGGCCGGATGTTCTTCGGCGAGAGCATGTTCAGTGTGGAAAGCGGCGGTTCCAAGATCGCGATCGCCGCCCTGGCCGCCACCCTGCACGCGTGGGGCTGGCCGCTCATCGACGCGCAGGTGGAGAACCCGCATCTGCTGAGCCTGGGCGCGGAGCGCTGGCCGCGCCGGACGTTCCTGGAACGGGTGCGGGAACTGGTGGAGGTACCTGAGCCGGCGACGAGCTGGACCACGCGGTTCGGCGCGTTGCCCGCCGCCCGGTTGGCCCACCCGCCGGGGGATTAACGGGATTTTTGCGCCGGAAGCCTCGGCGGCGTACAATGGCGGACTTTATCGCCCTGGCCGTTCCGGCCGCACAGCACAGGTCTGCATGTCGAAAGACGATTCCATCGAATTTGAAGGCACCGTCACCGAAACGCTGCCCAACACCATGTTCCGGGTCAAACTGGAAAACGGGCACGAGATCATCGCCCACATCTCCGGTCGCATGCGCAAGAACTACATCCGCATCCTCACCGGTGACAAGGTCAAGGTCGAAATGACCCCCTACGACCTGACCAAGGGTCGCATTACCTATCGCATGAAGTAACTGCGGTAAGCGATTGATTAAAAAGGGCGACTTGGTCGCCCTTTTTGTTTTCCCGAGTTCAGGCCGCTACGGACGGAACCGGCGGGATGCGGCAGCGGGGCAAAAGGTCGCGGCCCGACGCGGCGCCGGGTCTTCAGTCATGGACACTTCCGCCAGATTCGGTGTTTCGCCCTCCCGCCTAAGGTGGCGACTCCCACCACATGCGGAGATTTCGATGACCCGTTTCCTGCCGTGCGCCGCCCTGGCACTGGCCATGCTGCTGCCCGCGCTTGCCCAGGCCCGCGACACTCCGGCTACCGCCTGCGTTGACCTGGCCCCCGGCCATGAGATCGTCCGCAGCGGCACCCAATCCTTCTTCCTCAAGGATGGCGACCGGCACTACCGGGTCAAGCTGCGCAGCATCTGCGACAGCCTTCCCCTCGCCTCGCGCCTGCTGGTGATCGCCGAAGGCCAGGACAACCGCCTGTGCCCCACCGGCAGCCGAGTCGATACCCAGCGTGGCAAGTGCGATATCGCCAGCTTCGAGCAAATCACCGCGGAAGAGTTCACCGGCCGGAAGGCGCGCCTTCGCCGCTGAAACACACGAGTTCCTGCCATCGATGGGGCAAAGAAAAAGCCGGCGCCCTGGGGCGCCGGCCTTGTTTTCGTCCTGCAGATTTACCTGGGCAGTCAGGCCAGGCTCGTCGCCAGCCGGGAATCCTCAGACCGTCACCGGCAACAGCCTCTCCGGTTCGGCCTGGCTGTCCACCACCAGTTCACCCTCGCGCACATCGATGCTGACCCGGCCGCCATTGACCAGCTTGCCGAACAGCAACTCGTCGGCCAGCGGACGCTTGACCTTGTCCTGGATCAGGCGCGCCATCGGACGGGCACCCATCAACGGGTCGAAGCCATGCTGGGCCAGCCAGTCGCGCGCGGCCGGCGTGGCCGACAGGCTGACGTGCTTCTCCTGCAGCAGCATCTCCAGTTCGATCAGGAACTTGTCCACCACCCGCAGGATGTGCTCGAAGCCCAGTGCCTGGAACTGCACCACCGCATCCAGCCGATTGCGGAATTCCGGGGTGAAGCTGCGGCGGATGACTTCCATCGCATCGGTCGAATGGTCCTGCTGGGTGAAGCCGATCGAACGCCGCGAAGCTTGCGCCGCGCCGGCATTGGTAGTCATCACCAGGATCACGTTCTTGAAGTTCGCCTCGCGGCCATTGGTGTCGGTCAGCACGCCGCGGTCCATCACCTGCAACAGGATGTTGAAGATGTCCGGGTGCGCCTTCTCGACCTCGTCCAGCAACAGCACGCAATGCGGGGTCTTGACGATCTTCTCGGTCAGCAGGCCGCCCTGGTCGAAACCGACGTAGCCGGGAGGCGCGCCGATCAGGCGGCTGACCGAATGCGGTTCCATGTACTCGGACATGTCGAAGCGAACCAGTTCGATGCCCAGTTGCAGCGCCAGCTGCTTGGTCACCTCGGTCTTGCCCACACCGGTCGGGCCGGCGAACAGGAAATTGCCGATCGGCTTGTCCGGATTGCCCAGGCCCGAGCGCGCCAGCTTGATGGCCGACGCCAGGGTCTCGATGGCCGGATCCTGGCCGAAGATCACCATCTTCAGGTTGCGCTCCAGGTGCTGCAGCACGTCCTTGTCGGACGAGGTGACCTGCTTGGCCGGGATGCGCGCCATCTTGGCGATGATGGTCTCGATTTCCTCGATGTCGATCAGATCCTTGCGCTGGCCTTCCGGCAGCAGCCGCTGGCGCGCGCCGGCCTCGTCGATCACGTCGATGGCCTTGTCCGGCAGCAGGCGGTCACCGATGTGCTTGACCGACAGATCGACCGCGGCCTGCAACGCCTCGTCGGCGTAGGTGACGCCGTGGTGCGCTTCGTACTTGGGCTTCAGGCCCTGCAGGATCTGGAACGCCTCGCCCACCGTCGGTTCGACGATGTCGATTTTCTGGAAGCGCCGCGCCAGCGCGCGATCCTTCTCGAAGATGCCGCGGTATTCCTGGAACGTGGTCGAACCGATGCAGCGCAATTCGCCCGAGGCCAGCGCCGGCTTGATCAGGTTGCTGGCATCCATGGTGCCGCCGCTGGCGGAACCGGCGCCGATGATGGTGTGGATCTCGTCGATGAAGAGGACCGCGCCGGGGATCTTGCGGATCGCCGCCAGCACGCCCTTCAGGCGCTTTTCGAAATCACCGCGGTACTTGGTGCCCGCCACCAGCGCGCCCAGGTCGAGCGAATAGATGGTGGCGTCCAGCAGGACGTCCGGCACCTCGCCTTCCACGATGCGCTTGGCCAGCCCCTCGGCCAGGGCGGTCTTGCCCACGCCGGCCTCGCCGACGTACAGGGGATTGTTCTTGCGGCGCCGGCACAGGACCTGGATGGTCCGTTCGACCTCGTCGGCGCGGCCGACCAGGGGATCGATCTTGCCTTGCCGGGCGAGGTCGTTGAGGTTGCTGGCGAACTCGGTCAGGGCATCGCCCTTGCCCTCGCCCTCGCCGGCTTCGGCCTTGCCGCCCTCGCCCTCGGGCGCGCCCTGGCCCTCGCCTTCCTCGCCCTGCTTGGCGATGCCGTGCGACAGGTAATTCACCACGTCCAGGCGGGTGACATCCTGCTGGTTGAGGAAGTAGACCGCGTGCGAATCCTTCTCGCCGAAGATCGCCACCAGCACGTTGGCGCCGGTGACCTCCTTCTTGCCCGAGGACTGCACGTGGTAGACCGCGCGCTGGAGCACGCGCTGGAAGCCCAGGGTGGGCTGGGTGTCGCGGCCGTCATCCTCGGCCAGGCGGGACACCGACGCTTCGATGGCCTGTTCCAGGTCGTGTTGCAGGCGGGTCGAATCCGCGCCGCAGGCCTTGAGCACCGCCTGCGCGGACGGGTTCTCCAACAGGGAGAGCAGCAGGTGCTCCACCGTCATGAACTCGTGCCGTGCCTCGCGGGCGCGCTTGTAGCACTGGCCGATGGTTTGCTCGAGATCTTTGCTGAACATGGTCGCCTCCGGGGCCGATGCCGACAATATGCGGCCTGAGGGGTGGATTTCCATCACCCGCCCGGATTTCAGTGTTCAGGAATCGTTGCCTTGCAAGGGCCCGACGGCGCCCCAACACCGAAACCTCAGGATTTTTCCATCGTGCACAGCAGCGGGTGCTGGTTCACCCGCGAAAACTCGTTGACCTGGGCCACCTTGGATTCGGCCACCTCGCGGGTGTAGACCCCGCAGATGGCGCGGCCCCGGGTATGGACATGCAACATGATCTGGGTGGCCTTTTCCAGGTCCATGGAAAAGAACTGCTGGAGCACCACCACCACGAAATCCATCGGGGTGTAGTCGTCGTTGAGCAGTACCACCTGGAAAAGCGGCGGCGGCGCCACCTCGGGCTTGCCGGTCTCCACCAGCACGCCGTGGTCGCGTTCGTTTTCGGTCTTGCGGGACATGCGCCAATTATACGGATTGGACGCCCATCGAGGTTGCACGCACAATTAACTCCTTTCCCCCAATGGATTGAACCGATGAAACCAGCCGCCCTCGCCCTTGCCCTCGCCGCCGCCTTCGCGGGCGTGTCCGGCGCGCATGCCGTCGAGGCCGATCCGGCCATCGCCAAGCAGCTGAAGGCGCTTGGCTACGAATACGAAGTGGACGAGGACGGCGATTACAAGCTGTTGATGGCCACCGGCGACAACGAGGAGCGCAGCCAGATCGTCTACATCCGATCGGCCGTGGAAACCTACGGCAAGCACCGGGTGCGCGAGCTGTGGTCCTACGCCTACCAGTCACCGAGCGACTCGCTGCCGGCCGTGGTGGCCAACCGCCTGCTGGATGCCTCCAACGCGCTGATCCTGGGCTCCTGGGTCAAGCAGGAACGCAGCGCGGTGTACGTGGCCAAGCTTCCGGCCGATGCCAGCACCGAGTTGCTGGAGGATGCGATTTCCGCCGCCGCCGTCTCGGCCGACGCGATGGAAGTCGAGCTGGCCGAAGATCCGGCTTCCGACGACTACTGAGCCCGGGAATTTCCCATGAGCTATCGCGAAGGCCGGTTCTGGCAGCCCGACGTCACTGTCGCCACCATCGTGGTGCGCGACGGACGCCTGCTCATGGTCGAGGAACGCGCCCAGGGCCGGCTGGTGTTCAACCAGCCCGCCGGCCACCTGGAACCGGACGAGACCCTGCTGGACGCGGCATTGCGCGAGACCCGCGAGGAAACCGGCTGGGACGTGCGCCTGACCGCCTTCGTCGGCGCCTATCAGTGGAAGGCCACCGAGACCGGCCGGCACTACCTGCGTTTCGCCTTCGCGGCGGAGCCGGTGCGCCACGACCCCGCGCGGCCGCTCGACGACGGCATCGTCCAGACCCACTGGCTGACGCCCGCCGAGTTGCAGCAGGTCCACGAGCGCCACCGCAGCCCCCTGGTCTGGCAGGTGGTCGAGGACTACCTGGGTGGCCGCCGCTATCCACTCGACATGCTCCACCAGACCGCATGAGCACGCCGCGCGTCATCGTCGGTATCTCGGGCGGGGTCGACTCGTCGGTGGCGGCGTTGCGCCTGGTCCAGGCCGGCGAGTCCGTGGCCGGACTGTTCATGCAGAACTGGGCCGATGACGGCAGCGGCGAATGCCGGGCCGAGGAGGATCGCCGCGATGCGGTCGCCGTGTGCGGACGGCTCGGCATCCCGTTCCATTTCCGCGATTTCTCCGCCGAGTACTGGCAGAGCGTGTTCGAACACTTCCTGGCCGAGTACGCCGCCGGCCGCACGCCCAACCCGGACGTGCTGTGCAACCGCGAGGTCAAGTTCAAGCACTTCCTGGACGCCGCCCGCGAACTGGGCGCGGAGAAGATCGCCACCGGACACTACGCGCGGATCGGCTTCCACGCCGGCCGCTGGCAGTTGCTGCGCGGGGTCGATCGCGGCAAGGACCAGAGCTATTTCCTGCACCAGTTGGGGCAGGAGCAGTTGTCGGCAACGCTGTTCCCGATCGGCGACATGCAGAAACAGGATCTGCGCGGGGTAGCCCGCGAGGCCGGGCTGCCGACGCACGACAAGAAGGACTCGACCGGCATCTGCTTCATCGGCGAGCGCGATTTCCGCGAATTCCTGGGCCGTTACCTGCCGGCCCGGCGAGGCGAAATGCGCGATCCGCAGGGCCAGCGCATCGGCGAGCATCCCGGCGTTTTCTATTTCACCCTCGGCCAGCGCGAAGGCCTGCAGATCGGCGGCGTGCGTGGCCGGCCGGCGGCGCCCTGGTACGTGGTCGGCAAGGATGTCGCCAACAATATCCTGTACGTGGACCAGGACACCGGCAGCCCGTACCTGCAGTCCCACCGGCTGTGGTCCGAACAGGCGCACTGGACCGCCGGCAGCGCGCCGGCCATGCGCTTCGAATGCACCGCGCAGACGCGCTACCGGCAGGCCGATGAACCCTGTTCGGTGACCGTCGCCGATGACGGCCGGCTTGAAGTTGCCTTCGCGCACCCGCAGCGGGCGGTCACGCCCGGCCAGTCGGTGGTGCTGTACGACGGCGACATCTGCCTTGGTGGCGCCGTCATCGCCGCCACCGACGCCCCCCTGGAACGAAGAATCGCGGAGCAAGCCGCTTGAGCAACCAGTTTTCCGAACGCGTCCTGGCCCTCGCCGGCCTGGCGCAGGCCCTCCACCAGGTCCGTCGCATCGCCGAAACCGGTCATTCCGAAGCCGGCGTGGTCCAGACCGCGCTGGACAGCGTGTTCCGGATCGACGCCGCCGACGCGGCGGGCGTGTTCGGCCGGGTTTCCGAACTCAATCCGGGCCTGCGCCTGTTGCGCGGCTATCTGATTGGCGAGAACAAGGAAGACACCCTGCCCCGGCTCGGCATGGCGGTGCTGCAGCTGGAGCGCCGGTTCATCCGCCGCGGCGATCTGGGCAGCGCCGTCAGCGAAGCCGTGGACAGGCTGGCGCCGCAGGCCCGGCAGGTCGGCAGCACGCATCCGGAAGTGATCGCGGCGCTCGGCAATCTGTACGCAGAAACCCT
This sequence comes from Pseudoxanthomonas sp., assembly GCF_024710765.1. Classification (GTDB taxonomy): domain Bacteria; phylum Pseudomonadota; class Gammaproteobacteria; order Xanthomonadales; family Xanthomonadaceae; genus Pseudoxanthomonas_A. Next base: position 7,466 of record NZ_JANJUE010000149.1, read on the forward strand.
CAGCCAGTTGCGTCCGCGGGTGATGGTCCAGGGCAATCCGCACTATCTCGGCCAGCCCGGCGTGGTCGCCGAGATACGCGCCATCCTGCTCGCGGCGGTGCGCGCCGCGGTGTTGTGGCGGCAACTCGGCGGCAGCTACTGGGACTTCCTGTTCTCGCGCCGCGCGATGGCCACGGCCATCGACGGTTGGCTGAACTGATCCGGCAAGCCCATCCGGCTCAACCCGTACAGGAGGCGACCGGCGCATGCCGGCGCGTCTTGGCCATGCCGAACACGAACAGGCTGGCGAACGCCACCAGGCATACGCTCACGCCACCGTAGAGCGTGATCCAGCCGAACCCCTGGGCCAAGGCGAGCGGTGCGGCCGGATCCGCGCCGGCGTCGCCGGCGGCAATCCGCTCGGCCAGCCCGCGCAGATCCGCGTTCCCTGCCGCGCTGGCCGGCAACTGCTGCAAGGCCGACTGCACGCCGCGTACCAGCAGCAGGCCCATCAGGGCGATGTTGATCGCCAGCGAGATCAGGCGTGCGCTCATGTCCAGCCCCGACGCCATGCCGGCACGATCCGGCGAGACCGACCCGGTGGTGGTGTTGGTGACCGGGGTGTTGGTGATGCCCAGTCCGATGCCCGCGATCAGCGCGCCCGGCAGCACCTTCCAGAGGCCCGGCGCCGCCGCGCCCGCCGCCCAGTGCATCAGCAGCAGGCCGACGCCGATGGTGAACAATCCCGCCGGTATCACCAGGCCCGGCCGGTAGCGCAGCGACAGGCGCTCGCCCACCGGCGGGAACACCAGCGCCGGCAAGGTGTAGGCCAGCAGCGCGATGCCGGACTGCAGTTCACCCAGGCCCAGTACGCCGTGGAAGTAGATAGGCAGGTAGACCATCAGCGGCCAGAAGCTGAAGTTCATTCCCATCGAGCCCAGCAGGGCGCCGGAGAATGCGCGATTGCGCAGCACCGAGAAATCGAACATCGGGTGATTCACCCGCCGCTCCACCACGATGAAAATCGCCAGGCAGGCCACGGTCGCGGCCAGCACGCCCAGCGACAGCGGGCCGGTGAAACCCATCGCGTCGCCCTGGGTGAGATAGAAGGCGAACCCCAGCACGGCCAGTGACAGTGACAGCATCCCGCCCCAGTCGAGGCGGCGTGCCTGCGGATCCCGCGATTCCTCCACGCTGGCGATCACCAGCAGCAGGGTCAGCACGGCAATCGGCCCATGCACCAGGAACACCCACGTCCAGTCGGACAGGGCCACGATCGCGCCACCGATGAGCGGTCCGAAGCCCAGTCCGAGACCGAACACCACGCCCCACGCGGCAAACGCCTTGCCGCGCTCGCGTCCGTCGCGGAACTGGTGCGACAGGATCGCCAGCATGCAGATCAGCAGCACGCCGCCGCTCAACCCCTGCAGGGCCCGTGCCAGGATCAGCATGCCGACATCGCCGGCCAGGCCGCACATCACCGAACTGGCTCCGAACAGCGCGCCGCTGATCAGGAACACCCGGCGTCGTCCGAACCGGTCGGCCAGTGCGCCGGCCGCCATCAGCACGGTGGTGCTGGCGATGGTGTAGGCGTTCATCACCCACTGCATCTGGCGGAAGTCCCCGCCCAGCACCCGCTCCAGGGTCGGCAGGATCACCGGCACGCTGGAAATCTCCAGGCCGAACATCAGGGAGGCGAGGCAGACGGCGAACAGCGCCGTCCTGTTTCGCGAGGACAGGGAAGCGGACATGGGGGAACTCCGGTGGAGGGAGGCTGCCGCGCCTGGGTGACGGGCCAGGACGGGCGGGCACCGGGCCATTGTCGGGAACACCCATGAATGAAGGAAATGATTTAATTTATTCGAATCCAGTAATTACGGTCATTTATCCGCATGGACTTCGACCCCGCACTCCTGCGCGCCTTCCTTGCGGTCACCGAGACCGGCGGCTTCACCCGCGCGGCCGAGCGCCTGCACCTGACCCAATCGGCGGTCAGCCACCAGATCCGCCGGCTGGAGGAACAGGTCGGGCGCCCCCTGCTCCAGCGCACCACCCGGCGCCTGACCCTGACCGAGGACGGCGAGGAATTCCTGAGCCATGCGCAGCGCATCCTCGAAGCCTCCGACGCGCTGACCCGGCGATTCCGGCTGTCGCCGGTGTCCGGCGTGATCCGCTTCGGCGTGGCCGATACCTACCTCGGCGCGCGCCTGCCCACCCTGCTGGGCCAGTTCGCCCGCAGCCATCCCTGCGTGCGCCTGGAAGTGAACGTCTCGTCCAGCCCGGATTTCCGCGCGATGGTCGCGGCCGGCGAGCTCGACATGGCGGTAGTGCTGGCCGAACCCGGCCAGGAGGACGACCTGCTGCTGCGCAGTACCGAGTTCGTCTGGAGCGCGGCGGACCATTTCGTGCCCCCGGCGGGTGATTCCCTGCCGCTCGCGTTCGCGCCCGCTCCCTGCCTGCGCAGGCATATCGGTCTCGCGGCGCTGGAGCGCGCCGCGCAGCCCTGGCATTTCACCTTCACCTCCGCCAGCAACGAGGGACTGCGCGCGGCCACCCTCGCCGGCCTCGGCATCGCGGTGATGACCCGGACCGAACTGGTTCCCGGCCTGAAGATCGTCAACGACGATCTGGGCCTGCCGGCCTTGCCGAAGGCCGAATACGTGCTGGTGCGCCGTCCCGGCGAGCAGAGCGCGGCGGACGAGGAGTTCGTGCGCCTGCTGCGGGACCATGCCTGAGGACGCCGCGGACACGACGACCGCAGTCAATCGGCTTGCCACCCTCCCCGTCCCGGATTGCCGGCTTGCAAAAAGAAACCCCGGCCTTGGCCGGGGTTCCGGTACGACGTTGACCCGCGCGACGCTTACGCGGCGACGGTATCGGCGACGTCCTTGTAGTCGGCGATCTGATCGAAGTTCATGTAGCGGTAGATCTGATCGCCGTTGGCGTTGATGACGCCGATGTCGGCCATGTACTCGGCCTTGGTCGGGATGCGGCCCAGGCGCGAGCAGATCGCGGCCAGCTCCGCCGAACCCAGGTACACGTTGGAGTTCTTGCCCAGCCGGTTCGGGAAGTTGCGGGTGCTGGTGGAGAACACCGTCGCGCCTTCCTTCACCTGCGCCTGGTTGCCCATGCACAGCGAGCAACCCGGCATCTCCATGCGCGCGCCGGCGGTGCCGAAGGTGCCGTAATGGCCTTCCTTGGTCAGCTCGGCGGCATCCATCTTGGTCGGCGGCGCGACCCACAGCTTGGTCGGAATGTCGCGCTTGCCTTCCAGCAGCTTGGAGGCGGCACGGAAGTGGCCGATGTTGGTCATGCACGAACCGATGAACACTTCGTCGATGACCGCACCGGAGACTTCCGACAGGGTCTTCACGTCGTCCGGATCGTTCGGGCAGGCCACGATCGGCTCATGCACGTCGGCCAGGTCGATCTCGATGACCGCCGCGTACTCGGCGTCGGCATCGCCCTTGAGCAGTTGCGGGTCGGCCAGCCAGGCTTCCATCGCCTTGATGCGGCGCTGCAGGCTGCGCGGATCCTGGTAGCCCTCGGCGATCATCCACTTCAGCAGCGTGATGTTGCTGTTGATGTACTCGATGATCGGTTCCTTATTGAGGTGCACGGTGCAGCCGGCGGCCGAACGCTCGGCCGAGGCGTCGGACAGCTCGAACGCCTGCTCCACCTTCAGATCCGGCAGGCCTTCGATTTCCAGGATGCGGCCGGAGAAGATGTTCTTCTTGCCCTGCTTGGCGACCGTCAGCAGGCCCTGCTTGATGGCGTACAGCGGGATGGCGTTGACCAGATCGCGCAGGGTCACGCCCGGCTGCATCTCGCCCTTGAAGCGCACCAGCACCGATTCCGGCATGTCCAGCGGCATCACGCCGGTGGCCGCGGCGAACGCGACCAGGCCCGAACCGGCCGGGAACGAAATGCCCACCGGGAAGCGGGTGTGCGAGTCGCCACCGGTGCCGACGGTGTCGGGCAGCAGCATGCGGTTGAGCCA
>NZ_JANJUE010000370.1 GCF_024710765.1 Pseudoxanthomonas sp.
GAACTTCCTGCTCCACCGGAAGCGGGCCATGGAACTGCTCGATTGTATGCGCGAAGCCAACAAAAGCTGGGAACTCTACGTCTTCAGCTCCGCCAACGCGCTGCGCCAGTACACCATGGAGGAACTCGTCGAACTCGGCATCTCCTGGGTCTGGATGGGCCTCGAATCGCCGCGCTCGGGCTACGCCAAGTTGAGTGGAACCGACACGCTCGACCTCACTCGCAACCTTCGCGCCAATGGCATCCGCGTCCTTGGCTCCTCCATCGTCGGCATGGAGCACCAGACACCCGAAAACATCGCCAGCGAGATCGAGTATGCCTGCGGACACGAAACCGATTTCCACCAGTTCATGCTCTATACCCCGCTGCCCGGCACCCCGCTCTACGCCGAGATGAAAGAGCAGGGGCGGATGCTCGACGACGAGGAACTCGCCGACGTCCACGGACAGTTCAAATTCAACTGGAAGCACCCGTATATCAGTCGCGACCAGTCGAAAACGTTCCTGGATAGCGCGTTTTGGCGCGATTTCGAGCGCAATGGGCCGTCGTTGTACCGGATTTGCCGCACCACGCTGGAAGGCATCCGCCGCTATCGCTCTCACGCCGAACCCCGCGTCCGCGCCCGTTTCGAGCGCGAGATGAAGAACCTCCGGACGCAGTACTCCGCCCTGCTCTGGGCCATGGAGAAGCATCTCCGGCTCTCCAACGACTCGGTGGCCGACAAGGTCCGCGAACTCCGCCTTGAAGTCCGCCGCGAATGTGGCGGCATGGGTTCGTTCACCGCCTCCTGGCTCTTCGGGCCTATGATGCTCTGGCTCACCCGGCGCGAGGAGCGTAAACTCGCCAGGGGCGTCACTTACGAGCCGAAGACGTTCGTCGAACGGAAGAATTGGGCCACGGATTAGAGGCCGGCGCGCCGGATGGCCGCCTAACCACAACCAGTAGCGCCCGGCCAGGCCTACTCCTGCTTCGGAACTGCGTCGCTTCAGTCAGGAACAATTTCTCTCCTATCCTGGTCCAAATATTGCGGAGATAGTCCCCAATGA
>NZ_JANJUE010000198.1 GCF_024710765.1 Pseudoxanthomonas sp.
GATATGGATCATCTTGGTGCCGGTGTCGGCCTGCTGGCGATGATGGGTCAGCGCCACCGAGTGGAACTCGCCGACCGAGTCGTCGCCCAGCAGCACGCAGGACGGATACTTCCAGGTGATGGCCGAGCCGGTTTCCACCTGGGTCCAGGAAATCTTGCTGCGCGCGCCGCGGCAGTCGGCGCGCGTGGTGACGAAGTTGTAGATGCCGCCGCGGCCTTCCTCGTCGCCGGGATACCAGTTCTGCACCGTGCTGTACTTGATCTCGGCGTCTTCCAGCGCCACCAGCTCGACCACCGCCGCGTGCAACTGGTTCTCGTCTCGCATCGGCGCGGTGCAGCCTTCCAGGTAGGACACGTAGCTCTTGTCCTCGGCGATGATCAGGGTGCGCTCGAACTGGCCGGTATGGCCGGCGTTGATGCGGAAGTAGGTGCTCAGTTCCATCGGGCAGCGCACGCCCTTGGGGATGAACACGAAGCTGCCATCGGAGAACACCGCCGAGTTCAGCGCGGCGAAGTAGTTGTCACCGGTCGGCACCACGCTGCCCAGGTACTGGCGGACCAGTTCGGGATGCTCGCGGATGGCCTCGCTCATCGAGCAGAAGATGATGCCCTTCTCGGCGAGTTCCTGGCGGAAAGTGGTGCCCACCGAGACCGAGTCGAACACCGCGTCGACCGCCACGCCGGCCAGCCTGGCGCGCTCGTGCAGCGGTACGCCCAGCTTGTCGTAGGTGTCGATCAGTTCCTGCGGCACCTCGTCCAGCGACTTGTACTTGGCCTTGGGCGCGCTGTAGTAGCTGATGGCCTGGAAATCGATCGGGGCGATCTTCAGCTTGGCCCAATGCGGCACCGGCATGGTCAGCCAGTGGCGATAGGCGGCCAGCCGCCATTCGGTCATCCACTCCGGCTCGTCCTTCTTGGCCGACAGCGCGCGCACCACGTCCTCGCCGAGGCCGGGCGGCAGCGAATCGGATTCGATGTCGGTGATGAAGCCGGCGTCATAGCGACGTCCCAGCTGTTCCAGGATTTCTGCGTTCTCGGTGGCCATGGGCTGCCTGTGTACTCAACTGCTGGCGACGCGAACGGCGATGGAGCGCCGCGGGGCATCGTCGGGGGAAACGGGGGGATGGAGCATCTGCGCGAGGGTCACGCCGCGCAGGGCGTCGGCGACCACGTCGTTGATCAGGCGCCAGTTGGCGCGGGCGCCGCACTGGTGGGCGATGCCGCAATGGCCGTCGGCCTGGCTGCATTCGGTCATTGCCAGCGGCCCTTCCATGGCCTCGACGATCTCGATCAGGCTGATGTCGGCGGCGGCCCGGCTCAGCCGATAGCCGCCGTGCACGCCACGCAGGCCCTCGACCAGGCCGGCCTGGGCCAGCGGCTTGAGCACCTTGCTGACGGTGGGGGATTCCAGGCCGGAATGGTCGGCCAGATCGGTGGCGCTGAGGATCTCACCCGGCCGCGCGGCGAGCACGGTCAGTACCACGGTGGCGTAGTCGGTGAGCTTGGTGACGCGGAGCATGGCGGGACGGGGGGATTGAAAGCGTACCGAAATTGTACGCTTTACCCCCGCGCCACGCCAAGCGTGAACCTGTTCAGTTTCGGGACGCGGTCCCGGCGCCCTGGGCCGGGGCTTCCGGCAGGACCAGCGAGAAGTAGGGGGCGGGCGGGGTCTGGCCGGGCGGCAGGTAGGCCGGGGCGGCTTCTCCGGCCGGACCCAGCGAACGCACGAACTGGTAGATGGCCGCGCGGTCGGCCTCGCTCATGGCCCGCAGGGTGAAGTCCGGCATGATCGGCCGGGTGCGCAGGTTGCCGCTGTAGGCCAGCCATTGGGCCTCGCTCATCTCCTGCATGCGCAGGCGCAGGTTGCTCGCGTAGGTGGTGCCCCAGGGACCGTGATAGCCCAGCGGCGAGCCGGCGAGCCACTGCGCGGTCGGCACTTCGCCCTGGCGCTCGGCGTAACCGGCGGTATGGCAATCGTTGCAGCCGCCAACCCGGACCAGGTACTCGCCGCGCGCGACGACATCGCTGGCGGTCTCCATCCTGGCGGAGGGGGGCGCGGGAACGGCGGTGGCGTCCGGCTTGCCGGCGCGGGCCTGGCAGCCTCCCAGGATCAGCAGCGAAGACAGCAGGCAGGACAGCAGGGGCAATGCGGAAGCGCGGTTGGACATGGCGGCGGCTCGGTGGTGGTTTCGGGGTGGTTTGCGGGAAGCAGGCGGTTTAACGCGCGGTTTCCACGCGACCGGACACGCCGGCACCACCGGGATTCATGCGCCGGTCGCGGTGTCGCCGGGAGCTTGGCGCGGCCATGGATGTGCCCGGCGGCGGCGGCCGGAACGCCGGAGGCTTGGGATCCCGGGCGGTCTGAGCGAGAATCCGCCTTCCCGCCCGTTCACCGGAACCCGCATGCCCCGCAAGATTGAAGCCCGCAAGTCCGACATCCATGGCAATGGCGTTTTCGCCATCGCGACCATCAAGAAGGGCGAGCGTGTCGTCGAGTACAAGGGGAAGCGGCGCAGCCACGACGACGTGGACGAGGACGACAGCGGCGACGTGGAATCGGGGCACACCTTCCTGTTCACCCTCAATGACGAGTACGTCATCGACGCCAATTACAAGGGCAACAAGGCGCGCTGGATCAACCACAGCTGCGATCCGAACTGCGAGGCGGTCATCGAGGAACACGACGGCAAGAACCGCAAGAAGGACAAGGTCTTCATCGAAGCCATCCGCGACATCAAGGCGGGCGAGGAGCTGACCTACAACTACGGCATCGTCCTGGCCGAGCCGCATACCGCCCGCCTGAAGAAGGTCTGGGCCTGCCGTTGCGGCAGCAAGAAGTGCACCGGCACGATGCTGCAGCCGAAGTAGTAATCGCCGCTACACCGCCGCCGCCTGTCATCAGGATGCAGGCGGCGGCCAAATGGTTTGCATGACCTACGCCAGTCGGTGACGGCGCGCGTTGCCGCTAGGGTGGCCACCAACGGGCATCGGTCCCAGCGGAACCTTCGACATGCGTGCGGCAATCCTGAGTCTCTCCATCCTGATGGCGCTCTCCGCGCCGGCCCTGGCCATCGACGTGGATGGCCGCATCGACCCGGCCGAATGGCAGGGCGCCCGCCATATCGCCGACTTCCGCAAGGTGCAGCCGCTGACCGGGACCCCGGCCACCCATCCCACCGAGGCGTGGGTACTGGCGACCCCGGACGGTCTGGCGATCGCCTTCCGCAACCTCCAGCCGGCGGCGAGCCGTACGCGGCAGCGCGTGCAACGGGATTTCGAGGATCAGGTGGACCGGGTCAACCTGATGATCGATTTCGACGGTGATGGCCGTACCGGCTACAACTTCACGATTTCCTCGACCGACGGCGTCGCCGACGCGGTGATCACCAACGAATCCGAGTTCAACGACGACTGGGACGGCAACTGGAAGCACGCGGTCAGCGAGGATGCGGACGGCTGGTCCGCGGAAATGCTGATTCCGTGGTACATCGCGCCGATGCGCAAGGGCGAGGGCGATGTGCGGCGGATGAAAATCTACCTGGATCGCGTGGTCGGTTCCACCGGCGAGCGGGTGGCCTGGCCGGTGGCCAGCTTCGAGCGCCCGCGTTTCCTCTCCGAGTTCACGCCGATCGAAGTGCCGCAATACAGCCAGTCGCTGCTGGCGGTCACGCCCTACATGTCGGGCCTGTACGACAACGTGCGCGGGGACAGCGATTTCGACGGTGGCGTGGATCTGTTCTGGAAACCCAACGGGCAGTTCCAGATGACAGCCACGCTCAATCCGGATTTCGGCCAGGTGGAAAGCGATGACCTGGTGGTCAACTTCAGTGCCACCGAGACCTTCATCAGCGACAAGCGGCCGTTCTTCACCGAGAACCAGGGCCTGTTCGAATACACCACGCCGTCGGATTTCAGCCAGTTGCTGTACACCCGCCGGGTCGGCGGCCCGGCCGACGATGGCCGCGGGGCAGGCGACATCACCGCCGCGGTCAAGCTCAATGGCTCGTTCGGGCAGACCAAGTACGGCGTGTTCGCCGCCGACGAGGCCGACGAGGCCGGGCGTTCGTTCTACGCCCTGCGCCTGGTGCGCGATTTCAAGGATCAGAACGTGGGCATGATGATGACCCGCGTCGATCGCCCGTACTTCGATCGCGAGGCGACCGTGTTCGGCATCGATCACAACTGGCGCCCGACTCCGCGCTGGAACGTGCGCACCCGCGTGTTCGGCAGCCAGATCGACGAGCGCGGCGACACCACCCGCGACCTGGGCGCCACGGTGTGGGCCGACTACGAAATGGATCATGGTTGGCGCCAGCAGTGGATCGCCATGCATTTCGGCAACGATCTGCAGATCAACGACGCCGGCTACCTGTCGCGCAACAGCATGAACTATCTGCACTGGGAGGTGAAACGCCGCTTCGCCGATCAGCCGGAAAGCTCGCGCTATTCGTCGAAGGAATGGCGCTGGCGGGTCAGTTCGATCTACAACAATCACGGCGAACGGCTCAACAACCAGTTCCGGATGAGCCGGCAGGGGCAGTTGCGCAACGGCGCCAGCGAGTATGCCCAGATCAACATCAACACCTCGGGCGTCGAGGATCTGCTGACCCGCGGCCATGGCTCGGTGAACGTGCCGGCCCGTTTCAATGCCCACTATGAGTACGAGCGGCCACGCAAGGGCCACTGGGCGCACGACGTCTACGCGGATCTGATGAGCGGCGGCCTGGCCGGCAACGACGAAATCGGCTACGCCTTCGAGTACCAGGCGACCTATTTCATCAATGATGCCTTCAGCCTGTACGGCGGCTTCTATGCCGACCGCACCCCGGATTGGCTGCTCTGGCAGCGCGACAACCTGATCGGCAGTTTCGAGGGCCGCGAGTGGCATGTGAATGCCGGTCTCAACTGGACCATCAGCGATCGCCAGGAACTGCGGGTCAAGCTGCAGTCGATTGCCCTGGACGCGCGCGCGCGCCAGGCCTACCGGGTGATGGCGGGCGGCGACGCGCTGCGCAGCGACGACGAGATCAACGACTTCAGCCTGAGCAACCTGGGCTTCCAGATCCGCTATCGCTACGAACTGGCCCCACTGTCCTATCTGTACGTGGTCTATGGCCGCGGCGGGCGCGACAACAACCGCTTCGGCGACAGCGCCGGCGCGCTGCTGGGCGATGCCTTCGGCCTGCGCGACGACGAACAGCTGCTGGTCAAGCTGAGCTACCGCTTCGAACTGTAGCCACGCGGCGCGGCGCCTGGAAGGGGACGGTGAAGCGGCGGATGCATCCGCCGCTCCGGGGTCACTGGCCCAGGCGCAGGTGAACCTGGCCGCCCTCGATGCGGATCGCATTGGCGGACAGGGTGCCCGGGATTTGGGCCAACGCTTCGGCATCCAGGCGATAGATCGGCTCGTCCTGCGCGTACTGCTCTAGCAGGGTGTTGACCATCTCGCGGGTCTGCGCGTCCATCGGCTTGCCCTGTCCGCCGTCCTGCAGTTCCAGCAGTTCCGGACGCTCCAGGTGCAGGCCACGGGTCGCCGGGTCATAGCGCAGTCCGCTGGCGACCCGGAAACGTCCCTGACTGCTGCCGCTGCCGGCCAGCGAGGCGTCGTAATCGAGATCCATCTGGATGCGGTTGCCACCGGCGGGAATCGCGATCACCGGTCGGCTGAGGGTCAGGCGCGCCAGTCCGCCCAGCCAGGCTTCCTTGCGCGGAAATGCCGGCTCCGCGGCACTCTGCAACTGCGCGGGCGTCAGGGTCAGGCTGTCCGCGGCGATGGCCGCGGGCGGCTGCGCGCGCGCCATCCAGGCGGAGAAGGGCAGGGTCGCCGTGCTGGCGGCGAGGGCGGCGGCCAGCAGGCGGCGGGAACGCCGCAGGCGGCGCAGGGTGCGGGTATCAGTGTCCATCCAGTTTCACCACGATTTTTCCTTGTTCGACGAGGGTCGCACCGATGCGCTTGCCACGCGGCAGGCGGTCCAGCACGTCGCTGTCGATGCGGTAGAGGGGTTCCCGGCGCGCGTATTCGGCCAGCACGGTATTGATGAGTTCGCGGGTGCCGCCGCGCATCACGCTGCCGGATCCGGGCAGGTCCACGCTCAGCACTTCGGGGTTGTCCAGGTGCAGGCCCTGGGTGGCCGGGTCATAGCGCAGCCGGCTGGCGATGGCGAAGCGTCCGTTGGCGACATTGCCGGCGCCGATTGCGCTGACCCCGATGTCGAAGTCCAGGCGCAGTCGATCGTCGCCCTCGGCCAGGGTGAGGCGCGGATGGCTGAGGGTGGCCGAAACCAGTCCGCCGAGCTTGTCGAATTCACGCGGAAAGCTGCGATCCAGGCGCCGTTGCAGCTGCGGTTCGGTGAAGCTTATCTCGTTGCCGAAGAAACCGCTGACCGCGTTCATGGTGCCGCAGCCGGCCAGCAGCAACAGCAGGGCCGACAGCGCGATCGAGGCCAGCGGGCGGAAGCGTGGGGACATGCGGGGCCTGTTTTCCGGAAAGGGGCTGACCATCCGCACGATAGCGCGTGGATTCTGTCCGCCGGCTAACCGGCGGCGGTGATTCCGGATCAGCCCGGCGCGCGCTGTCGCAGGTCCTGGAGGAAGGTGTCGACATGCGGGCGCAACGGCGCGAACAGATCGTCCTGGTCCTTGCGGTGGCTGGCCATCAGGCCGCTGAGCAATTGGGTGCCGATCACCAGCGCGGCGCGTTCGTCACCGCTGAAGCCGCGCAGGCGCTGGATGTTCTCGAGCACGCGCATCCAGTCGTCGTGGCAGTGATGCTCGAACTCGATGGTGCACCGGCTGGTGCAGGGCAGGCCGTCCGCCTCCACGGGCGTGACGGTGATGCGGTAGCGCTGGGAACGGTTGGCCATGACGGTGGGGGAAAGCTTCGGGGACAGGGGCAAGATAGGCCCGCGTCCGTGCCCGCACGAGGCCCGTCACCGCGATGGAGTGTTCCGCGGGATGCGGATTCAGCGCCGCCCCGACGCGGCGCCGGCCTGCAGGACGGGCCAGGGATCCCGCGCACCTTCGCGGCCATAGATGCCGAAATGCAGATGGGGCGGCGTGGGGCGGGGCGGGGGCCGGGGGGGGGACGCAGCCCCACGCCGGCCCCCCCCGCCCCCCCCCCCCCCCCCCCCCCGC
>NZ_JANJUE010000431.1 GCF_024710765.1 Pseudoxanthomonas sp.
CGCGCGCGATCACGTGTCCGCAGTCACGACGGCGATTCGCGAGGCACTGCTTTCGCTGCCGCGCGATGCGCAGGCGAGGGCGGCGCTGACACGGGGATGGGATCGCGAATTCGTGCACGGTTTCGTCGAGGCGCACGACGCCGACTACGACGCCGTGCGTGCCATCGTCACGCAGTGAGTGCGCCATGCTGAACATCCGCACACGTATCAAGAGGCGCATCCTCTCGGTGACCGGCACGGTGATCGTGCTGCTCATGCTGCTGATCTCGTTCGTGCTGCTGATCAAGTGGCGCGAGCTGATCATCACCAGTGAATCGGAAAACGCACGCTCGATCACGCGCACCTTCTCGGTGTCGGTGATCGATGCGATCATCTTCGAAGAGCAGTCGCTCTCGCGCAGGGAGAACGTGCTCGAGACCTATGTGCAGAACTTCATGACGCGCCTCGGCACCGTGCACTACGTGCTGATCGCCGACAGCACGGGGGCACCCATCGTGCAGGTGAGCGACCACGCAGCATACGATGCCTCGCGCTTTCTGCTCGATACGCTGCACAGCGCCGCGGGCTGCGACGTGCGTATCGTCGAGCACGCATCATTCGGGTGGACGATGGAGGTGCGCCAGCCTCTCGTGCTCTTCGGCACGCACGGGGGCACGACTGTGATCGGCTTCGACGCGCAGCCGATTCGCGACGAGATCCGCAGCGTGTTTCTGCTGCTGCTGGTGTCGACGGTGGTCATCACTGCGGGCGTGCTGCTGATTCTCTTCTTTCTGATCAATCGGATGACGCGGTCAATCGAGGAACTCGTCCGCGCCATCGACTCGATCGACTTCCGCTCGACGGCGCGCGTTGATCTGGCCGCGCGGGAGGATGAGATCGGCTACTTTTTCCATCACTTTTCCCTTCTGCAGGACCGTGTCGAGACGGCGCGGCGCGATCTGGAAATCGCCCAGCGCCAGATCTACCAGGCCGAAAAGCTTGCGTCGATCGGACGACTCGCCGCCGGGGTCGCGCATCAGGTGAACAATCCGCTGAACGGCATCAAGTCATGCTTGTATGCGATCGAGCGCGCACCGGGCGATGCAGCGCGCACGGCGGAGTATCTGCAGCTGATCGGCGAGGGTATCGACGACATCGAGACGGTGGTGCGCAAGCTGCTCGGCTTCGCGCGGCAGCAGTCGACGAGCGAGTCGCGCATCAGCATCAACGAAGCCATTGGCAAGGTGCTCGGTCTCTTCGAACTGCGGCTCAAGGAGAAGAACATCGAGGTGCGCACGGCGCTCGACGAAGCCGTGCATCCGGCTCGCATCGATTCGCATCTGTTTCAGGAGGTCGTGATGAATCTCGTG
>NZ_JANJUE010000244.1 GCF_024710765.1 Pseudoxanthomonas sp.
GGCTAGCCTCGGATCAGGCGGCAATTCTTGTCGAACGCGACCTCCGGGCTCACGCGCATCCGGAACGCATGGTAAATATTGGCAAGGCGGCACACAGTCTGGCGGAGAAACTACGTTCGTTTTGCCCTCAATGCGGATCGCCGGGTTATTCCGCCATTGAACGGGTGGCTGGACTGCCTTGTGCAGAATGCGGCCTGCCTACCCGCGAGCAGCGGGGACAGGTCTGGGGCTGTCCCGCTTGCAACTTTCGGGAAGAACATCTCCGGAAGGACGGGGTCGCCTTCGCTGATCCGGCCCATTGCGATTACTGTAATCCCTGAAGATCGTCACCATGAACAGCATTGATCCGGTCATCCTGTTTTTCCTGTTCGGGCTGGTTGCCGGACTCCTGCGCTCGGAGTTGAAACTGCCGAGCGCTCTGTACGACTCGCTATCCATTTTCCTGCTGCTGGCAATTGGCCTGAAAGGCGGCCAAGGCCTGGCAACCCAGCCCCTGGGGCCATTGCTGCCCCAACTGCTGGCGGTGGTCGTGCTGGGCGTCGTTCAGACGTTGATCGCCTTTGGCGCCTTGCGTGCGATTTTTCGTTTTGACCGTCCAAATGCCGCAGCAACGGCCGCCCACTACGGGTCGGTCAGCGTCGCCACTTTTGCCGTTGCTGCAGCGTGGCTGTCGTCACGCAGTATCGATGTCGAACCGCAAATGGCGATCTTGCTGGCTGTCATGGAAATTCCCGCCATTCTCGTCGGCATCGTTCTGGCTCGCGGGGTCAGCAAGGACACCGACTGGAGGTCATTGGGTCATGAGGCCTTCCTGGGCAAGGGCGTAACCCTGCTTCTGGGGGGGATGGCGATTGGTTGGGCGGCAGGGCCGGAGGGCTTGCAACCCATCAAGATCATGTACTTCGATCTGTTCAAGGCAGTGCTGGCTCTGTTCCTGCTGGAAATGGGACTGATTGTCAGCCGTCTGGTAGACGAGCTCAAGCGACGCGGCTTGTCCCTGATCGCTTTTGGCTTGGCCATGCCGCTGCTGTCGGCTTGTCT
>NZ_JANJUE010000249.1 GCF_024710765.1 Pseudoxanthomonas sp.
AAGCGTTTCTCGAGACGCATCTGCAGAGAGTGGTACCAGGAGAAGCCGATGGAATCACTGAAACCCACTGTCAGGTAGTGGGGATACGGTGTCAGCATCTGCTGCCTTTGTATGTTGGCTCCGGCCAGGGAGGTGCCCGCAAAATCGGGAATCGCCCGAAATGGATTCGCGAAATTCTGCGTCAGGAAATTGATGGTCGGGTTGTCTCGGACCGGCGAAGTGCTCCAGTATTGCTCCGGCAGCGGACTGCCGTCCAGCGCCATCGGCAGTTTCGTGCCCCGGTTCCCCACGTACCCCACATCCAGCAGCAGCCGCCATGGCAATTCCTGCTGGATGTTGAAACTCCAGCGCTGCATGTAACCCGTCCGCATGCGGGGATTGAAGAACTGCGGCGACCGGCCCAGGAATGTGCGCGTCCCGGCTGAGGCTCCCGCCGGTGAGATGAACCCGTCTGGGAATGGGTTGCCCGTCGAGGCGATGAACGATTCCCCATTGTTGAGACTCGCGACAAGCGACGTACGCTGGCTGAATCCCTGCTGTTGCACATCGTTGAAATTGGCGCCCAATTGCTGGTAGAAGATCCCATATCCACCGCGCAGAACAGTCCGGGGTCTCACGTTCCATGCAAAACCGATCCGCGGGGCAAAGTTGTTGCGGTCCTGATCCCAAAGCGACGTCGGAACTCCACCCTCCCCGGCAAACAACAACCCGCCGCGAACGCGGAACTGCGCCAGCGGCAGTTCGGGTACCTGCGCGTTCGCATAGGCCGCCCGCGCCTGCCCTTCGATCGGATTCGCTGTATCAAAATCGAAGCCGCGCACCGTCCGGTTGTACCGCTCCGCGGTCGGCGTCTCGTACTCCCAGCGCATGCCGAGGTTCACCGTAAAGGTGGGCGTGATCTTCCAGTCATCCTGGACATAGAGCCCGAGCGGAAGCGCGCGGAACTGGAAGAAGGGACGGAACCCAGCATCGCCTCCGGTAACTGCACCCAGCAGGAAGGTGGCAAGCCCAAACCCATTACCG
>NZ_JANJUE010000088.1 GCF_024710765.1 Pseudoxanthomonas sp.
ACTCCAGCAGGCGCTGTTTGCTGGCGCCCGGCAAGCGCACCGAATCCCACACTGACGTCCACGTGAAGCGCTTGCCGCAGGCGCGGCACTTGAGTCGTCCATCCGACAGGCTGTAGTGCCGGCTACCAGCGCAAGCAGGACCTTGCTTCATGACCAAATCCTCTCAGATTTGGTCCGGTTTGCTTGGGAATTACCTTTGGAAAAGGGAGCAGCCAGGAGACTTCAACGCCCGAAACCGGCTTTGCCTCCCCCTTTGCAGAAGGGGGACCGAGGGGGATTTGCTTCTGGCTTCTCAGGACAAGGCAGCCGAGCAACCCCTGCCCTACAGCGGCAACGGCGCCTGCATAGGCTCGATGCGGCTTTCACCGCGGGCGATCCGCTTGAACTCGGCGCGGCTCACCGAGACGTAGCGTTCGTTGCCGCCGATTTCCACCTGGGGGCCGTCCTGCACCGCGCGGCCTTCCTCGTCCACGCGCACGGTCATGATCGCTTTCTTGCCGGTGTGGCAGATGGTCTTGATCTCGGAAATCTCGTCGGCCCAGGCCAGCAGGTACTGGCTGCCCTCGAACAGTTCGCCGCGGAAGTCGGTGCGCAGCCCATAGCAGAGCACCGGGATGCGCAGCGCATCCACCACCTCGCTGAGCTGCCACACCTGCGGTTTGGTCAGGAACTGGGCCTCGTCCACCAGCACGCAGTCCAGCTTGCCGTGCGCGGTGATATCGGCCCGGATGAGCGTTTCCAGATCGGTGCCATGCATGAACGGGGTACCGCTGGCCTTCAGGCCGATCCGCGAGGCGACCACGCCGGTGCCGGCGCGGTCGTCCAGGCGCGGGGTCAGGATCAGCACGCGCATGCCCCGCTCCCGGTAGTTGTGGGCGGACTGCAGCAACGTGGTGGTCTTCCCGGCATTCATTGCCGAGTAGTAGAAGTAGAGCTTGGCCATGCGCGGATTCTACTGCCGCGCATGGCTGGCCCGTCAGGGATTGACGGGCGTGGGCTCCTCGGGCACGTCCGGTTCCGGAGCATCCACCTGCGGCGCGGTTTCCGGCACCCGCGAGCCGGGGGCGGGCAGATTCTCGTCGACCTGTTCCACCTCGCCCACCGACACCCGGCCGATCCGCGGCTTGGCCCAGACCTGGTCGGTGTAGGCCCAGTACTTCTTGGCATCCCAGTAACGGGGGTCGTAGAACTTGCTGCCGTCGATGGTCTGCTCACCGCCGGGACCCGGAACGATGATCTGCACGTTGCCGGTGAAGCCGGTGCGGCTGCCGGTCTGCTGCATCCTGCCGCGACGCAGCTGGGTTTCGTAGCGCGGCTTGGCGGCGGCGTCGCCGAAGCGGGCGTAGATGGCCTGCCCTTCCTCGACCGCGCGCGCGCGTTCGGCTTCGCTCAACGCGCTCCAGTAACGTTCGCGCAGGCCGAGGAAACCGGCGTAGCCGCGCTCGGCCGCCAGATCCATCCAGGCGTAGGCCAGCGCCTTGTCCTGCGGCGCGCCCTGCCCGTTCCACAGCATTTCCGCGACCATGCCCTGGGAGGGCTTGTCGGCGTAGAAGCTGGCGCGGCGGAAGAACCGCATCGCGTCCTCGTACTTTTTCGCCTTGAAGGCTTCCATGCCCAGCAGCCGGTACTTCATGTCCGGGTGGTGGGTCAGGAAGCCGGCGGTGATCATCAACGGATCGGAGGTGGGATCCGGCGGCGGCGCGGGTTTCTTGTCGGCCGCCATGGCGGCGGATACCGGCAGCAACGCCAGCAGCCACAGTCGTTTGGACATCATCCTGTTTGTTTCCCCTTGAAACCGAAGACTCGAATCCTAGGGGGAATGCGCCCGGGTGTCTCTCCTACTGATGGCACAGGCCCCCTCACTCGCCCTGGACGCGCTCTGTCCAGGACACCCGGCCATAGCGTCCGGCCGTGCTGCCCAGCGCATTCATCGCCACGCAAGCCGTGGTGGCGGAGGCTCCGCTGGCACAGGCCTGGGAATCGATGCCGTTGCCGCCGCCCCCGACCAGCTTGCCCAGCAGGATACTGGGGTCGGTGATCATGCCCAGACCCAGATCGATCGAACCCGCGGGTGTGCCGTCAATGCTGTCCTTCCCGTCGATCTTGCCGTCGCCGTTGACATCGAAGAAGGGCGTCGAGGTCGCGCTGCCGGTGAAGGGGTCGATCGCGTTCAGATACCCGCGCCCGCTGCCGCCGCAGCCGCCTCCGGTCGGTGCCATGCTCGCGGCCAGCAGGGTCCGGCCGCCGATGATCTGTTGCGATTCGCCAATCATGCGCTCGCCTTCGGACTTGGCGCCGGGGGTACTCAGATCAACCACCCAGCCACGCTTGCCCCGCATGTCGTTGGGGCGTGCCTTTTCAAAGGCGCGGGCCAGTTTGCCGTCGGTCGTGACGCTGGCGGTGATTTTCCGTTCGAGCAGTTGGCTGCGGGTGATGGCGGAGTCGTTGTCTTCCACATCCACGCCATACCAGCTCTGGGTGGATACATCGGCGCCGTCGGCGAGGGTCAGATAGCGCCCGGTGCCGAAGAACACCCAGCGTTTGTGGGTCGTAGGATGAAGGGCCACGCCGATGCCGCCGGTGATCGATTGCCGGGTCCCGTTCGCATCCACTGCGGTGAATACCCTGCGGACGCTGCCATTCCTCAATCCGAACTGCCAGACGTTGCCGCGCAGATCGCCCGCGTAGGCGATGTCCGCCCGGCCATCCCCGTCCAGATCCAGCACCGTGGGTGTGGACAGGCCATTGGCAGTTTCATCGCCCGCGACCATCTTCCTCCGCAACTCGCCGGTGGCCGCATCCAGGACATAGAGCGCGGCCTTGCCATCCGGGCTGTTGATGCCATTGGCCACGAGTACGGTGTCCGGCGCTCCGGTGCCCGTTTGCAGGCGCACCAGTTGCGGCCGCGACAGCACCTGCCCCATGCCGCCGTCACCGGGAAACTCCCAGCTCGACGGCACCTGATCCGGCCGTGCCAGATCCAGCGAGAGGCCATACACCCCACGTCCACCGCGCCCCAGCGTACCCGCGGCGAGCACGCCATTGCCGCCGTCCATGCGGGCCACCGTCAACGGACCATCCACGAAGTACTGATGGCGGAATCCCTTGGCCCGACTGAGTTCCTTCAGCTCGTTCATGTCCAGCAGGCCCGGGACGTAGGCCAGCAGTTCCTTGCCATTCGTCGCATCGAACACGTGCAGCATGCCATCGTTTGCGCCGACGAACACGGCCTCCGCACCTGCAGTCTTCACATGCACGGGCGAGCTGTGGACGATGTCGCCCAGCAGGCCGCGGCGCGCGCGTAATCCGGCGCCTTCGCGGCTGCGGTCGCCGCGGATCCATGCGGCGATGTCCTCAGTCAATACGGTTTTCTGATCGCTGGTCGGAAATGCTTTTGTCGACCATTTTCCCGACTGGCCGGGCAGCCCGTGGGTATACAGCCGACGGCGGTCATGCGCGGGGATGCCTTCGGCCGCGTTCCAGGCCAGATCGGAGGACACCCCGGTCGAATTGATGACGTAGGCCTTGAGATCACCGGTCCACGGTCCGGGGAGGAAGCTGGCCACGAAGCTGCGCTTGCCGGCTTCGAGTGTCATGCCATCCACGGCGAGACTGGAAGCGGATGCTACGCGCTCGCTGATGGTGTTCAGTACCGCTTCCAGGCCCTTGTTGAGCGCCTCGGGGTCCATCGCACTGACGTAAGCGCCATGTCCATTCACGCTGGCATGGAACAGATCGTCCACCTTGTACATCCCGCTGTTCGGCCACTGCACGGGGCTCGGCCACTGCCGGGTTCCGGCGACCAGCGCGGGCCAGTCGGCCACCGGGTCCAGACTGCCCCTCATGCCGATCGAGATCGTGAAAGTCACCATGTGTTGCCAGAAGGCCGGGTTTTCCTGGGTGGTTGGCACGACGTCGGGCAAATCACCGCGCAGATCCCACTTCCAGTACCTCATCGCCACATCAGCCAAGGTCTTGCCGTACCCGTCCCGATATGGAGGCGCAGGGTTGTACTGGTAGGTGTCTCCATTTGGAGAGGTATGAACGGGCCCGCTGGTACCGTCTTCGTTGTAGATGGCAATGTTGTCGGGCGTCCACTCACCATCCGTCGCGAGGATGACGAAGTTCTGCCGGCATGCAATCTGACTGTCTGGTGATTCCGGCCCCCAGGGACCGTTCCTGTCCCGACGACTGAAGTAAAGGCCAGCACGGTCCAGCGCTTCACGCAGGGGCGTAAGATCGACGCTTCGCTCGCTGTAGACCCGCTCGAACCACGTAGCGCGGTTGGTCCCCCTGAACAGCCCCTTGTCCGTCTGCACCGGAATATCGAAGTTGCGGGTGTTGTGATTGTTCAATACCGCGTAGCCCAGCCGCACGTTCTCGTCCAGGCCGCTGAAAGCGCCACTGACGGCCGCCTTGGCGACCTTCATGCGTGTCCGATGGTAGCCGTACCAGTTGGCGTAGTTGCGCCATTCCTCGGCGAGGCTGCGGGTGATGACGCTTCCATCGGCAGCACGCCATTGGAACCCGCTGACATCCCGGCAGACACCTTCCGGCCATTCGTACGTACCCGGGTTCTTCCACAAACCGGCGGCGTCCTTTTCGGCGGTCGAGCAAATTTGCGCCCGGTCCTCAGCCAGCAGCTTGTACAGGGAGTACTGATCAAGGGCACTGGGATTGGCGATGCCCGGATTCGCAAGGTAGAACCAGTGTTTCCCCACGGAATAGAGCGAAATAGGTTCCGTCAGGAGATCCGAATGACCGGACGTCGCCGTAGGATCCATTTCCGGCATTTCACTGCCGTCAGGGTTACGCCACGGTCGATAGGTCCTTTGGGGATCGTAGGCGAGCACATTGAGCGCGAGTGTTGCCAACTTCCCGCCATACGGTACCGAATTCCAGGCCATGATGACCTGTCTACGGTATGCGTCCGGGAGCGTAGCGAGTGATTCCAGATCAGGGTTCTGCATGTACCCCTCACGCATCGACAGGGAATCATCCAGCAGCAACAGAAGATTGGGCGGTACCGCTACTCCCGATGTCAGCGGTACCGGGGGAATCGGGAAGTCGTCCACGCCAGCCGAAACCGGTCCCATCGCAAGGGTGATGAGGAATCCGGCGAGGCCCGCGGACAAGCGCGAAACGGGTAGCGGACGGGCGCGACTGGAACTGGGTTTCATGGCGGTCGACTAGAGAGATGTGGAAGCGGATGCGGGTACCAGCACCCTCGAGTGCAGGGCCACCGAGGCGCGGCCTTCGGCCTGATAGCGCGCTTCGACGTGGTAGACATCGGCCAGGCACAGAGGGTCTCTGGGCCATCCGTTGGCGCCGAGAATGCTTGAGCACCCATGCGTGACTTCGGCAACGCCCTGGTGCACGACCAGAAAACGCACGTCATCGGCCTTCGGCACGGCCAGCGCGTTGTCCGCGAGCGGGGCAGCGGCGCGCGCATTGGCCTTGAACAGGGCATCGAACCCGTTGTCCGGGTTCAACGTATACGGCGGTCGTCCACAAACGCCCTTTATGCATTTGTCGCCAGCGGCTGGAGGCGATGACAGTGACAGCGCCAATGCCTCGCCTTCCCGCAATGCGGCTTCGGTGGCCTGGAAAGCCAGGCTGCGATCGAACAGGTTGGCGGTCATGCGCTCCTCCAGGCTGCCGATGCGCAGGCTGGCCAACGCCAGCAGGGTCATCACCAGCAGCAGCACCAGCACCGTCAACAGGGTGTTGCCCCGTTGGACGGCACGCGCCGGGCGGGCGGGCCTGGGGTTGCGGGGAGCGCTCATGGATTGCGGTTCCGCAGGCTGACGACATGCACGATGCGGCGGCCTATTTCGTTGCCGGACCCTCCGCCCGGCGAAGCCTCCAGCTCCAGCGCGATGCGCACCGCGCGCACCTGCTTCCAGTCCGCGCCGACCTGGCTGGCGGCGACGTATTCGGTCTTGCCGGGCAGCAGGTAGTGGAGTTTCAGCGTGCGCACGCCATCGATGACTTCCGCCTTCTCATCGGTCCGCGAAGGCCCGCGGGTCACGCGATACAGCGACTTACCGCCGCGCGGGTTCGTCTCCACCTGCCAGCGGACCGCGGCGACCGGGGCCAGGAATGCCGGGCGGCGGACGGGATCGATGAGGAGTCCGGCAGGGTTGCCGTCATCGTCGCAGTTCGTCCCGCCTCCGATTTGCCCGCCCGCGCCTGCCCGGCTGCTCGCACGGACAGAAATCCCGCCTTCTGATCCGGGATCTATCTGGCATGTGGCCGCCATGTAGGAGATTTGGCTGCCCTGCCCCGCGATGGCGGCCCTCAGCAGATAGCCGGTATTGCCGTCACAGGCCACCACCGGCTCGTCCGGCGTGAACCGGGGAGAGCCCGCGTAGTACAGCGTGTTGTCCTTGTGCATCGTGATGGGCACGGCGCCCACCGTGGCCGCGCGCAGCTCGATGGAATCTCCCTGCGCTTCGCTCGAACCCACGAGGCCATCCCCCCAGTCGCCCAACTGCCCCCAGGGAGCCACATTGCCGCCCAGCCAGCGGACGAGCGGGAGTTTCTCCGGGGCGGACGCGGCTGCGGCCGTATGCGGGTCAACCGGAGCCCGGCACGCGGTGCCATCCGCGCCGCGGATGTCCCGCGCCATCAGTTCGAAACCGGCGCGCGCGTTTTCCTGGATCCGCGCCAGCGCCTCGCTGCTGTCGTAGACCGCGCGATTGCTGGTGAACAGGCCGATGGCGGCCAGCACCACCAGCAGGCCCAGCACCACGGCCACCATCAGTTCGATCAGGGACAGGCCTGCCATCGCCTTTCGTGGTGGACGTTGCGGCCGATACGCCCGGGCGTCGTTTCGACGCGGGCACAGGGAGGCGGTGGTACTCACAGGCGACTCTTGATGGTGAGGGTGTTGCCGGACTGTCCGCCCGGCAACCGGGATTCGTCCCACTCCACGGTGATGGCGCACTCGCCGGTCTTGGTTTCGCAAGCCAGGCTGCCGCAGGCACCTTCACCGAGATCGTCCCGCAGGGCTTTCACCCACTCGCGCATGTCGTTGTTGGCCAGGGTGGCGCCCTTGCCGACCTGATCGGCGTCGCAGGTGCGCTGCAGCTGGTAGTCGGCCAGGAACGTGCTCCTCGCGGCAGGAGAGAGGACAGCCTCCAGCGGCATCGCCGCGCGGATGGCGTCCAGCATCCCGTAACTCTCGATGATGGCCTGGGAGCGCATCGTCGACACCTGGTTGGCCTTCAGCGCCACGCTCTGGGTGGCGGCCGCGCCCAGCACGCCGATGCCCAGCACCAGCACCGCCACCAGCACTTCGACCAGGCTCATGCCCGCGGCATGACGGCAAGAGGACGGGCGAGCCTTGGCGTTGTTACGTCGCTGGACAGACATGCTTACCTCGGTTCGATCAGGAGGGGGTGGTATCGGGGGCCGGGCATTTGCCGCTTCCGCTGGCGGAGGTCACCTCGATCCGTCCGCTGGGATGCAGCAGCACGTCGCGGATGTTGTTGGCCGGCCGGGTGGTGGGGATGCAGACGCGCAGCGTGAGCGGTTGCGACAGCGACGATGCTCCGCTCGCGGGCCGGCCATCCGCGCGATAGGCGACCCTGTCGTTCCAATAGCGGCTGTTGAACGCGTTGCCGGGGATGAACTCCACGGAGGATGATTTCAGCTGGGTGAACGCCAGTGACTTGCTGCCGTCATCGCCCTCGGGCCGCGCGAGCAGGAGGCCGTTCCATTTGCGCTGGCAGCATTGGCATTGGCCGCCGTTGCTGGAATCGCAGATCATCACCCGCCGGTTCTGCCGAACGGCCTCCATGCGGGCGTTCTGCAGGGTGGCGATCACCTGGTCGCTGGCCGCGGCCAGGCGGTTCTGGTTGAGCATGGTTTCCAGGGACGGCGCAGCGATGGCAAGCAGGATCGCCAGCACGGCGATCGTCACCATCAGTTCGATCAGGGTGAATCCCGCGGCGGTGCGTGCCGTATCCGGCCGCACCGCGCCATTTCCGTTCCCCTCCGCCTTCATCTCTGTCTCCACCGTGTGATCGTCCGTGGAGCCAGAGACTCCGGCTCCCGGCAGCGCGCGCCCTGCGCGGCTCCGGGCCGCGGACCGAAGATGGAAACGCGAATATGGTTCAGCGGCCATCGGAGGATTCCGAAAGGAACCCAATCGTGGAAGCGGTCACGCGACAGATCTGCGCTCGGCAGGGGTTCGGTACCTCCGGACTCCGACCGCGTCGCGATCAGCCCGCCGGTCGCGGGCACTTTCCGTTGCCGCTGGATGCGATCACTTCGACCCGGCCGCTGGCACGGATCGTCATATCGCGGATGTTGTCGCGTGGGCGGGTCGTGGGAATGCACAGGCGCATGCGGCCCGCGGATGCGGATTCCCCGCCCGCGCGCATCCGGCCGTCGGCGTCGTATCCCGTCCAGGCCGTGGCCGCCTGGTTGAGCTGAAAGGCAATCCGGGCATCCATTCGGGTGGTGGCAACCACGCCGTTCCCGCCGTCAAGCCGCCGATAAGCCATCCAGCCTCCTGCGGCCGGCGCGTCGTCCGCGCAGTTCTCGCCATCCACGCTGCGACAAAAATCCACGCGCGTGTTGCGGGCGACGGCTTCCAGGCGCGCCGCATTGAGAAAGGCGAGCATTTCGTTGCTGGCGTTCGCCAGGCGGTTGCCGTTGATCAGGTTTTCAAGCGACGGCATCGCCATCGCGCTCAGGATGGCGAGCAACGCGGTGGTCGCCATCAGTTCGACGAGGCTGAAGCCTCCCACGCGCTTGCGCGCGCCGTGCCGTATGGGCGGGTGCATCTGCTGACTCCGTTGGTATCGATTCGTGTCGTCACGGCGCGATCCCCGGATACGAACAGGAGTGCATCACCTGACAATTGGAAGGAGACCACGGGCGTCGGTGGCGCCCCATCGGAATCGTCCGAAAGCCACGCGAACCGGGATACCGGTCGGGTACGTCGATGCGGCGCGGGCATGGCGCATGGCGACGCCACCCCGCCGATGCGGGGCCGGATGTCAATGTGAAAATTTTCTGTTTCAAGCCGTCCCGGGCGCCGATGCGGGGCGGGCTTGGCCCTACAATAGCGCCCCCATGCAAGGCCTCAATCCTCCCCAACGCGCCGCGGTCCAGCACGTGCACGGACCGCTGCTGGTGCTCGCCGGCGCCGGCAGCGGCAAGACGCGCGTGATCATCGAGAAGATCGCGCACCTGATCACCTCGGGGCGGATGCCGGCCAAGCGCATCGCCGCGATCACGTTCACCAACAAGTCCGCCAAGGAAATGCGCGAGCGCCTGGGCAAGCGGCTCAAGAGCGACGTGACCGACGGCCTGACCGTGTGCACCTTCCACGCGCTGGGCTTGAAGTTCCTGCAGATCGAGCATGCGGCGGCGGGGCTGAAGCGCGGCTTTTCCATCTTCGACGCCGACGACGCGGCCGCACAGATCAAGGATCTGATGACCGGCGCCAAACCCGATGCCATCGACGCGGCGAAAAACCTGATATCGCGCGCCAAGAACGCCGGCCTCTCGCCCGAGGAGGCGATGGCGGCCGCGCGCAGCGCGCGCGAGCAGGAGGCCGCCAGCCTATACGCGCGCTACCAGGCGCGCCTGTCGACGTTCAACGCAGTGGACTTCGACGATCTGATCCGCCTGCCGGTGCAGATCCTGGAAGGCAACGAGGACATCGCCAAGGCCTGGCGCGAGCGCATCGGCTACCTGCTGGTGGACGAGTGCCAGGACACCAACGACGCCCAGTACCGCCTGCTGAAGCAGCTGGCCGGCCCGCGCGGCGATTTCACCTGCGTGGGCGACGACGACCAGAGCATCTACGCCTGGCGCGGCGCCAATCCGGACAACCTGCTGGAGATGGCCAAGGACTATCCCAAGCTGGAGATCATCAAGCTGGAGCAGAACTACCGCTGCTCCAACCGGGTGCTGCGTGCCGCCAATACGCTGATCGCCAACAATCCGCACGAACACCTGAAGAAGCTGTGGAGCGATCAGCCGGACGGCGATCGCATCCGGGTGTGGGAATGCCGCGACAGCGAGCACGAAGCCGAGAAGGTCGCCGCCGAGATTGCCTTCCTGCACACGGCCCGCGAGGCGCCGTGGAGCGATTTCTGCATCCTGTTCCGCGGCAACCACCAGTCGCGGGTGCTGGAGAAGGCGCTGCAACTGCTGCGCGTGCCCTACCACCTGACCGGCGGTACCGCCTTCCTGGAACGCCAGGAAGTGAAGGACGCGCTGTCCTGGCTGCGGCTGGTGGCGAATCCGGACGACGACACCGCGTTCCTGCGCGCGGTGCAGTCGCCCAAGCGCGAAGTCGGCACCACCTCGCTGGCCAAGCTGGCGGAAATGGCGCAGCACGCGGGCATGCCGATGTCGCGCGCGGCCGAGTCGATGACCGTGCTGAAGGCGCTGCCGGCGCGCGCGGCCAACGGCCTGAGCGCGTTCAACGACGTGATCCGGGATCTGCGCGATCACACCAAGACCCTGTCGGCCAAAGACCTGCTGCTGCGCCTGGTCGAGCGCTCCGGCCTGCTGGCCGATCTGCGCGCGCAGAGCAAGGATCAGGCCGGCTTCGAACGGCGGCGCGCCAACCTGGACGAACTGGCGGACTGGTTCGACGGCGGCCCGCGTGGCGGCAACGTCGGCGATCTGGCTGCGCAGCTGGCGCTGCTGTCGCGCAACGACAAGGACGACGGCGGCAACCAGGTGCGGCTGATGAGCCTGCACGCAGCCAAGGGCCTGGAATTCCGTTACGTCTTCATCGTCGGCTGTGAGGACGGCGTCCTGCCGCACGAGATCAGCGTGGAGGAAGGCAATCTGGCCGAGGAACGCCGCCTGATGTACGTGGGCATCACCCGCGCCAAGCAGGCGCTGTGGCTGAGCCACAGCCGCGAGACCCGCCGCTTCGGCGAACGCATCCGGCTGATGCCCAGCCGCTTCCTGGACGAACTGCCCGCCGCCGAACTGCAACGCGACGGCGCCGATCCGGTCGCCGACGCGGAGCGCAAGAAGGAACGCGCCAGCGCGGGGCTGGCGGCGATCCAGGCGTTGTTTGACAGCTGAGTTCCGCCCCCTTTTGCAAAGGGGGCTGACGGCAACGCCTGCCGCCCGGGATCTGCTTCTCTCTTCCCTTGCCATTCGGCGATCGAAATGCGCCTGAGGGGATTTGCCGTATCGGCTGAATGATCGGCTTGTTCCCGACATACGGTGGACGTCCACCCACTCACCTCGCTAGGCTTGCGCGCAGTCCCTCGCAGGTGTCGCCATGACCCGTTCCAGTCCCGTCTGGTTGCCGATCGGATTCGTCATCGCGCTGATCGGTGTCGGCTTCAAGTATTGGCAGTTGCCCGCCGATCAGGCGGCGCTGCCGGCCGCGCTGTATACCCCCGGGCTTGCCGCCGTGGCGGTGGTGGCGATGCTGCTACGCGCTTTCGGGACCGGGCGCTTCCTGCGCATCTGGTTGTGGGCGGCCATTGCGGTGCCTGTCGCGGTGGTCCTGCGGCATCTGCTGGTGGAGCAGGTCGCGGCGGTGCCCTGGCCACGGGAATTGTCGATCGCGACCCTGCTCGGCCTGGGCGCCTCGCTGATCGGCACCGCCATCGGCAGCCTGCTGCTGTTGCGCTCCAGCCGGCGTCCGCAATGAGCGATCTGGCGGCCGGGTTCCGGCTGCTGGCCGGCTACAACCGCTGGATGAACGAACGGCTGTACGCGCTGGCGGGCGACCTGCCGGAAACGGAGCTGTTCGCCGATCGCGGCGCGTTCTTCGGTTCGGTCTTCGGCACGCTCAGCCATCTGGTAGTGGCCGATACGATCTGGCTGAAGCGCTTTCGCCAGCACGCCTCGCGATCGGAAGTGCTGGCTCCGATGGACACGCTGGAAGTGCCGCGGGCGCTGGATGCGCGACCGTGCGCGGATCTGTCGTCGCTGCGCGCGCGGCGGGAGTGGCTGGACGCCATCATCGTGACTTGGGTGGACACGCTTGATGCGGCGACCCTCGCGGTGCCGCTGGACTACCTGAACCTGCGCGGCGATGCGTTCCGGCGCCCGCTGGACGGCACGCTGCTGCATTTCTTCAACCACCAGACCCACCATCGCGGGCAGATCACGACGCTGTTGGCGCAGATGGGCGTGGACGTGGGAGTGACGGACCTGTTCGTGCGGGTGCCGGATCTGTCCGCCGTGGATCGGTGAAGCCGACGGGAAGGCAGCTTCGCGCCAAGCGCCGGGATCTCTCCAAGAGCAAATCCCCGTCGCCTTCGGCGCCCGCCCCCTTTTTCAAAGGGGGCTATCCACGGCTGCCTTCCGCATGAATCCGCTTTTGCTTCCCCCGTTGCAAAAGGGGGGATTGAGGGGGATTTGCCCTTGGCGCGAAACGCAAATCCCCCGTCGCCTTCGGCGCCTGCCCCCTTTTTCGCTTTCAACAGCCGCATGGCTGGTCAAGGGGGCTATTC